>NZ_JAJOND010000001.1:2750015-3055572 GCF_024700055.1 Rhizobacter sp. J219
AGGTCGCGCTTGAGCCTGGCCGCGTCGGGGTTGGGCGGCACCCGCATCATCCAGTTGCCGAGCGGGTCGACGATGTAGAAGTGGTCTTCGAGCCGCTGGCCCGGCGCCGGCTCCAGCCACTTGGCCAGCGCCGCCTGCGGCAGCACCAGCACGGTGGCCGCACCCGCGGCCTGCATGGCCTGCACCGCCTGCGCACGCGCCGGCACCCCGTCGTGCACCAGCCAGACCTTGTCGAGCCGGTCTTTCTCGCGCCCGAGTGCTTCGCGCAACTGGCGCTGCAACCAGAGTTTCTTTTCGCAGCCTTCGTCGCAAGCGCCCCCGGCCACCGCCACCAGCAGCCATTGGCCCTTCAACGACGCAGGCGACACCGACTGGCCCTGCACATCGACGAGGGGCAGATCGACGGGGATCGGGCGCTGCGGCTGCACCAGCTCGCTGTAGTTCGTGCGGCCCTCGGGCCGGATCACGAAGTAGGTCAGGTATGACGCGATCACCGGCGCTGCGCACACCAGCAGCACCAGCATCATCTTCAGCCGGCCGTTCGCCGTGCGCTTATCGTCGAGCGAGGGCGCGGGCATCGAGTGCACAGTGAAGCTGAAGGCTTCACCGGCGTCGCTGGAAGCGGGGGCGGAGGAGTTGGAACCAGACATACAAACCTGCCATCAAGGCGCACAGACCGAACCACTGGAAGGCGTAGCCGTAGTGCTTGTGAACATCGGCCGCAGGCCGCGGCCATTGGCGCAAGAGGCCATCGCCCTTCGGTGCGCCCTCGTCGCTCTGCAGGACCGTCCAGGGTCGAAGCGTCACGCCGATCTCGCGCGAGTGATCGGCGAGCACGAGATTCTGCCGGATCGGGCCCGAGGCCGGCACACCGGGGGCAAAGTCGTAGAGGCGGCCCGGAGCCGGGGCCAGCCACCCACGGACTACAACAGGGCCGGCGGGTGTGGGCACCAGCGGCACGCGGCTGCGGTCCTGCACGTCACGCGGCACCCAGCCGCGCTGCACCAGCACCGCGTCGCCGGGGGCCAGCAGCAGCGGCGTGAGCACGAAGAAGCCCGGGCGGCCGTTCATCTGCCGGTTGTCGAGAAAGACCGTGGCCCCTTGTTGCCACTCGCCACGCAACACGGTGGGCCGATGGAGCTCGGCCAGCACCTGCGACTCGCTCTGCGGCAAGGTCTCCATGCGCAACGGCGGCAGGCGGCCGCGTGTATCGAGCGACGACTGCAACGCCTCTTTCTGCGACGCACGGCTGAGTTGCCACACGCCCAGGCGCGCCGTCACGGCCATGCCGATCAGCGTGGCCACGAGTACGACGACTGCGCGTCGGCGCGGGTCAGACAGCCAGCCGGCCATGCCGCACCCACCGGGTGGAATAATCGTCGCCCATGAAGTACTTCATTGCCGCAGCCCTGGTGTTCATCGTGGCGGCGCTTGCCTCGGCCGGTGTGTTCCTGATGCGCGACGGCCGCGACGGCAAGCCCAAGACCGCCAACATGATGCGGGCCCTCGCGGTGCGGGTCGGGCTGTCGGTGCTGCTGTTCCTGTGCATCCTCTTCGCCTACTGGATGGGCTGGATCAAGCCCTCGGGCATTCCGATCGAGCGCTGAGCATCAGCCGCCAAAGCAAAAGAGCGCCGCGAGGCGCTCTTTTCGCATCTGGATGATTCGCCGGGACTCAGAGCCAGTACACGACCACGTAGAGGCCGAGCCACACCACGTCCACGAAGTGCCAGTACCAGGCCGCGCCCTCGAAGCCGAAGTGGCGCTGCGGCGTGAAATGGCCTTTGTGCAGGCGCAGCGTGATGAAGAGCAGCATCAGGGCACCCACGCACACGTGGAAGCCGTGGAAGCCGGTCAGCATGTAGAAGGTCGAGCCGTAGACACCCGAGTTGAGCTTGAGGTTCAGGTCACGGTACGCGTGCATGTACTCGTAGGCCTGGAAGCCGAGGAAGGTCGCGCCCAGGATCACGGTGATCCACATCCACAGGATCGTCTTGCTGCGGTTGCCGGCAATCAGCGCGTGGTGCGCGATCGTGAGCGTGACACCCGAGGTCAGCAGCAGCGCCGTGTTGATGGTGGGAATCGGCCACGGACCCATCACGGCGAAGGGCTCCACGGTACCGGCCGGTGCGCCGGTGGTGCCGGGCACGCTGCTGGGCCAGAAGGCCTTGAAGTCAGGCCACAGGATCGCGTTCTCCAGGCTGCCCAGGCTCGGCACCGAGTGGATGCGGGCCCAGTACAGCGCGCCGAAGAAGGCGCCGAAGAACATCACTTCCGAAAAGATGAACCAGCTCATGCTCCAGCGGTACGACACGTCGATACGGTCGCTGTAGAGCCCGCTTTCGCTTTCGCGGATGGCGTCACCGAACCACTGCTTGAGCACGAAGGCCCACCAGAGCAGGCCGAACAGCACCAGATACGCCGCCCAGCCTTGGCCGTTGATCCACTGGCCTGCGCCAAGGATCACCATGAACAGGCCGATCGAGGCCATCACGGGGTGCCGCGAGGGTGCGGGGACGAAGTAGTGAGGGGTTTGCCCCGGGGTTGTCGCTGCCGACATGGTTTCTCCTACGGATCGGATCTCTTGTGAATCTTGACTCTTGGTGAGCGACGGTCCCTGCTCAGGCAGCGACCCCGCTCGACAACACCCAACGCACGATCAACACCAGCGCCACGATGAACACCACCGCGGCGATCACGCCCGCGATGATGACGTGGACCGGGTTCAACTGCGCCATGTCCTTCTCATGCTCGGCGGACTTGCGCACGCCGAAAAACGACCAGCCGACGGCACGCAGCGTCTGGCCGAACGAACCTTTTCGCTGGACCGCGTCTTTCAGCCCATCGGACGTCATGACTGGGGTTCCTTGGCTTCCGTCTTCACCGGCGCCGCCACCTTGCCGCCCACCTCGAAGAAGGTATACGAGAGGGTGATGGTCTTCACGTCCTTCGGCAGCTTCGGGTCGATCACGAACACCACCGGCCACTGGCGCGTCTCGCCTGGCTTGAGCGTGTATTCGTTGAAGCAGAAGCATTCGAGCTTGTTGAAATGCGGGGTGGCCTGCTTAGGCGCGTAACTCGGGATGGCCTGCGCCGCCATCGTGCGATTCTGGATGTTCTTGAACTCGTACATCACCGTCGTGAGTTCACCGGGATGCACTTCCATGTAGCGCTTTGCAGGCTTGAAGTCCCACGGCCCGCGCGCATTGGCATCGAACTCCACCGTGACCGTACGCGAAGTGTCGACCTGCGTGTTAGCGGGCGTGGCCTTCGAGTTGCCGGGTATGGCCTTCTCGCTGACTGACAGCACGTTGATGCCAAGCGCCGTGCAGATGGCGCGGTACATCGGCACCAACGCATACCCGAAGCCGAACATCAACAACGCCACGACCGCCAGCTTGCCAACCATACGACGGTTGTCAGCGAGGAGCGCGAGGCGGCGTCGGTGGTTCATCTCAGCCGCCCTCAACCGCCCAGGAGCACCATGCGAGCCATGAACCCGAGGAAGAAGATGAGCGCCACCGAGCCCAGGATCAGGCCCAGCCGGCGGTTGCTCTTCTTCTGCTCAGGCGTCGTCATGGCGTCGTCCTGCTGCGATCAACCGATCACCTTCGTGGCCGAGGCATTCAGCTTCGGGGGCGTCTCGAAGGTGTGGAACGGAGCCGGCGACGGCACTTCCCACTCCAGGCCTTCTGCCGCTTCCCACGGCTTCTGCGGCGCCGGCTCACCCTTGCCGCGCATGGCGGGCAGCACGACGAACAGCAGGAAGTAGACCTGCATCAACCCGAAGCCGAAAGCACCCACCGTCGCCAGCGCGTTGAAGTCCGCGAACTGCATCGGATAGTCGGCGTAGCGACGCGGCATGCCGGCGAGACCCAGGAAGTGCATCGGGAAGAAGGTGACGTTGAAGAAGATCAACGAGCCCCAGAAGTGGATCTTGCCGCGCGTCTCGGAGTACATCACGCCCGTCCACTTGGGCGCCCAGTAGTAGTAGCCGGCGAACATCGCGTACAGCGAGCCGGCCACCAGCACGTAGTGGAAGTGCGCCACCACGTAGTAGGTGTCTTGCAGCTGGATGTCGATCGGTGCCACCGAGAGGATCAGACCGGTGAAGCCGCCCATCGTGAACACGAAGATGAAGCCGACCGCAAACAACATTGGCGTCTCGAAGGTCATCGAGCCGCGCCACATGGTCGCGATCCAGTTGAACACCTTCACCCCCGTGGGGATCGCGATCAGCATGGTCGCGTACATGAAGAAGAGCTGGCCCGTCACCGGCATGCCGGTCGTGAACATGTGGTGGGCCCACACGATGAACGACAGGATGGCGATCGACGAGGTGGCGTACACCATCGAGGTGTAGCCGAAGAGGCGCTTGCGAGCAAAGGCCGGCACGATGTGGCTCACGATGCCGAAGGCCGGCAGGATCATGATGTACACCTCGGGGTGGCCGAAGAACCAGAAGATGTGCTGGTACATGATCGGGTCGCCGCCGCCCGCCGGGTTGAAGAAGGCGGTGCCGAAGTGGCGGTCGGTCAGCGTCATCGTGATGGCGCCAGCGAGCACCGGCATCACCGCGATCAGCAGGTAGGCGGTGATGAGCCAGGTCCAGCAGAACATCGGCATCTTCATCAGCGTCATGCCGGGGGCGCGCATGTTGAGGATGGTCACGATGATGTTGATCGAGCCCATGATCGACGAGGCGCCGAGGATGTGCATCGCGAAGATGCCGGCGTCCATCGAGGGGCCCATCTGCAGCGTGAGCGGCGCGTAGAGCGTCCAGCCGGCGGCGGGGGCGCCACCTGGCATGAAGAACGATGCCACGAGCATGATGCCGGCCGGGATCAGCAGCCAGAAGCTCAGGTTGTTCATCCGCGCGAAGGCCATGTCGGCCGCGCCGATCTGCAGCGGGATCATCCAGTTCGCGAAGCCCACGAAGGCCGGCATGATGGCGCCGAACACCATGATCAGCCCGTGCATGGTGGTGAACTGGTTGAACAGCTGCGGGTTCACGATCTGCAGCCCGGGCTGGAACAGCTCGGCGCGGATCAGGAGCGCCAGCACGCCACCGAACAGGAACATCGTGAAGCTGAACAGCAGGTACAGCGTGCCGATGTCCTTGTGGTTGGTGGCAAACACCCAGCGACGCCAGCCGTGCGGATGGTGGTCGTCATGCGCGTGGTCATGGCCGTGGTCGCCGGCCGCGTGGCCGTGGGGATCGAGTACAGCACTCATGGGTCTTCCTTTGGGGCGCGGTTTTCGGTGAATTACTTGCGGGCGGCGGTGACGTCGGCCGGCTGCACGATCTGGCCGGTCTTGTTGGACCAGGCGTTCTTCGTGTAGGTCGCGACGGCAGCGAGGTCGGTGTCGCTGAGCTGTTTCCAGGCCGGCATCGCACCGTTGGCTGCGCCGTTCAGGAGGATCGCAAGTTGCTTGTTCTTGTCGGCGTCGAGCACGACGGGCGACGCATCCAGCGCCTTGATCGGGCCAGCGCCCTTGCCGGTGGGCTGGTGGCAGGCGGCACAGTTGGCGGCGTAGACCTTCTCGCCGCGGGCGGCCAGTTCGGGCAGCGCCCAGACCTTGGTCGGATCGTCGGCCTTAGCCGCGATCTCCTTCAGCTTGCCCTCCACCCACTTGGTGTAGTCGGCCTGCGACAGCACCTTCACGTGGATCGGCATGTAGGCGTGCTCCTTGCCGCACAGCTCGGCGCACTGGCCGTAGAAGTCGCCGGTCTTCTCGGCGCGGAACCAGGTGTCGCGCACGAAGCCGGGGATGGCATCCTGCTTGATGCCGAAGGCCGGCACCATGAAGGCGTGGATCACGTCGTTGGCGGTGGTGATGATGCGGATCTTCTTGTCGACCGGCACCACGAGCGGGTTGTCGACCTTGAGCAGGTAGTCGTCGCCGGCGGGCTTGCCGGAATCGGACATCTCGCGATGGGCGACGTCGAGCGTGGAGAGGAAACCGATGCCCTCGCCTTCGCCCTTCAGATAGTCGTAGCCCCATTTCCACTGGATGCCGGTGGCCTTGATGGTGATGTCGGCCGAAACCGTGTCCTTCATCGCGACGACGGCCTTGGTGGCGGGCAGCGCCATCAGGATCACGATGATGAAGGGCACCACCGTCCAGGCGATCTCGACCTTCACGCTCTCATGGAAGTTGGACGCCTTGGCGCCCTTGGATTTGCGGTGCTTGAAGATCGAATAGAACATCACGCCGAAGACGGCGATGAAGATCACGATGCACACGATCATCATGAAGTTGTGCAACCACTGCTGCTCGGCGGCGATCTTGGTGACCGGCGGGTGCAGGTCCAGCTGATTCACCGCCGGGCCGCCCGGCAGGCTGTTGACGGCCATTGCGGCCGTGCCGGCCAGCGCGGCGCACGCCGCCACGCAGGCCTGCCCCGCGCTCCGGGCAAAAGACTGCCACAGTGATTTCGTCGTCTTCATCATGGTCGTTTCAGTTTTCAAGAATCACATCGAAGCGGGTTCGCGCGCCTGCCACCCCATCGACGACGCGCCAGGTCGTCGAGGCCTTGCATGGGTGGAGTCGGAGCGCCGGTTCCCTCGTCGCCGGCAGCCTGTGGTCACCCCGAGAGCCACGCAGCGCGCAAGTACCCCCGGGCGGACCTGCATTTTTCAAGCCCGCGAGTTTAACGCACCCATTTGAGCGGCCTCAAACGGCGCTCACCCTCTGGACGTCCTGCTGCGCACCATGGCACGCATGTCGTCGACCGACACGCGGGTTTCGGCGGCGAGGGGTGCACGCGGCGCAGCCTTGAAGGCGTGGCCATAGGCGATCTCGAAGTCCAGGTAGATGCGCCCATCGGGTCGGGCGAGGCTCTTGAGCGCCGCATGCAGGCGCTCACGCCAGCGCGGGGTGCGCCATCCGGCCACACGCTGCGGCGACGCATTCGCGCCGAGGGAGCGCAATTCGCTCAACAGGGCTTCGGGGCTGTCCCAGCTGAGGCTGAGCACCTCCTGGTCCATCACCGGGTCGGCAAAGCCGGCCTGCACCAGCATGTCGCCCAGGTCGTGCATGTCGACGAAGTCGGCCAACGGCGGGCCCCAGCCGAGGCGCGCGTAGAGGTCATGAAGCGTTCGCAGGCTGCCCGGCCCGAGACAGGAGAACATGACGAAGCCGTCGACGACCAGCAGTTGCTGCCATTGCGCCATCAGCTCCGAGGGGTCGACCACCGCGTGCAACATCATGTTGGCCCACACGAGTTGCACGCTTGCCGGCGCCACCTCCTGCGGCGTCACGTGCACCACTGGGACACCGCGCCAGCGCCGGGGTGACCACCAGGGCGCCGCCATCGCCTGCCGGCTGCGCGCACGCAGGGCCTCGGTCGGCTCGACGGCCAGGTGGCGCGCCTGCGGGTAGGCCTTCAACAACAGCTCGGTGCTGGCGCCGCCAAAGGCCCACCAGTCGAGCACCGCGGCCGGCTGGACGCGGATGAACTGGAGCCGATCGGCCATGCGGCGCGCCACTTCGGCATGCAGCCACGGCGCTTCGGGGGCTCGCGCCAGGCGACGCAGCCACCCCTCCACGCTGGCCGGGTCGAGCTGTCGCGCGGTCGAGGCAGAGGGAGCGCTCATGAGGTGGGGCAGTATATTGAGCCGATGCTCTTCAGCCGCCTGCTCACGCCATTGCCCAGCCTGTGCGCGGTGTGCCGGGGCTGGGGCGACGGCGCCGTCTGTGCGTCCTGCCATGCGCGTTATGCGGGCGCGGCGGCGCGCTGCGTACGGTGTGCCGTGCAGATCCCCGGCGGCGTGACCGTGTGCGGTCAGTGCCTCGTGCACCCGCCCGACTTCGACGCCGCCCGCACCGGCCTCGACTACGCCCACCCCTGGTCGACGCTCATCGCGCGTTTCAAGTTCCACGCCGCGCTCGAACTCGCCGGCGCGCTGGTCCAGCCGCTGCTCGCAAGTGTGCAGCGCGATCCCGGCACGCTGCCTGACCTCCTGCTGCCCGTGCCCTTGAGCCGCGAACGCCTGCGCGCGCGGGGCTACAACCAGGCCTGGGAAGCGACACGCCGCCTGGCCCGCGGCCTGGCCTTGCGCTGCGATGCCCACCTGCTCCTGCGTGTGAAAGACAGCCCGCACCAGCTTGAGCTGCCACCGGAAGAACGCGCCGCCAACGTGCGCGGTGTCTTCGCCGTGGAGCCGCTGCGCCGCACCGAGCTGCACGGCTTGCACATCGCGGTCGTCGACGACGTGCTGACGACAGGCGCCACCTGTGCCGAGCTGGCCCGTGTGCTCAAGCAGGCGGGCGCACGGCGCGTGTCGGCGTGGTCGCTGGCCCGCACGCCGCGCGACACCCCCTGAGCCCCAACGCCCGCCAATGTTCAACATCGTCCTGGTCCAGCCGGAGATTCCCCCCAACACCGGCAACGTGATCCGCCTCGCGGCCAACACCGGCTGCGCCCTGCACCTGATCGAGCCGCTGGGTTTCTCGATGGACGACCGGCTGCTGCGCCGCGCCGGCCTCGACTACCACGAATACGCACCGGTGCAGCGCCACGCCTCGTGGCAGGCTTTCCTCGATGCAGCCCGGCCCGATTCGCAGCGCCTCTTCGCCTTTACCACGCGCGGCAGCCAGCCCTTCGCGCAGGTGCCGTGGCAGCCTGGGGACTGGTTCGTCTTCGGATCGGAAACGGCGGGCCTGGCGCCGGCACTGCGCGACAGCTTCCCGCCCTCGCAGCGCGTGCGCCTGCCAATGCGCCCGGATCAGCGCAGCCTCAACCTCAGCAATGCGGTGGCGGTGACGGTCTTCGAAGCCTGGCGCCAGAACGGCTACCAGGGCGGCGCCTGACCCGCAGGTCAGGCACCTTCGCGCCGCGCGTCGCGCGACATCAGTTCCTGGATGGCCTGCTGCGGCCGCAAGCGACCTTCGAGCACCCGCACCACCGCTTCGGTGATCGGCATCTCGACCCCACTCGCCTGCGCACGTTTGAGTACCGTGGCGGCGCACGCCACCCCTTCGGCCACATGGCCAAGCTCGTGGAGGATGCGTGGCAGCGGCAAGCCCTGCGCGAGCAAGAGTCCGACCTTGCGGTTGCGCGACAGGTCGCCGGTGGCGGTGAGCACCAGATCGCCAAGCCCGCTCAGGCCCATGAAGGTTTCCACGCGTGCCCCCAGCACAAGCCCGAGGCGCGTCATCTCGGCCAGGCCCCGCGTGATCAGCGCTGCGCGGGCGTTGAGCCCGAGCTGCAGGCCATCGGCGATGCCGGTGGCGATCGCCATCACGTTCTTCACCGCCCCGCCCACCTCGACACCCACCGGGTCGTTCGAGGCGTAGATGCGCATCACATCGGAATGAAAAGCTTCGACGGCTTGCTGGCACAGCGCATCATCCTGGCTGGCCACGACGAGGGCCACCGGCTGACCGCGCGCCACCTCCAGCGCGAAACTCGGGCCAGAAAGGATGCCGACCTGCGTGGCCGAGGGCCGCACCGCACGCGCGATCTCGTGGCCGAGGAGGCCGGTGCCTTCTTCGAATCCCTTGCACAGCCACAAGACGCCCGGCGCATCGGCCGGCAGGCGCTGCAGCATCTCGCGCAGGCCGGCCATCGGCGTGGCCACCACGATCAGGCCGCCTCGGGCGTGTTCGAGCGCGGCATTGAAATCGGCGCTCAGCTCAAGACCCGCCGGCAGCGGCACCCCCGGCAGGTAACGCGCGTTCTCGCGTGCTGCCCGCATCTGCTGGCACTGCGCCGCGTCGCGCACCCACAAGAGCGTGCCGTGGCGCGCGGCGGTGCTCGCGGCCACGGCCGTGCCCCACGCACCCGCGCCGAGCACGGTCAGGTTCATCTCGAAGCGCGAACGCTCAGTTGAGGTTGGCCGCAGCGCCGCCGGCCGCCTGCTGTTGCTGCTGGGCTTCGTACATGGCCTGGAAGTTCACTTCGGCCAGCACCACCGGCGGGAAGCCGGCGCGCGTGCACACGTCGGACACGATGGCGCGCAGGTAAGGGTAGACGATCTGCGGGCAGGCGATGCCGATGATGGGCTGCAGCTGCTCGTCAGGGATGTTGCGGATCTCGAAGATGCCGGCCTGCTTGGCCTCGACGAGGAACAGCGTCTTGTCCTTGACAGTGGTGGTGACGGTGGCCGTCACCGACACCTCGTACACCCCATCGGCCACCGGCTGGGCGGCGAGGTTGAGGTTGATGTCGACCTGCGGCTGGGCCTGCTCGAGCAGGATCTGCGGCGAGTTCGGCTGCTCGAGCGACAAGTCCTTCAGGTACACGCGCTGGATCTGGAACACGGGAGCGTTGTTGTCGTCGGCCATGGATGTCTCGCAGGATAGGAAAGGAAGTAGTCGGGCCGCCAGCTCAGGGCGGGGCCGGCGATTATGTTCCAGTGAAGATGACGGCTCTCAGCTGCCTTGCAGCAAGGGCATGAGCCCGCCACGCTGGTCCAGCGCGATCAGGTCGTCGCAGCCGCCCACGTGGGTGTCGCCGATGAAGATCTGCGGCACCGTGCGGCGGCCGGTGATCTCCATCATCGTCGTGCGTTGCGACGGGTCCAGGTCCACGCGCACTTCATCAATATCGCTCACGCCGCGCTGCTTGAGCAAGGCCTTGGCACGAATGCAAAAAGGGCACACCAGCGTCGTGTACATCTTGACGGGCTGCATCAACGAAACCTCCTGCGGTCAGGCGGATTTCTCGACGGGCAGGTTGGCCTCGCGCCAGGCGCGAAGGCCCCCGGCGAGCGGCCGGGCCTTCTCGAAACCCAGCTTCTTCAAGATACCCGCTGCGCGCGCAGCGCGTGCGCCGGTTGGACACACCACCACCAGCGGCAAGGCCTTGTTCTTGGGCAGATCGCCGCTCGTTTCCAGCGTGCCGAACGGGATGTTCTTCGAACCACCGGCGTGGCCCGCGGCGTACTCCGCGGGCTCGCTCACGTCGACCAGCACGGCGCGTTCGCGGTTGATGAGCTGCACCGCCTCGGCGGTGGTCACGGCGCCGCTGCCACTGCCGCCACGAAGGCGGGGCCAGATCAGCAAGGCGCCCGAGAGGATCGCCATCGAGATCAGCAGCAGGTTTTCGGGAATGGTGAAGAAGTTCACGTGTGTTGTGCGGGCTTGCGGCACCGGCTTGAAGGCAAACGCGAATTATAGAATTCGGGGCTTTGCCGCCCGGCCCCACCCTTCAGCCTGCTTCGTCCACCATGTACAAACTCGTGCTCATCCGCCACGGCGAATCGACCTGGAACCTGGAAAACCGCTTCACCGGATGGGTCGACGTGGACCTCACGCCCACCGGCGTGGCCCAGGCCCAGCAGGCCGGCCGCACGCTCAAGGCCCACGGCTACGACTTCGACATCGCCTACACCTCGGTGCTCAAGCGCGCGATCTGGACCCTCTGGCACACCCTGGACCAGATGGACCGCACCTGGCTGCCCGTGGTGCACCAGTGGCGACTGAACGAGCGCCACTACGGTGGCCTGCAAGGGCTCAACAAGGCCGAGACGGCCAAACAATACGGCGATGACCAGGTGCTGATCTGGCGCCGCAGCTACGACACGCCGCCGCCGCCGCTGGCCGCCGATGCGCCGCTCAGCCAGCGCGCCGACATCCGCTACGCCAAGCTCAAGCCGGAAGAGATTCCGCTCACCGAGTGCCTGAAGGACACCGTGGCCCGTGTGTTGCCGGCCTGGAACGACACCATCGCACCGGCCATCAAGTCGGGCAAGCGGGTGGTGATCGCGGCACACGGCAACAGCATCCGCGCACTGGTGAAGTACCTGAGCAACATCGGCGACGACGACATCGTGGGCGTCAACATCCCCAACGGCACGCCGCTCGTCTATGAAACCGATGCCGACCTGAAGCCGATCAAGCCCTACTACTACCTCGAAGACAAGAAGGCCTGATCCAGCTCACCCGGGCAGGCCGTAGAGCCGCTCCGGCGGCACGCGGTCGAGCACCGACTTGTCGGCCACGAAGCCGGTGATCGCGTGCTCGGCGCGGCTGGTGTCGCGGCGCACGATGTTGAGCACTGGCACGCCGGTCCTGTCGGTGATGCTCGCCGCGATCGGGGTGCTCGCGCTCGCGGTGCGGCGGATCACCACCGCCAGCTCGCCGGTCTTGAGCTTCACCAGCTCGCCCGGCGGGTAGATGCCGAATTCCTTGATGATGGCCATGGCCATCGCGCCGCCACCATCGGTCTTGAAGAGTTCGCGTGCCGCTTCCTGGGCATGCAGCGGCTTGCGAATGGCCTTGGGGCTGATCTTGGCCATGAAGATGTCGGCGTACTTGAGCGCTCGCGCCATCTCGCTCATCTCGGTCAGCCCGCGCGGATAGCCCTTGCCGTCGGTCCACTCGTGGTGCTGCTCCACCGCGGTGAGCCACTCTTCGTCGGTGATGCCAGCTTCGCGCAGCATGCGTGCGCTCTCCAGCGGATGTTCGTGCAGCACCGCGCGCTGCTCGGCGAGCATCGGCACACCCTGCGCGGCCAGCCGGCCTTGCAGTTCGAAGACCGACATGTTCATGGTGAGTGCCGCCTTGACGAGCGTGAGGCAGCGTTCGCGCGGCCACCCCATGCGCTGCGCCATCAGGAAGCAGATCATCCCGGTGTAGACGGCATGGCTCAGGCCATAGATCGAAAGCTTGCGGGTGTCTTGCCGCACCGCGAGGAAGATGCCCACGTCGGCATCTTTTTCGGTGAGCAGGGCCAGGTGCTGGGCGAGCTCGTCGATGCGCGGTGCGAAGTTCTTGGGATCCTCGGCGAGGCCCTTGACGATGCGTTCCAGGCGCCAGCGCAGCTGGTCCCACAGGCCGAAGACGCTCGTCGGGCGCGCTTCCACCGCCTCGGGCCGGCCGGCGTTCTGGGCGGCGAGCACGGCCTTGACCTCATCCGACTCGACCAGCGCGCCATGCGCGAGCAGGGCTGCGAGCTGCTCGTCGTTTTCCACGACGGCACCCTTGGACAGCAGCAGGTGCCCCTCGGCGTCACGCACCTCCAATGGGGAGGGCATGCCGAACTGCACCAGATGACGATCCATCTTGACCCACGCCATGACGAACCTCCGCAACAGCAATGACCCAATGTAGAGCCTTGTCGGCGGCCTGGACAGCGGAAAAGGGGCGCTTTTCTGCCAGTTTTTTCAGCAGAACGGAGAGCGCGTCAACCGAGCAGCCGATGCCGCGTCCAGGCGGTGCCTCGCATGCGCTTGCGAAAGAGGATGTTTCGCACGATCCAGTCGGCGAACATGCCCAGCCACACCCCGATCACGCCCAGCCCGCACACGATGCCCAGCAGGTAGCCCGCGCCGATGCGCAGGCCCCACATTGTGGAGCTGCCCACCAGCAAGCCGTAGCGTGTGTCGCCGGCCCCGCGCAGGCCCGCCGGCAACACCCAGGAGCCGGCCCAGGCCGGCATGAACACGCAGCTGAGCGCGATCAGCCAGGCCGCCTGGGCGGTGACCTCGGCGTTGTTGCCGAAGAGCCCGGCCAGCCACCACGAGAACGGCAGCACGATCGCCGCCAGCGCCGACAGCGACCAGTTGGCACTGCGGATCACCCGCTTGAGCACCAGCTGCGCCGCCTTCACCCGGCCCGCTCCCAGGCGCATGCCCACGAGCGTGGTGGCCGCCACGCCGAGCGCGGTACCCGGCGTGTTGACGAAGTTGCTGACGTAGAACGCAATGAAGTTCGCGGCCAGGGCTGTCGTCCCGAGACCGACCACGATGGTCTGGGTGACGATCTTGCCCAGGTGGAAGAACGACGACTCCAGCGCCGCCGGCCATCCCACCTTGAGAATGGATCGCATGAAGTCACGGCGCACCGGCCAGCCACCCGCATGCTCGGCACCCTGCCGCAGGGTGGGCCACAGCGCCAGCAGCACCAGCGCCACTCCGCCGCAGCGTGCCAGCAGCAGGGCCGCCCCGGCGCCGTTGACGCTGCCGTTGTCGCCGCGCATGAAGATCGCCGCCATGACGATCTGCGACACGGCCATCACCACTTGCACCCGCATGGCCGTGTCGGTGCGGGCCATGCCGCGCAGCACGCCGCAGCTGGTGAGCACGATCGAAGTGGCCATGCCTGCCACGATCACCCAGCGGAAGTACCGGTCGGCCTGCACCTTCACCGCTTCTTCGGCACCGGGCAGCACCATCGCGATCCACAGGCCGCGGGTGTTCCAGAGCAGCAGCGCCACCAGCACGCCCGCACACAACGCAAGCGCCAGCGCGCTGAACGCCACCGAGCGCAGGTCGCCACGCCGGCCGGCGCCCACGCAATGCGCGACCGTCACGGTCGCACCGATCGCCAGGCCGCCGTAGATCGCGATCAGCAGGAAGTTGAGCGCGTCCATCATCCCGATGGCCGCGACGGAGGCCGGCCCGAGGTGGCTGGCCATCGCCATCACCACCGTGCCGGTGAGCACCAGCGCGAACTCCTGCAGCAGCACCGGCCCGGCCAGCGCCCACACGCCGCGCGGTCGCGCGAAACGGCGGCGCCACTGGAAGCGGATCCAGCGCCAGCGATCGCGGATGGGAACGGAAGAGAGACTCAAAGGACTCACGAGGCCTGTGCGAACGCACCATAGCGCTGCCCTGATGACAGCGCTGTCACCTCGGGGAAGCGTGGTCTGCAGAATGGACGCGCGGCTGTGACACACTGCACGCCGTCATGAAAAGCGCTTCCTCCACGCCCCGCGGCTTCACGCTCATCGAAGTGATGGTCGTCGTGGCCATCATCGCGATCCTGGCCGTCATGGCCGTGCCCAGCCTGATGGGCAAGTACGTGCGAGAACACATCGTCGAAGGCGTGACGCTCGCCAAGCTGGCGAAAGACGCGGTGGGCGCGAGCTGGGCCACCACCAAGACCCTGCCCGACGACAACGCCGCCGCGGGCCTGCCGGCGGCCGACAAGATCGTCAACAACGTGGTGAAGTCGGTGACGGTGGAAAACGGGGCGGTCCACATCCTCTTCGGCAACCGGGCCAACGGCGCGCTGCAGGGCAAGATCCTGACCTTGCGTCCGGCGATCGTGGCAGACGCGCCGGTCGTGCCGGTCGCGTGGGTGTGCGCCTTCTCCAAGGTGCCCGACCAGATGACGGTCATGGGCACCAACCGCACCAGCATCGAACGCCAGCACCTGCCGGTGAACTGCCTCTGACGCGCCGACGTCAGTGCTGCGCTTCGAGCGTCGACGCCTCGTAGCCCAGCGCCCCCGCGATCTGGTGCCGCACCTGCGCCGCCAGATCGCGCCGGTCCTGCCCGGCCGAGGCCACGGTCGGCAGTTGCGTGACCTGCACCCGCAGCCCTTTTGCGCACACCACCTTCCACAGCGACTCCGCCAGGGTCGAGTCGCCAACCCACACCACCGCCTGGCTCGGCGAGCCGCCATCGTCGGCATAGCGCAGCGCGATCGGCTGCAACAGCGCATCGGTCGAGATCGCGGCCTGCAGCAGGTTGGCGTGAAACGGCAGCAGCGTCGTGCCGTCGCCGGTGGTGCCCTCGGGGAACATCGCGATGGTGTCGCCCTGCTTCAGCGAGGCGGCGATCTGGTGCACCACGCGCAGCGCGTCGCGCTTGCGTTCGCGCTCGATGAAGAGCGTGCCCCCACAGCCAATCAGCCAGCCGAGCACCGGCCAGTGCTTCACATCGGCCTTGGAGACGAAGCGCGCCGGGTGCACCGAATTGATGGCGAGGATGTCGAGCCACGAGATGTGGTTGGCCACGATCAGCGCCGGGCCGTCGTGCGAGCGGCCGACGCCTTCGACCGTCACACCGAGCGCCCGCGCGACCTGGCCGCACCAGCGGCCGGTCTGCCACAGACGTTTGTCCGGCGTGATGAACGGAAAGACGAACGCGCAGCGCAGCACGCCCGCCAGGATCAGCCGGCCGATGGAGGCCAGCCGCCACAACGCGATCGCCGTCCGCAAGGCCCGCTGCTCCGGTGACGTCAACTGGCTTCGTGGGCCACGTTGCCGGCCACGAGCGTGTACCTGACGCTGCCCGGCAACTCGTAGCCCGCGAAGGGGGAATGTTTGCCCTGGCTCTTGAGCGCCTGCGGCCGCACCGTCCAGTAGCTGGTGGGATCGAACACGCAGACATCGGCCACGCCGCCTTCGACCAGCCGGCCCGCGCTCGACGCGAGCGAGCCCAGCGCCTCGCCCAGCACCCGCACCGGCTCGCAGGTGACCTTGGCGAGCGTCTTCGACAGGCCGAGCTTCTGTTCCTGACCCCACTTGAGCGCGAGGCTCAGCAGCAGCTCCAGCCCCGTGGCACCGGGTTCGGCTTCGGCGAAGGGCAGGTTCTTCGCGTCTTCGTCGACCGGGGTGTGGTCGCTGACGAGCGCATCGATGGTGCCGTCGGCCAGGCCGGCGCGGATCGCATCGCGGTCGCGCTGCTGGCGCAACGGCGGCGTGAGCCGCATGTCGGCATTGAAGTAGCCAATGTCGACGTCGGTCAGGTGCAGGTGGTTCACGCTCACGTCGCAGGTCACCGGCAGGCCTTCGGCCTTGGCTTCGCGCACGAGCGCGATGCCGGCCGCGCTGCTCAGGCGGCACAGGTGCACCCGCGCACCGGTCACGCGCATCAGCTCGAAGATGGTGTGCAGCGCGATCGTCTCGGCGATCACCGGCACGCCCGACAGGCCCAGGCGCGTGGCGAGCGGACCGCTGGCCGCCACGCCTTTGCCGAGGTAGGCATCCTGCGGACGCAGCCACACGCAATAGCCGAAGGTCGAGGCGTATTGCAGGGCGCGCTGCAGCACCATGGTGTCGGCGAGCGCCACGTCGGCCTGCGAGAAACCCACGCAGCCGGCTTCGGTCAGCTCGGCCATCTCGGTCAGCACTTCGCCGGCAAGCCCGCGGGTGAGCGCGCCCAGCGGATAGAGGTGCGCTTGGTTGAGGTTGCGGGCGCGGAACTTGAGCATCTCGACGAGGCCGGGCTCGTCGAGCGCGGGGTCGGTGTCGGGCGGGCAGACGAGGCTCGTCACCCCGCCGGCGACGGCGGCGGCCATTTCCGACTCGAGCATGCCTTCGTGCTCGTGGCCCGGTTCGCGCAGGCGCGCGGCGAGGTCGACCAGGCCCGGGGCCACGATGAGCCCCTGCGCATCGATCGTGCGCGAGGGCTTGAAGTCGGGGTTTACCTTGCCCAGTGTCACGACGCGGCCAGCCGCGATGGCCACGTCGGCCACTTCATCGCGGCCGGAAGCGGGGTCGATCAACCGTCCGTTCTTGATCAGCAGTTTCATGTGGATCTCAGGCTCCGGGTCAGGCGTTGTTGCCGGCGATGGTTGACATCACCGCCATGCGCACCGCAATGCCGAAGGTGACCTGCGGCAGGATCACGCTCTGCTTGCCGTCAGCCACCGAGGAGTCGATCTCCACGCCCCGGTTGATCGGCCCCGGGTGCATCACGATCGCATCGGGCTTGGCATGGGCCAGCTTTTCCTGCGTGAGGCCGTAGTTCTTGAAGAACTCGCCGGCGCTCGGCAGCATCGCGCCGCTCATGCGCTCGTTCTGCAGGCGCAGCATGATGATCACGTCGGCGCCGCGGATCCCCTCGACCATGTCGTGGCACACACGCACACCCATCTCTTTCAGGTCGCCAGGCACCAGCGTCTTCGGGCCGACGGCGCGGATGTCGGGCACCCCCAGCGTGGCGAGTGCATTGATGTCGGAGCGCGCCACGCGCGAGTGCACGATGTCGCCGACGATCGCCACGCTCAACTTGGTGAAGTCGTGCTTGAAGTGGCGGATGGTGTACATGTCGAGCAGGCCTTGCGTCGGGTGCGCATGCCGGCCATCGCCCGCGTTGACCACGTGCACGTGCGGCGCGCAGTGCTGGGCGATCAGGTACGGCGCCCCGCTCTCGCTGTGGCGCACCACGAACATGTCGGCGTGCATGGCCGACAGGTTGGCGATCGTGTCGAGCAGGCTTTCGCCCTTGGCGGCGCTCGACTTCGCGATGTCGAGGTTGATCACGTCGGCCGACAGGCGCTTGGCCGCGATCTCGAAGGTGGTGCGCGTGCGCGTGCTGTTCTCGAAGAAGAGGTTGAAGACGCTCTTGCCGCGCAAGAGCGGCACCTTCTTCACCTCGCGGTCGTTCACGCTCAGGAAGGTGCCGGCGGTGTCGAGGATGTGGTGGATCACCGCACGCGGCAAGCCTTCGATGGAGAGCAGGTGGATCAGCTCGCCGTGTTTGTTGAGTTGCGGGTTGCGTGTCACGAACCCTCTCCCTTCTTCTCCTGGATGTCGAAACTGAAGCGACCGTCGTCGTCGCGTGCGAGGCGCAGGCGCGAGGCTTTGGGCAGGGTGACGCGTGCGGCGGCGTAGGCCGGCTGGATCGGCAGCTCGCGGCCACCGCGGTCGACCAGCACTGCGAGCGTCACGCTCGCCGGGCGGCCGAAGTCGAAGAGTTCGTTGATCACGGCGCGTGTGGTGCGGCCGGTGTAGAGCACGTCGTCGATCAGCACAATGTGCGAGCCTTCGATCTCGAAGGGCAGCTTGGTCGGGTCGGCCGTCGACAAGCCACGCGAGGAGAAGTCGTCGCGGTGCAGCGCACTCGAGATCACGCCCGGCTCGCCGGCGAGCTTCAGGTCGCGCTGCAGGCGCTCGGCCAGCCAGGCCCCGCCTGACCAGATGCCGACCAGCACCGAATCGGCTTGCAGCAGGGGGCGCACGCCGCTCTCCAGGTCGGCGTACAGCGCCTCGGCGTCGAGGTGCAATGTGCTCATTGAGGAACCTCCGTGCTTTGCACTGCGGTGCGAGCCCCTTCGGGCGGCCGGGCGTGGCTCATGGCAAGTCTTTCAAGAACTGCTCCAGGATGATCGCGGCCGAGGCAGCATCGACGTCGCTCGCGCCGTGCGCATGGGCCTCGGTGGTGCTGTAGCGCTCGTCCACCTCGTGCACCGGCAGCTTGAAGCGGCCGTGCAGCTGGCGGGCGAAGCGCTGCGCGCGGGCGGTATTGTCGTGCGGCGCGCCGTCGGGGTGATAGGGCACGCCGACCACCAGCGCAGCGGGCTGCCATTCGGAGATCAGCGCCCCGAGCGCGGCGAAACGTGCGTCACCTTCGGCGACCACGGTCTTGAGCGGTGTGGCCGTGCGTGTGAGGGTGTTGCCGCTGGCCACCCCGACACGCTTGGTGCCGAAGTCGAATGCCAGGAAAGAACGCGGGGACGTGGGCACTGGAGCCACAAGGCTCATGCGTGCCCCGCCTCTTGGCTCAGCATGCGCGGGTCGATGCCCAGCAGCGACAGTGCCTTGTCGTAGCGCTGTTCGACAGGGGTGTCGAAGATGATGCCGGGCTCGGCGCTGACGGTGATCCAGCCATTGCGGCCGATCTCTTCTTCCAGCTGGCCCGCGCTCCAGCCGCTGTAGCCGAGGGTGACGAGGATCTTCTTCGGGCCGGCACCGTGCGAGAGCGCTTCCAGCACGTCCTTGCTGGTGGTCATCTCCAGCCCGCCGGGGATCTGCAGCGACGAGTTGTAGTGCCCGCCGTCCTGGTCGCCCAGGCGCTCGTGCAGCACGAAACCGCGCTCGGTCTGCACCGGCCCGCCGAAGTACACCGGCTCGTTGGCGAGGTCGGCGCGGTCGAGGGTCAGCTCGACCTTCTCGAACAGGTTCTTCAGCTTGATGTCGATGGGCTTGTTGATCACCAGGCCGAGCGCACCCTTGTCGGTGTGCTCGCACATGTAGACCACCGCCCCGGCAAAGGTCTCGTCGGCCATGCCCGGCATGGCGATCAGGAACTGGTTGGTGAGGTTGATGGACGAGCCGGGCATGCGGGCGATTTTATTCCTGCGGCACACTCGACCGATGGAAAAGCCTTTGGATACGGCGCTCGTCTGGTTTCGCCGCGACCTGCGCAGCAGCGACCACGCAGCGCTCTTTCACGCCCTGAAGACGGCCCGCAAGGTGTGGTGCGCCTTCGTGTTCGACCGCGCCATCCTCGACCCGCTGCCGCGCGCCGACCGGCGGGTGGAGTTCATCCGCGACAGCCTGCAAGTGCTCGACGCGGCCTTGCGGCGGTGGCAACCGCAAGGTGGCCTGATCGTGAGGCATGGCCTGGCAGTGGAGGAACTGCCGGCACTGGCCAAGGCCCTGCACGTGCAGGCGGTCTACGCCAACCACGACGACGAACCCGACGCCCTGGCACGCGACGCCCGCGTGCGCGGCACGTTCGCCGACCTCGGCATCGCGCTGCACACCAGCAAGGACCACGTGGTCTTCGAACGCCAGGAGGTGCTCACCGGGAGCGGCTCGCCCTACAGCGTGTTCACGCCGTACAAGAATGCCTGGCTCAAGAAGGTGGAGCCCTTCTACGTGAGCGCCTACCCCGTCGAGAAATACGCCGACAGCCTCGCCCCACTGCCGGAGGACGTCGAAGCGAGCGTGCCCTCGCTCGCGCAGGTCGGCTTCGAGACCACCAACCTGCACGAGATGAAGCTGGGGGTAGGCGAGACGGGTGCCCAGGCAATGCTGGCCGACTTCCTGCCGCGCATGGACCGTTACGACACCACGCGCGACTTCCCCGCGGTGAAGGGGCCGAGCTACCTGTCGACCCACCTGCGCTTCGGCACCGTGTCGATCCGGCAGCTCGCGCGTGAAGCGGCAGGCCGGATGCACCACGGCTCCCGCGGTGCCGCGGTGTGGCTTTCAGAATTGATCTGGCGCGATTTCTACCACCAGGTGCTGCACCACCACCCGCACGTCGTCGGCGCGAGCTTCAAGCCCGAGTACGACGCGATCCGGTGGGAACACGGCAAGCACGCCGACGCCCTCTTCGCCGCCTGGTGCGAGGGCCGCACCGGCTACCCGCTGGTCGACGCCGCGATGGCGCAGATCAACCAGACCGGCTACATGCACAACCGGCTGCGCATGGTGGTGGCGAGCTTTCTCGTCAAGGACCTCGGCATCGACTGGCGCTGGGGCGAGCGCTACTTCGCCGAGAAACTCATCGATTTCGACCTCGCCGCCAACAACGGCGGCTGGCAATGGGCCGCCTCGACCGGCTGCGACGCCCAGCCTTATTTCCGCATCTTCAACCCCGTGAGCCAAAGCGAGAAGTTTGACGCCGAGGGCAAGTTCATCCGGCGCTACTTGCCGATGCTTGCGAGGCTCTCAGACAAGGCGATCCACGCACCGTGGCAGGCGCGGCCGATCGAGCTGGCGGAAGCCGGCGTGCGGCTGGGCGACAACTACCCTGAGCCCATCGTGATGCACGACGAAGCCCGTGAGAAGACGCTGCAACGCTACGCAGTCGTCAAGCGAACGAAGTGAAGCGCCAGATCAAGCAACGCCCGCGGAGCCGGCTTTGCCGGGCCGCCAGGCGGCGCCCCTTGGGGGCTGCGCCCGGACAGAGACAGTCCTGAGGACTGTCTGTGCCTGGCGAAGAGCTGAGCCCCTGGCTCAGCGCGGCCTGCGAGGCGGCAGCGACAGCGACTGGGGGGCCTTAGAACAGCTCGACGTCGCCGATCTTGGATTCGTCCTCCAAGTCACCACGCGCCACCAGTTCTGCATGGCTCTGCACCTGGTTGCGGCCATGGCTCTTGGCGAAATACACCGCCTTGTCGGCGCGCTCGAACGCAGCACTCGGCGTGTCGCCCGGTTTCACCTCGGTGAAACCGATGCTGATGGTGATCTGCCCCACCTGCGGGAACGGATAGCTGGCGGTGTTGCTTCGCATACGCTCCAGCGCGAGGGCGGCGTCCTGTTCGTTGGCGCAGCGCATCAGCACCACGAACTCCTCGCCGCCGAAGCGGTACAGCCGATCGTGAAATCGGAAGCTGCTGCGCATCAGGCGCGACAGCAGCAGCAGCACTTCGTCGCCGATCAGGTGACCGAAGTTGTCGTTGACGCCCTTGAAGAGGTCGATGTCGATCACACCCAGCCAGTGCCGATGGTTCGACGTCGGGTGGCGACGCCCGTCGGTCGCCAACGGAACACCGGAGGACTCGTTCGTCGCCTTCAGGAAGCTTTCGTCGAAGGTCTTGCGGTTCAGCAAACCTGTCAGCGTGTCGCGCTCGCTGTAGTCGAGCAGCGCCTGGAAGTTGCGGTAGATGCGCAGGATGCTGCCCACCAGCCGGCGCGATTCGTCGGAGAGCGGGTCGAGCGTTTCGATCTCCATCACCCCAACCACTTCGCGGTCGGTGCTGACGGGGAAAAGGCTCAGGCTGTGACGGCCCGGCACGGTGACGACGGTCGCCTGACCTTTCATCGCCTGCAGTCGCTCCGGATAGAGGCCGAGCGGCGGCAGGCTGTCGATGTCGGCCCAGGCCGGGTCGGCAGTGGCCACTGCGTCGTTTTCGCCGAGGCGGGCGCGGGTGATCCAGCGCTCGTTGCCGGCGTCACCCACCGAGCGGTAGATGGTCACGACGCGCGGACGCAGCAGGTCGCGCAGCGCGCCCACCAGCGTCACATCGAGGATGTCACGGTCGCGGAAGCCGGTGAGCTCTGCGAGATGGTCGACCAGTTCCGACATGGCGCAAGAGACTCACCGGTGCCGGTTCATACCGGCGCGGGCACGGCCGTGTAGCGGCCGATGAGGGCAAGCAGGTCTTCTTCCGAGTACGGCTTGCCCAGGTAGTGGTCGACGCCAAGCTCCGCGGCGTAGTCGCGGTGCTTCTGCGCGATGCGCGAGGTGATCATGATGACCGGCAGCGCACGCAGGCGGGTGTCGCCGCGGATGTTGCGCACGAGGTCGAACCCGTCCATGCGCGGCATTTCGATGTCGCTCAGCACCACCTGCGGCAGCTCGTCGGCCAGGCATTCCAGCGCTTCGATGCCGTCCTTGGCCAGCGTGACGCGGTAGCCTTCGCGCACCAGCAGGCGCTGCGTCACGCGGCGCACGGTGAGCGAATCGTCGACCACCAGCACGAGGGGCGCCGCTTGTGCAGCAGCCTCTTCGACGGTCGGCGTGACCGGCTGGTTGGGGGAGCGCAGTGCGGCGACGGTCGCAGCACGTGCGCTCTCGCCGAACAGCGTGGCCAGCGCCACCGGGTTGTAGATCAGGGCCACCGCGCCCGAGGCGAGCAGCGTCATGCCGGCCAGGCCCGGCAGGCGCGACAGCTGCGGCCCGAGGTTCTTCACCACCACTTCCTGCGTGCCCAGCACTTCGTCGACGTGCAGCGCAATGCGCTGCTGCGCCGAGCGCACCACCACCACCGGGCGGGTACGGCCCACCGGCTCATGGCTGACGGCGCTTTCCTGCAGCAACGAGCCGAACCAGAAGAAGAGCAGCGAACGCTCGCCGAGGGTGTAGGAGCCGCTGGCATACGCCTCGTCGAGTTCCTTGGCGCTGGCGCGGCGCACGATCTCGATCAGCGTGGCCGGCAGGGCCACGACGGTCGAGCCGCAGCGCACCATCACCACCTGCGTGACCGCCGTGGTCAGCGGCAGCACCAGCTTGAAGCTCGTGCCCTGGCCTGCGGCGGTGGCGGTCTCGATGCGGCCGCCCATCGCGTTGACCTCGGAACGCACGACGTCCATGCCAACACCGCGGCCGGCGAGTTCGGTCACCGTCTCGGCGGTCGAGAAGCCCGGCGTGAAGATCAGGTTGGCGAGGTCGCCCGCGCTGTGCTCCTCGTTCGGGTTGAGCAGGCCCATCGCCAGGCCCTTGTCGCGGATGCGCGCGAGGTTGAGGCCGGCGCCGTCGTCGCGGAACTCGACCGCGACTTCGTTGCCTTCCTGGTGCAGGGCCACGACGATGTTGCCGGTGGCGTCCTTGCCGGCGCCAGCGCGCACGTCGGGCGCTTCGATGCCGTGCGTCACGCAGTTGCGCAGCAGGTGTTCGAAGGCGGGCGTCATACGGTCGAGCACGCCGCGGTCGATTTCAATCGAGCCGCCGACGATGTCCAGACGCACCTGCTTGCCGGTTTCCTTGGCGGCCTGGCGCACGACGCGGTAGAGACGATCGGACGCCGATTCGAACTCGACCATGCGGGTGCGCAGCAGGTCGTCTTGCAGGTCGCGTGTCAGACGGGCCTGCGAGGCAAGTTCGTCTTCGGTCGTTTCCAGCGTGCGGGTCAGCGTGCGCTGCACCGTGGCCACGTCGTTCACCGACTCGGCCATCATGCGGGTCAGTTCCTGGAAGCGGGTGAAACGGTCGGACTCCAGCGGATCGAAGGTCTCGTGCGCAGCCTTGGCGGCTTCCTGGCGCGAAATCATCTGCGTCTCGGCCTGGAACTCGATGTCGCGCAGCTGCACGCGCAAGCGCTCCAAGTTGTCGGTCAGGTCGTTCAGCGAGCCGCGCATGTTGCCGACTTCCGACTCGATGCGCGAGCGTGTGATGCTCACTTCGCCGGCCTGGTTGACCAGACGTTCGAGCAGCGGGCCACGTACGCGCACGGCGGCGCTGGAGGCGGCGACGCTGCGGTCGCCCGTGGGTTTGGCCGCCGGGTCAGCGTCGGCCGTGCCGAAGAAGCGGGACCAGTCGACCTCTCGCGCAGGGGCAGACGCGTCAGCTGCAGCGGCGACGCGGGGCGCGGCTTCCAGCGGCGCGGCGGCAGGCGCCGGCACCACCGCGGCGACAGGCTCGACCTGCGGCGTTTCGATCACGGACACCGGGGCCAGCACGGCCGGTGCCACCACCGGTTGAACCAGCGGCGCCACGACGGGCGGGGCGACCGGCTCGTCGGACAGAGCGGCGTGCAGGGAATCTTCGGCTTCCGCATAGGCCTGCGCATCGCGCGAGCGAAGCGCCTCGAACACCGCCGACAGCGCGTCGGAGCGGGCATGCAGGGCTTCGACGTCGGCCGTCGTCACGGTGCTTTGGGCCAGCAGGTGCTCGATGGCGGTTTCCAGCCGGTGCGCCATTTCACCCAGGCGCATGGCGCCGGCGAGGCGTGCACCGCCCTTCAGCGTGTGCAGCGTGCGCATGCACGAGGCGGCGGGGCCGTTGTCGGTCGGGCGGCGCGCCCAGTCGCGCAGCTTGCTATCGAGCTGAGGCAGCAGTTCTTCGGCCTCCTCCTCGAAGATCGGGAAGAGTTCGGCGTCGACCGCGTCGACCGCGTCGATGTCGTCTTCGCCGTCGAGCGCATCGGCACGCGCCGGGGCGGCGCGAGCGGTGTCCTCGGCCGGAAGCGGTGCGAAGGTCTTGAATTCGGCTTGGCCGAGCGAGCCCACATTGGTGTCGAGGCCGCCGAAGGTGCTGTCGACGTGCGCAACGAGCGCATCGTCGGCATGCTCCACCAGCGGTGCGGGGCGTGACACACGGGCCGGCGCAGGCTCAGGCGCAGGCACCACCACCGGCTCGGGCAGCACAAAGGGCTCCTCGGCCAGCGCGGCCACCGGCTCCACGGCCTCGGGCGCCACGGCTTCCGCGGCATTGGCAGCCTCGAGGCGGCGCGCCGAGCTGATTTCGTGATCAGCCAGACGCTGCAGCAGCTCCGGCGAAACCGGCTTCAGGAAGCCGGCCGCGAACTGGTGCAGCAGGCGACGGATCTCTTCCGCCACATCGACGAACAGACGCGCCTCGTCGGGCGTGCCCGAACCAATGGCCTGCGAACGCATCAGCGCGTGCTCGACCAGGCGGGCGAGGTGCGACAGGTCGGCAAAACCGACCGTCGCGGAATTCCCGGCCAGTGAGTGCGCCAACGCGATCGGCACTTCGCCGACCGGGCGATGCAGCTCCATCGCCCACTCGGCCACTTCGGTGGTCAGGCGGCGCGACAGCTCGTCGGCTTCGTTCAGATAGATGTTGAAGAGCGGGATGCTGATGCGCGGGTCGCCGACGACCTTGACCTGGTCGTCGTCGGCCGATGCAGGTGCCGGCTCGGCGGCCTCGGCCACCACGGGCACCGTCACTTCGGGCAGGCTGACCACCGGCACTGTCACCTCGGGTTCGGCGAGCGGAGCGGGCGCGATCACCTCGGGGCCATCGGCTGCAAAGAGCTTGTCGTCCAGCTCCAGTTCGATCAACTCGACCGAATCGGCCGCCGGCAGCGGCTCGGCGGCCGGGCTGGGCTCGATGACGGTCTGCTCGTCGAAGCTCTCAGGCAGCTCCAGCGAGCGAAGCTCAACGCCGGATGCCGGAGTCGCGGCCTCCGGGGCCGCGAGCGATTTTGGGTCGTCGAACGATCCCAGATCGAGGTCGAACGACACCTCGGGCAACGCCGGGGCAGGCGCAGGCGCTGCCGGCACCGGTGCCGGAGCGGCCTTGAGTTCCAGGTCTTTCTCGCTCGGCAGGTCGACCGGGAACGAGAGCGACACCATCTGCAGGTCGTTGACCGGCGATGCGGCGATCGGCGGGATCGGCTCGCCACGGCCCAGCGCTTCGGCCGCCGCCTTGACCGGCGCGGCGGTGAAGCCGGCGGGCTGCTGGCGCGCAATCGCTTCGACCCAGTCGGCGAAATAGTCGAGGGTGTTGCCGCTGAACCCGAGCAGGCTCGGGTCGGCGGCCTTCTGCTCCGCCAGCCAGCTGTTGTAGACCTGTTCGCAAGCCCAGCCGGCTTCGCCGAATTCCTTCAGGCCCACCATCCGCGAACTGCCCTTCAGTGTGTGGAAGGCACGGCGCACGGTCGTGAGCTGCTCGATGTTGGCGGGCGAATGCTCGAGCGCTGCCAGCGCAGTCTTGGCGGTGTCGATGACTTCGCGCGCTTCCTCCAGGAAGATCTCGCGCATCTCGGGGTCGTCGCCGAGGTCGGTCGCCATGCTGGTGGGCGTGGGCGACAGGGGCGGCGGCGGCGGCGCCTTGGCCACGACGACCGGTGCTTCGTCGAGCGGGATCGGGCCGCTGGCGGTGTGAACGAAATCGGCAAGCTTGTCGGACAGCTCCTCGCGCACCGCGGCCACTTCTTCAGGGCTGGCCGCGTGCTCGATCGCTTCCTTGGCTTCCTGGACAGTCGCGACGAGTTCTCGGGCTGGTGGGCGGCCTTGGCTTCTTGCGACAGGTGATCGAGGTCGCGCGCCACTTCGTCGAGCGGCACACGGTCGCTCACAGCGGCAAACGCCAGCGACTGCGCCTGTTCGATGAGGCGCGGCTCCACCGGCGCAGGCGCAGCGGGCACCACGAGGTTGGTCGCTTGGCGGGCGGCCGCGCTGCGGCCCATCAACGGGCTCAGGGTGCCGGCTTGGGCATCGAAGACGAACAGCGACTTGGCCACCTGCGGCTGCACGCTGAGCATGTCGATCAGGAAGCCGAGCGCGCCCAGGTTGCTCGCGAGGCGGTCGAAGGTGCCGGACTGCACGACCATCTGCGGGTCGACTTCGGTGCTGAGCAGACCGTCGACGTCATCGCGCATGCGCAGCACGGCATGGGCGGCCTGGTCCATGCCGAGCACCGACAGCACGCCGCGCATCGACGACAGCAGCTGCGGCACCGGTGCGAGCGCAGGGCGATCGGCCGGGTTGCGGAAGAACTGGTCGATGTGCTTTTCGGCTTCCGACAGCGAGGCACGCAGCTCCTGCACCACGCTGCCCATGGTCTGGCGGTCGGAGACGCGGCGGTACAGCTCCTCCATCCACGCTTCGAGCGGGTCGGGCGTGTGGCCGGCGCGGACCGAGGCGATGCGCTGGGCAAGGCGGGCCACGCGCTTGCCTTCGTCGGGGTTGTCGAAGTCGCCGTCTTCGAGCGACGCTTCGAGGTAGAGCACGCTGGTCGCGACTTCCATCGCGAGCGGTGGCTGCGGCGCGGCACCCGACTGCTGGGTGTGGGCCACGGCGTTCTGCAGCTCATCGGCCAGTTGCTCGCCGTGGGGGTACAGGCGCTTGAGCGAATCGCCCACCAGCGAGAACTGTTCGGAAAGGCCACCCATGCGGTGCATCTCACCGCCGGCCACCCCCGACCAGGCATCCTTGGCGCTCGCCACGCGCTTGCGCGCCTGCGCAATCATCGCCGGGTCGAAACGCCCAAGGCGGTTGACCTCGTAGTCAGCCGGCACGTATTGGGCGAGGCCGTAAGCCTGGCGGGCCGCGGCCAGTCGCGGCGCCTTGCGGCCGTCACCGGGCGATGCGCTCTGGGCGCAGAAGAAGAGCATGTCTTGCGCAAGGCGCTCCGACACGTCGGCACCGCCGCGCTCGAAGGCACGCAGCTGGGCCAGCAGGCGCGAGGCCACGCGCTTGCTGTAGAGATCGGGTTTCAGCAGGCCGGTGGCCTGGCTCTCGAAGAAGGCCGCGGCGAGCTTCCACTGCGTGGCGCCCGGAAGGCTCGCGGCGCCAAGACCCAGCCCGGCGCACAGGTCGCTCAGCGCGGCAGCTGCCTTGGGGTTGTTGCCGCGCAGAAGCGGCAGCAGTTGTTTCTCGAAGTCGGCGTGCGCCTGCTGGTCGAGGGCGCGCGGCGAGGCGCTTGCATCCTTGCCGAGATCGAGCCAGCGCCAGTCGTGGCTCCACAGGTCGGCGGGGTGGATGCGCTCAGCACCGGCCAAGGCCTGCACTGCCTGGTAACGCGGAAAGAGCGCCAGCGACGAAACAGGTTTGCCCGACAGCATGCGCTGCAGGTAGTCGAGCAGGGCGAAGGAGGCCAACTCGATCGCATCGACGTCGGCCTCGGTGATCTTCTCGGGCTTGGCGATGAAACGCTGCACCGCGGCTTCGCTGGCACGCAGCACCACGGCCACCGAAGGCAGGCCGACGAGTTCGAGGGCACCGACGCCCTGGTGGATCTGCTGGCGCGCGGTGCGCAGCACGGCGGGGTCGACGGCATCGACGTCGGAGCCACTCATCGACTCCGATTCCTTGACGAACCGACGCAAGGCCTTGTGGGCATTGTCGAGGGAGCGGCGCAGCTCCTCGTGCACCCACGCCAAGGCACTCAGGTCGTCGGTCATCTCGCTCATGGTCTCGCTCATCGTCGCGTGGCTTTCCGTCCGTGCCTAGTGTCGAGTCTGGTGCCGCACCCTCGGGCCACGGCGCTGTCTTCGTGCAATCAGCTGATCTTGAACCGCGCCACCGACTGCTTCAGTTCTTCAGCAGTACGCGACAGTTCGCGCACCATCTGTGCCGTCGAGCGGGTACCTTCACCGGTCTGCTCCGTCACCGCGAAGATGTGCTGGATGTTGGCAGCCACCACGTTCGCAGATTCGGCTTCCCGTGACGCTTGTGAGGAGATCTGTTGAATCAGGTCGGCGAGCTGGCGTGACACGCGGTCGATGTCGCCCAGTGCGTTACCGGCCGCGTCAGACAGTCGGGTTCCTTCCACCACACCCTGCGTCGAACGTTCCATGGCGCCCACCGCATCTTGGGTGTCGGTCTGAATGGTCTTCACCAGGGCCGCGATCTGGCGGGTTGCATCGCCGGAGCGTTCTGCAAGCCGCTGCACTTCTTCCGCCACCACCGAGAAGCCCCGGCCGGCTTCACCGGCGGACGCTGCTTGAATGGCGGCGTTCAGTGCCAGCACGTTCGTCTGTTCGGTAATGTCGGAAATCAGTTCGGTGATTTCACCGATCTCCTGCGACGACTCGCCGAGTCGCTTGATCCGCTTGGAGGTTTCCTGGATCTGGTCGCGGATGGAGTTCATACCGCCGATCGTGTTTTGCACCGCGGTCAGACCGGTTTCGGCAGCTTGCAGCGACTGGCGTGCCACCTGGGCCGTCTGCTGGGCTTGTGCCGACACTTCGTTGATTCGGTTCGCCATCTGGAGCACCGACTCGCCGGTTTCGCGAATCTCGCGCAGCTGCTCGTCGGAGGCGGCCAGCAGTTCGGTCGACGTGGCTTCCACCTGCTGCGTCGTTTCGGTCACCCGGCCCACCGTGCCCTGCACCTGCGACACCAGGGTTCGAAGTTCTTCCACCGTGTAGTTCACCGAGTCGGCAATAGCACCGGTGATGTCCTCGGTCACGGTGGCTTGCTGTGTGAGGTCACCTTCAGCCACTGTCTGCAGTTCGTTCATCAATCGCAGAATGGCGGCCTGGTTGGCGTCGTTCACGCGCTTGGCTTCCTGCTCCTGGCGTTCGGCTTCCATCTGCTGGGCCTTCGCGACCTGGGCTCGTTGCGCCTGATCGTTCACGTACAGCTTCACGAGGCCGGCACCACCGAGCGCAATCATCGCGGCGAAGACCACGATCACCACCACGGCGATGGCGCTGAAGCCGGTCACGACGCCGAGGCGGTCCTGCACGCTTTCCAGGCCTTTGCGCAGCGGTTCGCTGTCTTGAATGATCGAGGCCTGGGCTTCACGCGCCGAGACCAGACCCTGTAGGTTGCCCAGAATCGAGCCGGCTTCCGCGCGGGTCTCTTCGTATTGCTTCAGCAGGGCTTGCAGACGCTCCTTGGTCTGCGGGTCTTTCGTGCCCGGCAGGCGGAGTTCCTGGTTGCCGTTGAGCAGGCCATCGGCGATTTCGCGGAAGGAGTTCAAGTCCTTGCCGAGCAGGAACACCGCCTCCGGCGACACGCCTTCCATGGTCAGGAATTCGTTGGCCGATTTGCCGATGCGCTGGGTCAACATCACGAGCTGGCCCACGGCGGACAGTTCGGCCGGCGAGGCCTCCTGCTGCAGTTTCAGCGACGAGACGGTTTCGGCGATTTCCAGCAGGTCAGACGACTGTCGGTTGATGGTGCGAAGCGCCTTGCCCACCTGCGTCAGGATCTTCTGCTGACCCATCACGGTGTTGGCGTTCTTCTCGGCGCGGTCGACGAGCGGCACCATGGGCGCCAGGACCTCCTGCACGGAGGACGGCGCAGCGTCCAGGCCGCCCTCACCCTTGGCGAGACCACGCACGCTCTTGGCCAGGACTTCGGTGGACTCCTTCACTTCGGGGAAGGCCGACGCCGAACCGATCAGTGCCTGCGACACCGACTTCGCGAGTCGCTGCGACTGCATCAGCGCCTGGCCGGAAGCGGCCACCTGCGCCGCGCCCTTCGATGCGGAGTTGAACGAGTACAGCGTCATGCCGATCAGGCCCAGGAGGCCGACCACCACCAGGCCGAGCAGCACCCGTTGCTGGGTCGCGACCGGCTGCTTGCCGATCAGCGGCAGGCCGGTGGCGTTGACCTCGTCACCCATGCCGGCGGGCAGCCGGGTCTCGGAGAAGTCAGCGATCTCGGACGGGGCAGCCTCGGTGATGATGGACGAGTCCATGTGGGCCGTGCGCGTCGGCGCCTCGCTGGCGGTCGCGGTGCTGGCGCCGTCCATCGTCGACCGGTCCAGTGTCATGACGTCATCGAGAGGAATGACAGGGTTGTCGCCATCCAGGCCGTTGGAGTCGCGACCCTTGCCAATGCCTTTGATCTTGTCCAGGAAGCTCATATGTTCCTCGTTCCGTCGTGTCTCAGAGTGACTGTCAGAAGGTCGAAGCGCCCAACACGCTTCAGCCCGCGATTCTCAAAAATGCAGACTCGTTGGCCAGCGCCGCAAGATTCAGCTCGCGCCACAGGCGGTTGTTCTCGTCTCGGTACGGCGCCCCCACGAAGGCCGGCTTGGCCTGGCCGTCGTCGGCCTCGCGCTTGAGCTGCTCCAGGCTGCGCAGGCCGGAGAGCCGGTCCACCATCAGCGCGGAGTTGATGTTCAGGTCGTTGTTGAAGGCGACAAACCAGGACTGGTCGCGCGCCGGCTCGTTGCCTCGGATGCCCAGGAAGCCCGCCAGGTCGACCACGCCGTGCAGCTTGCCGCGCAGGTTGGCCACGCCGAGAAACCAGCGGCTGGTGTACGGCACCGGCACCGCGGGGGCAAAGGGGAAGATTTCGCCGGCTTCCTGCAACGGAAACAAAAAGCCGTGGCCCGCACACTCCACGGCCAACCAGGATCTCCCGCGCTCTTGCGACTGAGCCGCCTTCAACCTTTCGGCGAGGCGGCTTTGCAGTTCGCGTAGTGCTTCCTTATTGGCCATTCACACCTGCCTGCATGACGTGGAGGGTTGGGAGGTTCAGTCGAATGCCTTGATCTTGGCCACCAGCTCGTCGGCATCGACGGGCTTGACGATGTAGTCGCGTGCGCCCTGGCGCATGCCCCAGACCTTGTCGGTTTCCTGGTTCTTGCTGGTGCACATGATCACCGGCACATCGGTGAAGCGCGGGTCGCGGGTGATGGCGCGGGTGAGCTGGAAGCCGTTCTGGCCCGGCATCACCACGTCCATCAGGATGAGGTCGGGCTTGTCTTCGCCCAGCCGGCGCATCGCGTCTTCGCCGTCTTCGGCGGTGCGCACTGAATAGCCGCGCTTGGTCAGCAGCTCGGACAGGAAATGCAACTCGGTCTTCGAGTCGTCCACCAACAGGATTTTCTTGATCGCCATGCTCGCTACTCCATCTCGGCCGGCGCGTCGTTGCGCCGGCAGTCACTCATTCTCATTCGGACCGGCGGTGCTGCTCTACCGCTTGCAGCAACTGGTCTTTCGTGAAGGGTTTGGTCAGGTAGGCCTCGGAGCCCACCATGCGGCCACGGGCCTTGTCGAACAGGCCGTCTTTGGACGACAGCATGATCACCGGCACCGATGAAAACTTGGGGTTGCGTTTGATGATGGCGCAGGTCTGGTAGCCATCGAGACGCGGCATCAGGATGTCGCAGAAGATGAGATCGGGCGCGTGGTCGTTCACCTTGGACAGGGCATCGAATCCGTCTTCGGCCAGCAGGACCTGATAGCCACCCTGCTTCAGGAAGATCTCTGCGCTGCGGCGGATGGTGTTGCTGTCGTCGATGACCAGCACCTTCATGCCTGCAAGGGCGTCATTGCTCACCAGGTAATCTCCTCAACGACTTCGGGTCGACACTGTCGGTTCATCCCAACGCGGCCCAGAAGGTCAGATCTGGACCATCTCGAAATCTTCCTTACGAGCGCCACATTCCGGACAAGTCCAGTTCATGGGCACTGACTCCCAGGGCGTCCCCGGTGCTATCCCGTGGTCAGGATCGCCAGCCGCTTCGTCGTAAATCCAACCGCAAATCAGACACATCCAAGTACGTGTCGCGCTGGCGTCTTTGCTCACGTTAGTTCTTAATCGCTCACTACAATGAAAAACGATTGTAGCCACGCAAAAAGCCAAAAAGGCGTTAGTTTGTGGGCACATACGCCACATTCCTCACATATTTCTAGAAGTGCTGGCAAACCCTGAATCCCTGATGAACGCCCCATGACGACGAACGACGCGACTGCCACGGAAACCAGCACCGACAACCCGCACGACGCGCCCGCGCCGGCCTGCGTGATGAGCTTCAACGCCAGCGACCCGAGCGGTGCCGGGGGATTGGCGGGTGACGTGGTCACCATCGCGGCGATGGGCGCCCACGCCCTGCCGGTGGTGACCGCAGTGGTGCTCAGGGATACCGCCGAAGTGTTCGATCACACTGCGCTCGATGCCGACGTGCTGGTCGAGCAGGCGCGCAGCATCCTCGAAGACGTGACCATCTCGGCCTGGAAGGTCGGCTTCCTCGGCACGGCCGAAAGCGTGAGCGCGGTGGCCGAAGTGCTGTCCGACTACCCCGAGGTGCCGCTCGTCGCCTACATGCCCAACCTGTCGTGGGTCGACGAGGACGAGCAGGCCGCTTACCTCGACGCCTTCCGCGAGCTGGTGTTGCCGCAGACCGAGGTGCTCGTCGGCAGCCACCAGACGCTCACCGACTTCCTGCTCCCCGAATGGAGCGGCGACCGCCCCGCCTCGCCGCGCGAGCTCGCCGTCGCCGCAGCGCAGCATGGCGCGCGCTTTGTGCTCGTGACGAGCGTGCCGCTGCCCGACCAGTTCCTCGACAACGTGCTGGCCTCGCCGCAAGGTGCGATCACCGGCGAGAAGTTCGAGCGCTTCGAGGTCAGCTTCGTCGGTGCGGGGGACACCCTCTCCGCCGCACTGGCTGCGCTGCTGGCCTCCGGCAGCGAGCTGCATGCCGCCGTGGGCGAATCGCTGTCCTTCCTCGACCAGGCGCTCGATGCCGGTTTCCGCCCCGGCATGGGCAATGTGATCCCCGACCGCTTCTTCTGGGCCCTGCCGCCGGCCGAGGAGGGCGCTGAGGGCGCTGGCCCCGAGGCCGACGACGGCGACCAGGCCCCGAAGGACCCGCGCCATGTCCACTAACGCCCAGCTGTTCGAGCGCGCCCAGCGCGTCATCCCCGGGGGCGTCAACTCGCCGGTGCGTGCGTTTCGCGCGGTCGGCGGCACGCCGCGCTTCATCAGCCGTGCCGAGGGCCCATACATCTTCGACGCCGAAGGCAAGCGCTACATCGACTACATCGGCTCCTGGGGTCCGATGATCCTCGGCCACGGTCACCCCGAGGTGCTCGATGCGGTGCAGAAGGCAGCGCTCGATGGCTTCTCGTTCGGCGCGCCCACCGAGCGTGAGGTGGAGCTGGCCGAGGAGATCCTGAAGCTCGTGCCAAGCCTGGAGCAGGTGCGTCTCGTGAGCTCCGGCACCGAAGCCGCGATGAGCGCCATCCGCCTCGCCCGCGGCGCAACCGGCCGCCACAAGATCATCAAGTTCGAAGGCTGCTACCACGGCCACGCCGATGCGCTGCTGGTGAAGGCCGGCTCCGGCCTGGCGACCTTCGGCAACCCGACCAGCGCCGGCGTGCCGCCCGAGGTGGTGCAGCACACGCTGGTGCTCGAGTACAACAACGTCGCCGCGCTGGAAGAGGCCTTCAAGCTGCACGGCGACGACCTCGCCTGCGTGATGATCGAACCCATCGCCGGCAACATGAATTTCGTGCGCGCGAGCCTGCCCTTCATGACCCGCCTGCGCGAGCTGTGCACGCAGCACGGTGCGCTGCTGGTGTTCGACGAGGTGATGACGGGCTTTCGCGTCGCGCTGGGCGGTGCACAGAGCCTCTACGCGAAGGCGATTACCGGCTTCGCGCCCGACATGAGCGTCTTCGGCAAGGTGATCGGTGGCGGCATGCCGCTCGCGGCCTTCGGCGGCAAGCGCGGCGTGATGGAAAAGCTGGCGCCGCTCGGTCCGGTCTACCAGGCCGGCACGCTGTCGGGCAACCCGGTGGCCACCGCCTGCGGCCTGGCCACGCTCAAGCAGATTCAGAAGCCCGGCTTCTTCGAGGCGCTGTCGGCCAGCACCCGCACGCTGGTCGAAGGCTTGAACGCCGCGGCCAAGTCGGCCGGCTTACCCTTCGCCAGCGATTGCGAAGGCGGCATGTTCGGCTTCTTCTTCGGCGCTTCGCTGCCGCAGAACTACCCGGCCGTGATGGCGACCGACAAGGAGCGCTTCAACCGCTTCTTCCACGCCATGCTCGACCGCGGCGTGTACCTCGCCCCGGCGCTGTACGAGGCGGGCTTCGTGAGCTCGGCCCACACCGCCGCCGACATTGCCGCCACCGTCGACGCGGCACGCGAAGCCTTGAAGGCCTGAGCGATCAGGCAGGCGAGGAGCGCAGGGCGTAAGTCTTGCCGTCGACGAACAGGTACTCCACCCGCACGATGGCTTCGCCCTTCTCGCCCGGGAAGGTGTAGCCCACGACGGCGAGCGGCGTGCCCGGCTTGATCTCGGCGACCTGCCAGGCCTGCAGGCGCGACAGGGGCGCCAGCTCCAGCTCCCACTGCTTGTCGCGACGCGTGGGCAGCACCGTCTTGCCGAGGATGGCCGGCCCGTCCACCTGGGCCGATTGCGCCGGCACCGGCCGTTTCGCCAGGTCCACAGGTAGCCGCAGCGGCGATGCCAGTTCCAGCTCGACCTCGGCATGCGGGTTGCGCCACGCCACCTTGGTCGCACGCCCATCCAGGTAGAGCGGCCGCTCGGCATCGAAGTTGCTCCATCCGTGATGGGCCCACGCCGGCAGGACGCAGACACCCGCGCCGGCCATCAGGATCAGACGTCGTTGCATGGAGGTCTCCTCGTGTTGTCACACATAGGCGATGAAACGGCCGCAGGCTACGACAAGCAGCCAAAGCCCCATGGACAGCGCGGTCTGCCAGCGGGCCACGCGGTCGAGCTTGTCGAGCCCGCCGCGCAGGTGGAAGGCCGCCGCGTTCGCGCCGGCCGCGATCACCAGCACGGCCTTGAGCCACAACGCACGGTTGGCCTGCAGCTCGACCCACTGGCTGGCGAGCATCACCCCACCGCTGGTCGCCGCCAGCGCAAACCCGGCGAGCGCCAGGCCCAGCGACAGTCGCGCGAGCGGCCTCAACGGCAACGCCGCCTGGAGCCCCCAGACCCGGATCTCGAACAGCACCAGGTTGCCCACCAGCAGCGCCACGCCCACGAGGTGCAGCGTCTCCAGTGCGGGGTAGGCCCAGGGGTGCGTCGCGATCCAGTTCATGCCTGGGCATTGTGAGGTCGACGAATGACAGCGACTCCTAGAATCCCGCCCATGCACATTCACATCCTCGGCATCTGCGGCACCTTTATGGGCGGTCTGGCCGCCCTCGCGCGAGAAGCCGGCCACACCGTCACCGGCTGCGACGCCGGCGTCTACCCGCCGATGAGCGACCAGCTGCGCGCCCTCGGCATCGAGCTGATCGAAGGTTACGGCGCCGACCAGCTCAAGCTCAACCCCGATCTCTACGTCATCGGCAACGTGGTGTCGCGCGGCAACCCACTGGTCGAAGCGATCCTCGACAGCGGCGCGCGCTACACCAGCGGCCCGCAGTGGCTCGCCGACAACGTGCTGCAGGGCCGCCACGTGCTGGCCGTCGCCGGGACGCACGGCAAGACCACCACCACCTCCATGCTCGCGTGGATGCTCGAGAAAGCCGGCCTCGAGCCCGGGTTCCTCGTCGGCGGTGTGCCGCAGAACTTCGGCGTGTCGGCGCGTCTCGGCACCGGCAAGACCTTCGTCATCGAAGCCGACGAGTACGACACCGCCTTCTTCGACAAGCGCAGCAAGTTCGTGCACTACCGGCCGCGCACCGCGATCCTCAACAACCTCGAATACGACCACGCCGACATCTTTCCCGACGTGGCTGCGATCGAGACCCAGTTCCACCATCTCGTGCGCACCGTGCCGCCGTCGGGCCGGCTCGTGGTCAACGCACGCGAGGAAACACTGCAGCATGTGCTGGAGCGCGGCTGCTGGAGCGAGGTGGTGCGCTTCGGCACGCGCAAGGAAACACCTGGCGCGCTGCGCGCCCGCGGTGAGCCGCATGCTTTCGACGTGCTGCGCGGCAGCCTGAAGATCGCGCGTGTCGACTGGCAACTGCTCGGCGAACATAACCAGCTCAACGCGCTGGCCGCCATCGCGGCAGCCGAGCACGTGGGTGTGTCACCCGAGGTGGCAGGCCAGGCGCTGGCATCGTTCGAGAACGTGCGCCGCCGGCTCGAGCTGCGCGGTGAAGCCGGTGGCGTGAAGGTCTACGACGACTTCGCCCACCATCCGACCGCCATCCGCACCACCATCAACGGCCTGCGCCGCAAGGTGGGGGCCGACCGCATCCTCGCCGTCTTCGAGCCCCGCTCCAACACCATGAAGCTCGGCGCCATGAAGGCCCAGCTGCCGTGGGCGCTGGAAGAAGCCGACCTGTCGTTCTGCCACCAGGCCAACCTCGGCTGGGATGCGCGCGAGGCGCTCGCACCGATGGGCGACAGGGCCATCGTGGTCGACACCATCGAGGCGCTCGTCAACGCCGTGCGCCGCGCCGCCAGGCCGGGCGATCACGTGCTGTGCATGAGCAACGGCGGCTTCGGCGGCATCCACGGCAAGCTGTTGACGGCGCTCGCGTCCTAGCGCGAGGCCAGCGCACAGCCGCTGCGAAGCGGCCGTGCACCCTCTTGGAGGGTGGCATCACGTACTCGTGATGCCGGGTGTCGTCAACTTCTGATCATCGAGGCGCGTAGCGCTTCGGTCAGTTGCGACAGGCTGTCCTGCAGGTGAGCCCGGCTCTCCACCGACAGCCTGCCGTTCGTCGACGCGCGTTTGAGCTGCGACTGCAATTCCACCGCCTGCATGCGCATCAGGCTCAACGCGTCGGGTGGCAAGGCCGCCGAGCCGCGCACGAGCAGGTTCTGCACACGCTTCAGGTGCTCGCGCTGCAGGTTGCGGCGCAGGCGGTCGATCTCGCGGCCGCTTTTCAGCTCGCTCCACACCGCGCCCTGCAAGGTGCCGTACACCTCGGCGAGCGAGATGATGTTGCGCGGGTTGGCATCGGGCACAAACGAGGGCAGGTCGAGCAGGCGTGATGCGGTGCCGGGGCTGAGCAGGCGGTCCATCGCCACCGTCTGCACCTGCAGCACGGCCGAGGGAATGCTCACCGGCCCGCCGCGGTCCCACTCGTTGTAGTCGGGTGCAAGGCTCGCGATGAACTCCGGCTTGAAGCGGAAACTGTCGGCGTTGAACACACCTTCGGCGAGGAACTTGAGCGCCTCGCGCTGCCGCGCCGGCTCGACCGGCGCATAGGCCGCACGCCGCGTGGTACCGGGCAGGTCGCGCACGGTGTACATGCCGCCCACGTACTTGCCGACGAGTTCGCTCGCGCGGCTGAGCTGGCGGAAGCCGCTCAGCAGGATGCGCCGCTGCCGCACCGCCTCGTCGCCCGGCTGCGCACCGCGCTCCTGCACCCGCTGCCACAACTCGCGTGACAGCTGCAGGCGGCGCACGTAGTACGCGAGCGGGTCGTCGCCAAGGTCGAAGCGGTTGACCAGCGGATCGATGCCGTCGTTGCCGGGGATGCCGCCCGCATCGGCGTCGTCGGCATACGCCAACAGCGGGTCGGTGCTGCGCGAGGCGATGCGGGCCAGTTCGGTGGCCTCGTCGGCCGGTGCGATCGGCTTGTAGGCGTATTCGATCGCCCAGTAGTCGTAGGGGCCGAGCGTGGTGTTGTTGAGCGCGCCCTGCTTCTCGCCGCGCAGCGCGATGTTGTAGGCGTTGTAGTCCATCACCGAGCCGGAGATGCCGTTCTTCTCGGTGAAGTCCTTGTCCTGCAGCTTGTCGCGCGGGACGACGGTGGAACCCTTGAAGTTGTGCTTGAGGCCGAGCGTGTGGCCCACCTCGTGCATCACCGTGTCCTTGATGACCGCCTGCACGAAGGCTTCGGCCTCCGGGCTGTCGGGGGCCATGTCACCGCGCGCTTCGAGCACGTCGAGCGCGAAGTTCATCTCGGCGGCGTTCTCGCGGGCGTAGTTGCAATAGGCGTCGTGGTGGGCATGGGTGTGGGAATGCGTGCCCGGCGGGGTCGCGGCCACGTCTTCCACCACGAAGCGACGCGCGCTGCGGCCGAAGACATCGCTCATGCCGATGTCGGCGTCGATGATCTCGCCGGTGCGCGGGTCGCCGTGGTGCGGGCCCACCGCAAAGCCCACGTCGGCGCCGACGAACCAGCGGATGGACGCATGCCGTGCGTCCATGTTGTCCCACTCGGCGTCGTCGGGCTGGTGGCGCACGACGATGGCGTTCTTGAAGCCGATCCGCTCGAAGGCCTTGTTCCACTCGAGTACGCCCGCCTCGACCGACTTGCGATAACGCGGCGGGATGTTCTTGTCGAGCCAGTAGACGATGGGCTGCTTGGGCTCCGAGATCTCGGCCTGCGGGTCGCGCTTCTCCAGGCGCCAGCGGCTCACGTAGTGCACACGCGGGTTGGCCTTGAGGTCGGTGCCGAGGTCGGTGACGGACTTGAAGAAGTGGCCGAGCCGCGGGTCGGTCTTGCGTGGCGCCATCGGTTCGTCGGGCAGCTTGGTGAAGCTGTAGACGAAGCCGACGAACATGCTGCGCGCATCGGGCGTGGTCGACGGCGGCGGCGGTGTGGGCACGGGGCTTGGCGTGAGCGGCGGCGCGGGAATGCGCGAGGTGGCAAAGTGCACGCGGGCGCTGACGGTCGTCATCTCGTCGCTCACGCGTGTCTTCTCGAAGAAGGAATTGCCGCGGTCCAGCGAATACGGCATGCGGAAGGCAGCCTCGATGCGTGTCGAGTAACCCGGGATGTCGGTCAGCAGGAAGCCGGCGTCGATCAGCACCGATTTGCGCTGCGGGTGCGGCGCACTCGCGATCGCCGCCGAGCCGAGCAGGCTGTGCGAGAAGCCCTGCTCCACCGCCGGCTTCATGCCGGCCGTGCTGCTGACGAAGGCCGCGTTGAGCGCGATCAGCTGCATTTGGTTGGTGCCGATCTTGCGAAAGGTCGCCAGCCACGACGGGCCCATCTGGCTCGCATACAGGCCACGCTCGCCCACCGAGCCGGCCACGTTGACCGACAGGAGGAAGGGCTGGTCGAGCCGCTCGGCGGGGATCTCGAGCCAGATCTTGTCGTCCTTGCGCCAGATGGGCACGAAGCCCGGCTGCTGCGTCGCGCCTTTCACGACGTCGTCGAACGGCCGCGGCGCCGCGGGGTCGGGCCGCGCCGCGGGCGCGCCGGCCACACCCGAGGCAGCGCCCGACGCGGCCGCCGCGGCACCGGCCGCGGCCTGTGCCGGCGGCGCCGCGCCCGCCACGGGCGCAGGCACCGCGCGGGTGTTGGCCTTCTCGGTCGTCGTGGTCTTCGCGGCGGCGCTCGCGGTGGGCGCCGGCGTGGCGCAGGCCTGCAGCATCACGGCCAGTGCCAGCACCAGCCCGAGCGGGCGAAACGGAAGACCATCGGGCAGACCAGCGAGTGCGTTCACGAAAAATCCTTGCGAAGCGAAGTCGGGGAAGGCGAAATCGGACAGGAGGTGTGCGGGCCAGTTTAGGCGCGCCGACAACCCGCGGCACCGGGTGAGATTGTGGAGTCGGGCACACTGCAAGGCCCTCGCCTCCACCCGCGGCGACAGGCTTCGAGCCACCCGCGCCCGCCCGGTTCCCATGACACCGACCCATTTGTTGTATCTGCACGGTTTCCGCTCGTCGCCGCAGTCGGCAAAGGCCACCCGCATGGCCGCCTGGGTGCGTGAACACGCCCCGCGCCTCACCTGGTGGTGCCCGCAACTGCCGCCGTCGCCGCGCGAGGCGGTGCACATGCTCGAACACGGCGTGAGCCGCTGGCCGCACGAGCGCATGGCCATCATCGGCAGCTCGCTCGGGGGCTTCTACGCCACGGTGATGGCCGAGCGCCTGGGCTGCAAGGCGGTGCTTCTCAACCCCGCGGTCGACCCGGCGCGCGACCTCGCCCGCCACATTGGCGAAACCACCGCCTGGCACAGCGAGGAGCGGTTCTTCTTCCGCCCGGAGTACGTCGACGAACTCCGCGAGATGACGCCAGGTGCGCTGGCCGATCCGGCCCGCTACTTTGCCGTCATCGCCACCGGCGACGAAGTGCTGAGCTGGCGCGAGATGAGCGAGCGCTACCGGGGCGGCCACCTGCGCATCGTCGAGGGCAGCGACCATGCGCTGACCGACTTCGACGAGCACCTGCCGCACCTGTTGCACTTCCTCGAACTTGGGCCGTCGCCCTGATCGTTTCGCGCGGCGACAATCCCGGTCATGACACCCCCACGTTCACTCCGTTCACTGCCCCCCGAGGGGGCGCGTCAGGCCCTTCGGGCGGCCGGGCGGGCCTGACATGTACGCACTGTTTGATGACGCCGGGAAATTCCACGCCGGCCGCGTGATGTCCGAAGCCGACACCTCGATGCAGATCGAGCTCGACTCCGGCAAGCGCGTCAAAGTGAAATCCGCCAACGTGCTGCTGAAATTCGAGCAGCCCGCCCCCGCCGAGCTGCTGGCCGAAGGGCAGCGCCTCGCGCAGGAGATCGACCTCGATCTCGCCTGGGAATTTGCTCCCGACAGCGACTTCGGTTTCGCTGACTTGGCGCGCGACTACTTCAACGACAAGGCGAGTGCCGCGCAGCAGGCGGCCGCCCTCTTCCGCCTGTTCGAAGCGCCGCACTACTTCCGCCGCCTCGGCAAGGGCCAGTTCAAGAAGGCGCCGGAAGAGATCGTGAAGGCCGCGCTGCTCGGCATCGAGCGCAAGAAGCAGCTCGCCGCGCAGATCGACACCTGGGCCCGAGAGCTGGTGGCCGGCCAGTGTCCGGTGCCGGTGCGCGAGCAGCTCTACAAGATCCTCTTCAAGCCCGACAAGAACGCGGCCGAGTACAAGGCGGTGGTCGAAGCGTCGAGGCTCTCGCACAGCGCGCCGCTCGACCTGCTGAAGGCGGCCGGCGCGATCGACTCGCCCTACCAGTTCCACTGGCGGCGCTTCCTCTTCGAGAACTTCCCCAAGGGCACGGCCTTCCCCGCACTCAGCGCGCCCGAGATCAAGGACAAGCTGCCGGTGGCCGCGGTGCAGGCGTTCTCGATCGACGATTCGCAGACCACCGAGATCGACGATGCGCTGTCGGTGCAAGGACTCGGCACCGGCACGGTGGTATTCGGCGTGCACATCGCCGCCCCCGGCCTCGCGATCACGCCGGAAGGCGCGATCGACAAGGTGGCGCGCGATCGGCTGTCCACCGTCTACATGCCGGGCTACAAGCTGACCATGCTGCCCGACGAAGTGGTGCAGGCCTACACGCTGCTGGAAGGGCGCGAGTGCCCGGCCGTCTCGCTGTATGTGAGCTACGACGAAGCGACACTCGACGTGAAGGGCAGCGAAACGAAGCTCGAACGTGTGCCCATCGTTTCCAACCTGCGCCACGACCAGCTCGATGCGGTCATCACCGAAGCCTCGCTGACGGGGGAAGCGCCCGCCGACTACGCCCACGCCACCGAGCTGGCCTTCGCCTTCCGCCTCGCACGCCACCTGAAGGCGGCCCGCGAGGTGGTACGCGGCAAGCCGGAACTCTTCAACCGCCCCGACTACAACTTCCGCCTCGAAGGCAACGACGGCCGCGAGCCGCAGGGTGACGAACGCGTGCTGATCAGCACCCGCACCCGTGGCGCGCCGCTCGACCTGATCGTGGCCGAGGCGATGATCCTCGCCAACAGCACCTGGGGCGGCTGGCTGCACGAGCTGGGCGTGCCCGGCATCTACCGCAGCCAGGCCAGCATGGCGCCCGGCGTGAAGGTGCGCATGGGCACCAAGGCCGCGCCGCACGCCGGCATGGGCGTAGCGCAGTACACCTGGGCCACTTCGCCGCTGCGCCGGTATGTCGACCTCGTGAACCAGTGGCAGATCATTGCCTGCGCCCGCCACGGCCGCACGGCGCTGCTCGCCGCACCGTTCAAGCCGAAAGACGCGGCGCTCTTTTCCATCATCTCGAGCTTCGACGCGGCCTACACCGCCTACAACGGCTACCAGTCGGGCATCGAACGCTACTGGACGCTCCAGTACCTGGCGCAACACGGCCTGCAGGAGCTCGATGCGGCGGTGATGAAAGACGGCCTGGTGCGCGCCGAGACGCTACCGCTCGTCTTCAAGGCGGTGGGCGCCGAGCGCCTGCCGCGCGGGGCGATCGTGCGGGTGCGCATCACCGGCACCGACCTGCTGACGCTCGATGTGCACGCGAGCGTGCTGCAGCGCCTCGACGACCCGTCGACGAAGGCCGACGACGCTGTGGTGGAAGACACCGAGATCGAAGACGCCGAGGCGACCGCCGGCCCGCTCACGCTCGCGATCGACGTACAAGCGGACGTCCAGGCCGATGCGCAAGGGGATGCCACCGAGGAGCCCTCCACCGCCAGCGCGGTAGCATCGTCGCCCTCTGTCTGACGCTCCACATGGCCAAGCTTTCGGTCCTTCAGGTTTCGCTCACGGTCTCGGTCGTCGTGCACGCCGGCCTGCTGGCCTGGCCGGCGGTCGACCCCGAGGGCTTCACCCGCGCGTTCCAAGACACGCCGCTGGAGGTGATCCTCGTGAACGCGCGTGGCAGCGAAGCGCCGACCAAGGCGCAGGCGATCGCGCAGCGCAACCTGGCGGGCGGCGGTGACGTCGACCGCGGTCGCGCCACCTCGCCGCTGCCGAGCGCCACGCTCACCGAGATCGGCGAATCGGCCGAAGATGCCCGCCGCCAGATCGAGCAGCTGCAAGAGACCCAGCAACAACTGCTGGCCCAGGTGCGCCGCGAGCTCGCGACCCTGCCCCAGCCCGACCCCAAGCGCGACCAGGGCCGGCCGCAGGACCGTTCTCAGGAAGAGCGCCGCAAGCAGCTGCTGCAACTGCTGGCCGAGATCGAAAAGCGCATCAACGAGGAAAACGCGCGGCCCAAGAAGCGCTACATCAGCCCGTCCACGCGCGAAGAGGTCTACGCGATTTACTACGACCAGCTGCGCCGCAAGATCGAAGACCGTGGCACGCGCAACTTCCCCGAGCACCAGGGCAAGAAGCTCTACGGCGAGCTGGTGATGATCATCACCGTCGACTCGGCCGGCCGCATCGTCGAGACCGAGATCGTGCAGGCCTCGCAATCGAAGCTGCTCGACAAGCGCGCCGTCTCCATCGTGCAGGCGGCGGCGCCGTTCGGCTCGTTCTCGTCGGCGATGAAGAAGCAGGCCGACCAGCTGGTGATCCCCACCCGCTTCCGCTTCTCGCGCGAAGACGGCTTTGCCACCTCGGTCGCCGAACCCGTGAAGCAGCAGTGAGCCCTCCCGATCGTTACGTCGTCGCCGGCAACCCGGTCGAGCACAGCCAGTCGCCCTTCATCCACGCCGAGTTCGCACGGGCGACCGGGCAGCCGGTGGCCTACGACCGGCTGCTGTGCCCGCTGGATGGCTTCGAGGCCACGGTGCGTGCGTTTGCCGACGGCGGCGGTCGCGGCTGCAACGTGACCGTGCCCTTCAAGATCGACGCCTACCGGCTGGCAGCGCGCCGCAGCCCGCGTGCCACGCTCGCCGAAGCCGCCAACGTGCTGCGCTTCGATGCCGAAGGCTGGTACGCCGACAACACCGACGGCATCGGCCTCGTGCGCGACATCGAGCGCAATGCCGGTGTCGGGCTGCGCGGCAAGCGTGTGCTGCTGGTCGGTGGCGGTGGTGCCGCCGCCGGTGCGCTCGGGCCGCTGATCCAGGCGCGTCCGCAAGAGATCGTGATCGCCAACCGCAGCATCGACAAGGCCGAGGCCCTGGTGAAGCGCCACGCCGAGCTGGCGTACGCGCATGACGTCAAGCTCGGTGCCCGCCCCCTGCAAGCCCCGGGCGAGGCCTTCGACGTGGTGGTCAACGCGACCGCGACCAGCCTGCAGGGCGCTGCCATTCCGGTCGCGCCGAGCGTGCTGAGTCCAGGCGGCCTGGCGTTGGACATGATGTACGGCCCCGCCGCCCAGGGCTTTCTCCAATGGGCCGGGCAGCACGGCGCCACCGCACGCGACGGCCTCGGCATGCTGGTGGAGCAGGCGGCCGAGGCCTTCCATGTCTGGCGCGGCATCACCCCCGAGACGGCGCCGGTGCTGGCCGCACTGCGCGCCCGGCTGGCCTCACGATGAAGCCCTTCGTCCGCCACCTGCTGCGCGTCGTCGGGCTTGTGGTGGTCTGCGGGCTGTCGCTGCAGATCTACTTCCTCGCGCGCATCGGCTTGATGGCCGTGGTCGACCCGCAGTCCACCACCTTCCAGCGCTCGGAGATGCGCCGCATCGTCGCCGAGCAGCACCAGCTCCTGTGGAGCCAGCAGTGGGTGGACGACGACCGCATCTCCGACCACCTCAAGCGCGCGGTGATCGCCTCCGAAGACGCCGGCTTCACCGAGCACAGCGGCGTCGAGTGGGAGGCGCTGGAAAAAGCCTGGGAGAAAAACCTCCGCGCCGAAGCCCAAGCCGAGCGCATCAACGAGCGCCAGGCCAAGCAGGCGGCGCGCACCAACCGCCCCCCGCCCGAGAAGCCCAAGGCCACGCCCAAGATCGTGGGCGGCTCCACCATCACCCAGCAGCTGGCCAAGAACCTCTTCCTCAGCGGCGAGCGCAACTTCCTGCGCAAGGGGCAGGAGTTCGTCATCACCTTCATGCTCGAAGGCACGCTGTCCAAGCGGCGCATCCTCGAGATCTATCTGAACAACGTGGAATGGGGCGAAGGCCTCTTTGGCGCGCAGGCCGCGGCCCGCCATTACTTCCACGTCAACGCCGACAAGCTCGGCGCCTACCCCGCGGCGCGACTGGCGGTGATGCTGCCGGCCCCCAAACGCTTCGAGAAGCGGCCCAACTCAGCCTACGTGATGGGCCGGGCGGGCACCGTCGTCGCCCGCATGGGCTCGGTGGAATTGCCCGAATAGGGTGAGAGCACGCCGGCAAGCTCCGCCTTCCTAGAATCGCCGACATGGGCACCCAACTCAGCGCCGAAGTGGCCAGCGCGGCCGCGCGCCTCATTGTTGAAGAAGGCATGGAGTACGGCCCGGCCAAGCGCCGCGCCGCCAAGATGCTCGGCCGCGGCAGCGTGCGTTCGGTCGACCTACCGGGCAATGACGAGGTGGAAGACGAAGTGCGCTCGTACATCCAGCTCTTCTGCGCCGACACCCAGCCGGGCGAGCTGCGCGCGCTGCGCAAGGTGGCGCTGCTTTGGATGGAGCGCCTGCAGGACATGCGGCCGCACCTGACCGGCGCGGTGTGGCGCGGCACGGCGACCCGGCTGTCGAGCGTGCACCTGCAGCTTTTCTGCGACGACTCCAAGCAGGCCGAGCTGGCCCTGATCGACAAACGTGTCGACTACGACGTCGGCTCGCTGAACGGCCCGCGCGGCGAGCCGATCGACGTGCTGTCGGTCAGCAGCATGAGCCCCGAGCTGGGCGAGCCGGTGACCGTCCACATGAGCATCCTCGACCATGACGACCTGCGCGGCGCACTCAAGCCCGATGTGCGGGGCCAGTCGGAGCGCGGCGACCTTGCCGCCTTGCGGCGGCTGCTGGACGAGGACGCCGCGTGAAGCGCCGCCAAGCCCTCGTGACCGGCGGCGTGGCGCTGGCGGCCGCCGCCGCGGGTGCCGGCTGGGCCTGGTGGCGGCACCGAGAAACGCCCCCCGACACCGGCGCCGAACAAGCCCTCTGGCAAGAGCGCTTCCAGCGGCCGGAAGGCGGCGAGCTGGCCATGGCAACGCTGCGCGGCCAGCCGCTGGTGCTCAACTTCTGGGCCACCTGGTGCGCTCCATGCGTCAAGGAAATGCCGCTGCTCGACGCCTTCTATAAAGAGCACAAGCCCAAGGGCTGGCAGGTGGTGGGGCTGGCCATCGACAGCCCGACGCCGGTTCGCGAGTTTCTCGGCAAGCTGCCGGTGAGCTTCCCCATCGGGCTGGCGGGCCTGAACGGCGTCGACCTGAACCGCGCCTTGGGCAACCCGAGCGGCGCACTGCCCTTCAGCGTGGCCTTCGACCGGCAAGGCCAGGCCATCTTCCGCAAGCTCGGGCTCTTGAAGCCGGAAGACCTGGCCGAATGGGCCGCAAAGTTCGCCTCCGGGCAATAAATTGCTTCATGCGCGGATCAGCGCTCAAAAACGCGTAAAGTTCGGCCTTCGCTTTTGAAGCCATGAAGATCCTCGTCATCCACGGCCCCAACCTCAACCTGCTCGGCACCCGCGAGCCGGCAGTCTATGGTTCGACGACTTTGGATCAGATCAACGCAGAACTCGCGAAGATCGCCACCGATGCCGGGTCCACGCTGGAAAGCTTCCAGAGCAACCACGAAGGCGCGCTGATCGACCGTGTGCAGGCCACGCGACTCGATGGCACCGACTTCGTGATCATCAACCCCGGCGCGTTCACACACACCAGCGTGGCCCTGCGCGATGCGTTCGCGGGCGTGGCGATCCCATTCATCGAAGTGCACCTGTCAAATGTGCACCGCCGCGAGCCGTTCCGCCACCATTCTTATTTTTCCGATCTCGCCGAAGGCGTGATCGTCGGGCTGGGCGCCGATGGATACCGCCTTGCCCTGGGCCATGCGCTCAAGCGCGGCCCGAAGGCCCAGCCGCCTCGCTCGGCCTGACCCGGCACGTCGCCCTCGCTGGCGACCGGCCGCCCCATAACGACAGGAGTTGGAGAACACATGGACCTGCGCAAACTGAAGACGCTGATCGACCTGGTGTCTGAATCGAACATCTCCGAGCTTGAGATCACCGAAGCCGACGGCAAGGTGCGCATCGTCAAGAGCGACCCGGCCGCCGCCGTGGCAACCGCCCAGCCGATGGTCTATCAGGCCGCACCGCCGCAAGTGGCCGCGGCTGCACCCGTGGCTGCCGCAGCGCCTGTGGCACCTGCTGCCGCACCCGAAGCACCGGCCGCCCCGACCGGCCACATCGTCAAGTCGCCGATGGTCGGCACCTTCTACGGTGCCGCCAGCCCCGGCGCCAAGCCTTTCGCCACGGTGGGCACGGTGGTCAAGGAAGGCGACCCGATCTGCATCATCGAAGCGATGAAGATCATGAACGAGATCGAGGCCGACAAGGCCGGCACGGTGACGCAGGTGCTGGCACAGAACGGCCAGGCCGTGGAATTCGGGCAGCCCTTGTTCGTCATCGAATAAGGCGCGGGTCATGTTCAAGAAAATTCTCATCGCCAACCGAGGCGAGATCGCACTGCGCATCCAGCGCGCCTGCCGTGAAATGGGCGTGAAGTCGGTCGTCGTCTACTCCGAAGCCGACCGCGACGCCAAGTACGTGAAGCTCGCCGACGAAGCGGTGTGCATCGGCCCGGCCGCCTCGGCGCAGAGCTACCTCAACATGCCGGCCATCATCTCGACGGCCGAGGTCACCGACGCCGAGGCCATCCACCCCGGCTACGGCTTTTTGTCCGAGAACGCCGACTTCGCCGAGCGCGTGGAACAGAGCGGCTTCACCTTCATCGGCCCGACACCCGAGTCGATCCGCATCATGGGCGACAAGGTCTCGGCCAAGCAGGCCATGATCAAGTCGGGCGTGCCCTGCGTGCCGGGCTCGGAAGGCGCACTGCCCGATGACCCGAAAGAGATCGTGAAGATCGGCCGCGCGGTGGGCTACCCGGTGATCATCAAGGCCGCCGGCGGCGGCGGCGGCCGTGGCATGCGCGTGGTGCACACCGAAGCCGCTCTGCTGCATGCGGTGCAGACCACCAAGGCCGAAGCGGGCGCCGCGTTCGGCAACCCGGCGGTCTACATGGAGAAGTTCCTCGAGAACCCGCGCCACATCGAGATCCAGGTGCTGGCCGACGAGCACAAGAACGCCGTCTGGCTGGGCGAGCGCGACTGCTCCATGCAGCGCCGCCATCAGAAGATCATCGAGGAAGCGCCGGCGCCGGGCATTCCCCGCCGCGTGATCGAACGCATCGGCGAGCGCTGCGCCGCCGCCTGCAAGAAGATCGGCTACCGCGGTGCCGGCACCTTCGAGTTCTTGTACGAGAACGGCGAGTTCTACTTCATCGAGATGAACACCCGCGTGCAGGTGGAGCACCCGGTGACGGAGCTGGTGACGGGTGTCGACATCGTGCAGATGCAGATCCGCGTGGCGGCCGGCGAAAAACTGCCCTTCACGCAGCGCCAGATCCAGATGCGCGGCCACGCCCTCGAGTGCCGCGTGAACGCCGAAGACCCGTACAAGTTCACCCCGTCGCCCGGTCGCATCACGACCTGGCACGCACCCGGCGGGCCCGGCGTGCGGGTCGACTCGCATGCGTACACCAACTACTTCGTGCCGCCCAACTACGACTCGATGATCGGCAAGATCATCACCCACGGCGACACCCGCGACCAGGCGCTCGCGCGCATGCGCATCGCGCTGTCGGAGACGGTGGTCGAAGGCATCCTCACCAACATTCCGCTGCACCGCGAGCTGATGGCTGATGCCAAGTTCATCGAAGGCGGCACCAGCATCCACTACCTGGAAGGCTGGATGGCCCAGCACAAGCGCTGAGCGATGCTGGAGCTGCTGCTCGTCGTGCCTGAAGCGCTGGTGGAGCCCGTCTCCGATGCGCTGATGGACGAACTGGAGGCGCTGTCGGTGTCGGTCGAAGACGCCGATGCCGACACCGACCACGAGCAGGCGCTGTTCGGCGAGCCTGGCATGCCGGCGCCGCGGGGCGGCTGGCAGCGCTCGATCGTGAAGGCCTTGTTCGAGCGCGAAGAGACGGCGACCGAGGCCGCGACGCTGCTGCTCGCGCAAGACTGGGCGCACGACGTCCACGTGCAATCGCTGCAGGCGGTGCCCGACGAAGACTGGGTGCGCGTCACGCAATCGCAGTTCTCGCCGGTGTCGATCACCCGTGACTTCTGGATCGTGCCGACCTGGCACGAGCCGCCCGCCGAGGCGAAGCGGGTCATCCGCCTCGACCCGGGCCTCGCCTTCGGCACCGGCACGCACCCCACCACCCGCATGTGCCTGCGCTGGACGTCGCAGCATGCTGCACCCTGGCCGCGCGTGCTCGACTACGGCTGCGGCTCGGGCATCCTCGCGATCGGGGCGGCCTTGCATAGCGCACAGCAAATCGACGCGGTCGACATCGACCCGGCCGCCGTGGTGTCGACCCGGGCCAATGCCAGCGCCAACGGCGTCGACCTGAACGCCGGGCTGCCCGATACCGCCCACGGTGAGTACGAGCTGGTGCTGGCCAACATCCTCGCGACCCCGCTCAAGCTGCTGGCCCCGCTGTTGTGCGGACACATCAAACCCGGCGGCCACCTCGTGCTGGCCGGCATCCTCGAACGACAGGCGGACGAGCTGAAAGAGGCCTATGCCCCCTGGGTGGCACTCACCGTCAGCGACACCGAGGACGGGTGGATCCTGATGACGGCACAGCGGCGCGCGTGATGCGGCATGGCATGATTTCGCCATGAGCCTGGCCACGCGTTGCATCTCCTGCGGCACCGTCTTTAGAGTCGTTCAAGACCAGCTCAAGGTTTCCGAAGGCTGGGTGCGCTGCGGCCGCTGCAACGAGGTCTTCAACGCGATCGAAGGCCTGTTCGACCTGGAGCGCGACGCGCCGCCGAACTGGAAACCCCCTCCCGCCCCGCCGGCGCCACCGGCCGCCGCCGTCGCCGCGTCATACGACCCTCAGTCCGAGCCACCGGATGACGACGAGGTGTTCCAGCTCAGCGACAACGACCGCATCCACTCCCGCTTCTTCCAGCCCGAGCAGGCCGATGTCGACCAGACGCCGGCGCAGGCCGTCAAGCGCCGCGACAAGCGCGACTTCGCCGAAGCACGCTTCAACGAAGCGCTGCTCGACGAACAACCGCTGGAGTCCGAGACGCGCCGAAAAGGCGGCACCACGGGCATTCCCCGCTCGTCGGTCAAGTCGGCGCGTGCCCAGCTGGAAGCCGCCCGCCGCGGACCGGGATTCGTGCGGCAGGCCAAACAACGGGAACGCTGGCGCAGCCCCACCATGCGGGTGCTGCTGAGCGTGCTGCTGCTGCTGCTGAGCGCCACGCTGCTCGGCCAGGCCGGCTACCACTTCCGCGACCTGTGGGCTGCACGCTGGCCGGCCACCAAACCGGTGCTCGCCATGGGCTGCGAATGGCTGCAATGCGAGCTGCAGCCGCCGCGCCGCATCGACGACGTGGTGGTCGAGAGCAGCACCCTCTCGCCAGCACCCGGGGGCAGCGGCTACCGCCTCTCACTCGTGCTGCGCAACCGCGGCACGATGGCACTCGCCATGCCCTGGATCGACCTCAAGCTCACCGACTCGTCGGAGCAGATGCTGGCGCGCAAAGCCCTCGCGCCGGCCGACTTCCGCGTCAACCCGCCGGTGCTCGCCCCCGGCAGCGAGTCCAACCTGCAACTGGTCTTTTCTTCATCGGACCCGCGCCGCATCAACGGCTACACCGTCGAAGCCTTCTACCCCTGAAGGCTGATCGGCTTCCTGCTTCATCCTCCACGGAGTTCTTCCATGTCTGCACTGATCTGCGGTTCGCTCGCCTTCGACACCATCACCACCTTCCCGGGGCGCTTTGCCGAGCAGATCCTGCCGGAGCAGGTGCACATCCTGAACGTGTCGTTCCTCGTGCCCACGCTGCGGCGCGAGTTCGGTGGCTGCGCCGGCAACATCGCCTACACGCTGCGCCAGCTGGGCGGTGAGCCGCTGGTGATGGCAGCCGTGGGCGCCGACGGGCAGGACTACCTGGCGCGCCTCAAGGCCTGGGGGGCGAGCACGGAGTTCGTGCGCACCGTGACCGACACCTACACCGCGCAAGCCATCATCATCACCGACACCGACAACAACCAGATCACGGCCTTCCACCCCGGCGCGATGCAGTCGGCTCACCTGACGGCCGTGCCCTCGGGGCGCAAAGACATTGCGATCGGCATCGTCGCCCCGGACGGCCGCGACGCGATGCTGCAGCACGCCGAGCAGTTCGCCAAAGCGGGCGTGCCGTTCATCTTCGACCCGGGCCAGGGTCTGCCGATGTTCAACGGCGATGAGCTGAACGCCTTCGTACAGCAGGCGACCTGGGTGGCGGTCAACGACTACGAAGGCCGCATGCTGTGCGAGCGCACTGGCAAGTCTTTGGAGGCGCTGTCGAACTCGCACCTCAAGGGCGTGATCGTCACGCTCGGCGCCGAAGGCTGCGAGGTGTGGCAGAAGGGCCAACGCACCCATGTGCCTGGCGTGAAGGCAGCCGAGGTGGTCGACCCCACCGGCTGCGGCGACGCCTTCCGCGGCGCCCTGCTCTACGGCCTGGAACGCGGCTGGGAACTGACCCGCTGCGTCGAACTCGGCAACCGCATCGGCGCGCTGAAGATCGCCTGCCGCGGCGGGCAGAACCACGTCATCGACCGAGCCACGCTCGGCCTCTGACGCGTTGAGGTCCCGTCAGTTGCGGCGCTGGCCTTCGGTCAGCGTGTCGAGCTGGAAACGACCGCTGGCATCGACCAGCCACACATCGGTGTAGCGCACGCCGCCGCTCATGCGCGCCGGGGCCGGCAGCGGTTGCACACGCTTGATCATCTCGCGCACGGCCGCCGTGACCTGCGGCGCATGGGAGGGTTCGCGGATCATGTTGATCTCGACCACCTGCCCCTGCTCGTCGATCACGGTCTCGACGACCGCCACCGCATGCAGCAGCGGCGGCAACTTGCCGCGGTAGATGCGGTCGGGGTAGGCGTCGTAGATGTGGCGCGCACCGTCCTTGCGGTAAGTCTTCGCATCGGCGGCCTGCGAAGGTTTCGCCGCGGCGATCTGCACCGGCTCGGACATGAAGGCGTTCTGCGCCTGGACGGAAAACGCGGCTACCAAGGTCGCAAGCGCGACCACTGCATGTCTTGTCTTGATCGACTTCATCACCCACCTCCGAACGAAGCTGTCGTTCGAAAAGTGTAGGAAGCCGGTTTCACGACGTGCTGTGAACAAATCACATTGCTGCGCTGCGTATCCTCTTGATGGACAAGGCTTCGTGACGCAAGGCGCATAAAAAAACCCGGCCGAAGCCGGGTTTCGTCGAGAGACCTAGTCGCCTCAGGGCTTGGCGCCCGTCGGGAAAGGCCATGCAGCAGCGGGGCTGAGCGCAGTCTTGGCCGCCGGTGCTGCAGCGGGCTTCGCAGCAGCAGGGGCAGCAGGTGCGGCAGCGGCCTTCTTCGCAGCAGGCTTCTTGGCCTTCTTCGCAGCAGGCTTCTTCGCAGCCTTCTTCGCAGCAGGCTTCTTCGCAGCAGCCTTCTTCGCAGCCGGCTTCTTGGCAGCAGCCTTCTTCGCAGCCGGCTTCTTCGCAGCAGCCTTCTTGGCCGCCGGCTTCTTCGCTGCAGCCTTCTTGGCTGCCGGCTTCTTGGCCGCAACCTTCTTGGCTGCCGGCTTCTTAGCCGCGGCCTTCTTGGCTGCCGGCTTCTTGGCGGCGGCCTTCTTCGCTGCCGGCTTCTTCGCTGCGGCCTTCTTCGCCGCGGGCTTCTTGGCTGCGGCCTTCTTGGCGGCAGGTTTCTTTGCAGTTGCCATTACATTTCTCCTTGATCAAGTTGAAAAAGCACTGCGTTGCCCCGGCGCCATGCCGACACTTCGCAGCTATTCACCGGCCGAAAGTCTGCCCAGGAGGGGCGCCCCGATCCGGTGAATGGGGTTGCGACGCACTGCTCACCGCTTCTGTGTCGGTGAATTCAAATGCGTCGCGAATCTTGATCTGCCACATACGACCTGCCGCGCTTGCTGCTACCGGTAGAACGTCAATCCCACGAGAGCGCGCCACCCGATTGGTACTCGATGACGCGCGTCTCGAAGAAGTTGCGTTCCTTCTTCAGGTCAATCATTTCGCTCATCCATGGGAACGGGTTTTCCTCGTTCGGGAAGAGCTCTTCCAAACCGATCTGCGTGGCCCGCCGGTTGGCGATGTAACGCAAATAGCCTTTGAACATCGATGCGTTGAGACCCAACACGCCACGCGGCATGGTGTCTTCAGCGTACCGATATTCCAACTCAACTGCTTTCATGAAAAGAGCCCGGATTTCGGCCTTGAATTCGGCCGTCCACAAATGCGGGTTCTCCAACTTGATCTGGTTGATGAGGTCGATGCCGAAGTTGCAGTGCATCGACTCGTCTCGCAGGATGTACTGGTACTGCTCGGCGGCACCGGTCATCTTGTTCTGGCGGCCAAGCGCGAGGATCTGCGTGAAGCCGACGTAGAAGAAGAGCCCTTCCATCAGGCAGGCGAAGACGATCAGCGACTTGAGCAGCGTCTGGTCGTTGGCCGGGGTGCCAGTGTGGAAGTTGGCGTCCATGATCGCGTTGATGAACGGGATCAGGAATTCGTCCTTGTCGCGGATCGACTTGACTTCGTTGTAGGCGTTGAAGATCTCGCTCTCGTCGAGACCCAGCGACTCCACGATGTACTGGTAGGCGTGCGTGTGGATCGCCTCTTCGAAGGCCTGGCGCAGCAGGAATTGGCGGCACTCGGGCGCCGTGATGTGCCGGTAGGTGCCGAGCACGATGTTGTTGGCGGCCAGCGAATCGGCGGTGACGAAGAAGCCGAGGTTGCGCTTGATGATGCGGCGCTCGTCTTCGGTCAGGCCGTTCGGGTCTTTCCAGGTCGCGATGTCGCGCGACATGTTCACTTCCTGCGGCATCCAGTGGTTGGCGCAGGTGGCGAGGTACTTCTCCCAGGCCCACTTGTACTTGAAGGGGACGAGCTGGTTGACGTCGGTCTTGCCGTTGATGATGCGCTTGTCGGCAGCCTTCACCCGGTGGGTGTCGGTGGTGCTCACGGAAGCGGGGGTGACAGGTGCGATGGACTCTTCGAAGACCGGAGACGACACGGCCACACGCGCTTGAACGGGGAGGCTCTGCGCGGGGTTCGTCTTGTGATTGCTCGAGGGCTTAAGGTCTTCTTCCCAAACCAACATGGTGGATTTCCTGTGCGGTTGAATTATCGGAGTGTTGTGTCTAAACACCAAGCACTTATTGACATTGCGGCCGCTTCGCTGTTGCTGTGTCGCATCGAAATTCGATGCTGCACAGCAACTCGCGAAGCATCGATCACGCGTGACGCGTGATCGATCTCGTCACTGACAGGCCTCGCACGTCGGGTCATCGATCGCACAGAACTTCACGTCGGTCGCGGGCTCCGCATCGACGTTCAATGCAGCCGGCATTGCAGTGACTGGCGCAGCGATCATCGAAGACGAAGCACCACTCGACACCGCGTTCAGCTGGCCCGCTTTCACCGTCGACTTCTCGGTCTGTGATGCGCTGATCGTGCGCAGGTAGTAGGTGGTCTTGAGGCCACGCACCCAGGCGAGCTTGTAGGTCTCGTCGAGCTTCTTGCCCGAGGCGCCGGCCATGTAGATGTTGAGCGACTGAGCCTGGTCGATCCACTTCTGGCGACGCGCCGCGGCCTCGACCAGCCACTGCGTCTCGATCTCGAAAGCGGTGGCGTAGAGGTCCTTCAGGTCCTCGGGCACACGGTCGATGCGACGCAGCGAACCGTCGAAGTGCTTGAGGTCCATGACCATCACGTCGTCCCAGAGGTTGAGCTTCTTCAGGTCGCGCACGAGGTACTCGTTGACGACAGTGAACTCGCCCGACAGGTTGGACTTGACCGAGAGGTTGCCGAAGCTCGGCTCGATCGAGGCGCTGACGCCGATGATGTTGGAGATGGTCGCGGTCGGCGCAATGGCCACGCAGTTGGAGTTGCGCATGCCGTGCTCGCTGATGCGGCCACGCAGCAGGCTCCAGTCGAGGCTGGTGCTGCGATCGACGTCGACGTAGCCGCCGCGCTGCTCGGCCAGGAGCTCCAGCGAGTCGAGCGGGAGGATGCCGCGGTCCCACAGTGAACCGCGATAGCTGGAGTAGCGGCCACGCTCCTGCGCCAGCTCGGTCGAGGCCCAGTAGGCGTAGTAGCAGACGGCTTCCATCGAGCGGTCGGCGAACTCCACCGCCTCTTGCGAGGCGTAGGGAGTGCGCAGCTCATACAGCGCGTCCTGGAAGCCCATGATGCCGAGGCCGACCGGACGGTGGCGCAGGTTGGAGTCGCGGGCCTTCTTGACGGCGTAGTAGTTGATGTCGATCACGTTGTCGAGCATGCGCATCGCGGTCGCGACCGTCTTCTTGAGCTTGGCGTGGTCGATCACCTTGCGGCCGTCCGGGCCGTCCTTCAGGTGATGGACGAGGTTGACCGAGCCCAGGTTGCAGACGGCGATCTCCTGCTCGTTGGTGTTGAGCGTGATCTCGGTACAGAGGTTGCTGCTGTGCACCACGCCGGCATGCTGCTGCGGCGAGCGCACGTTGCAGGCATCCTTGAAGGTGATCCAGGGGTGGCCGGTCTCGAACAGCATCGAGAGCATGCGACGCCACAGGTCCTTGGCCGGCATCTTCTTGAAGAGCTTGATCTCGCCGCGGGCGGCCTTGGCCTCGTAGGCGGTGTAGGCCTCTTCGAAGGCCTTGCCGAACTTGTCGTGCAGGTCGGGACAGGTGGACGGCGAGAAGAGCGTCCAGTCGCCGCCTTCCATCACGCGGCGCATGAACAGGTCGGGAATCCAGTTCGCCGTGTTCATGTCGTGGGTGCGGCGGCGGTCGTCGCCGGTGTTCTTGCGCAGCTCCAGGAACTCTTCGATGTCGAGGTGCCAGCTCTCAAGATAGGCGCAGACGGCGCCCTTGCGCTTGCCGCCCTGGTTCACGGCCACAGCCGTGTCGTTGACCACCTTCAGGAAGGGCACGACACCCTGGCTCTTGCCGTTGGTGCCCTTGATGTGCGAACCGAGGGCCCGCACGTTGGTCCAGTCGTTGCCCAGGCCGCCGGCGAATTTCGACAGGAGCGCGTTTTCCTTCAGCGCTTCGTAGATGCCGTCGAGATCGTCGGCCACGGTCGTCAGGTAGCAGCTCGACAACTGCGAGCGGTGGGTGCCCGAGTTGAAGAGCGTCGGCGTGCTCGACATGAAGTCGAAGGTCGACAGCACTTCGTAGAACTCGATGGCGCGGGCTTCGCGGTCGATCTCGTTCAGGGCCAGGCCCATCGCGACGCGCATGTAGAAAGCCTGCGGCATCTCGATGCGCACATCGTTCACGTGCAGGAAGTAGCGGTCGTACAGGGTCTGCAGGCCCAGATAGTCGAACTGCAGGTCGCGGTCGGCCTTGAGTGCGGCGCCCAGCTTGGCCAGGTCGTACTGCATCAGCTTCTCATCAAGCAGCTCGGCCTGCACGCCCTTCTTGATGAAGGTCGGGAAGTATTCGGCATAGCGGGTCTGCATTTCAGACTGCAGCAGCTCCTCGCCGATGATTTCCTTGCGGATGGTGTGCAGCAGCAGGCGGGCGGTGGCGCGGGTATAGCCCGGGTCCTTCTCGATCAGGGTGCGGGCGGCCAGGATGGCGGCCTTGTGCACTTCGTCGATGGGCACACCGTCGTACAGGTTGCGCTTGGTCTCGGCGAGGATGGGCTCGGGCTTTACGTCAGCGCCCAGTCCTTCGCAGGCTGACTCGACCAGCGTCTGCAGGCGGCCCATGTCGAGCGGCACACGCTGGCCGCCGTCGGTCACGAAGAGCGCGGGCTCGGCGGCCACGGCCGGCACGCCCTGCTTGGCACGCTCCTGCGAACGGCGCTCGCGGTACAGCACGTAGGCACGCGCCACCTCATGGTGGCCGCCGCGCATCAGCCCGGAGCTCGACATGGTCTTGCACGTCTTCAATATGGAAGGTGCCTCCACCCGGACGCGAGCGCAGGAGCGCACGCACCACCGACTCGGTCAAACCATCCACCGTCTCGCGCACGCTGGCCGACGCGGCACCTTGCGTGCCGTGCACCGCCAGGAAGGCTTTCATCAGCGCGACCGCGATCTTGTTGGGCTCGAACGAGACGACCGCACCGTTGCGGCGAATGATCTGGTAGCCCTGGTAGGCCGACACCACGGAGCCGGTCGGAGCCGAGCCGGAACGCGGCGCGACGAGCGCGCTGGCAGTGGGGGTGGATACGGTTTGCATGGTGTTTCCTGTCGTCATGTCGGTGTCGGTGGGGTTCGATCTCAGGCGCTCGGTGCAGGCTTGTGGCCTCAGCAGCAAAAGCTGCGGCCGACCTCGTGGAGACGGGGGCGCGTGAACGTGGAAAAAGAAGAGCAGGTAAGAACGATGTGCTGCGCTACTTCGAGCGCCTTGCATTCCTGGCCCTTGCACCTTGCCGATCGTGGTGCACCGCTGCGTTGCGCAGCAGGCCCTGAGAACGGGGCAATGATGTTGGGCATGGAGCGTGTGTTTCTGGAACAGAAGGATAACACGAAGGGACACTATATCTAGGGCTCCGACCACCTTCAAGCACTAGGGATAGCGTCTTACCCTAAGAGGGGAAACACACATGACGCGGCGTGCGAACACGTATTCCGGTGCTCGCCTCCTCACTTTGAAGGAGTCACTTTGCGGGGAAACACCGCTCCGGCCAGCCCAGCCGAGCCCTCAGGTGCGCCCAGTCGAAACCGGGCCCTGGGTCCTGCTTGCGCCCCGGGGCCACGTGCTCGTGGCCCACCACCCACTGCAGCGGATAGTCGCGCGCCAGCCGCGGCAGGAGCATCGCCAGCACCTCGTATTGCGCTGGCTCGAAGCGCTCACCCTCCAGGCCCTCGAGTTCGATGCCGATCGAGTAGTCGTTGCAGTTCTCGCGACCGCGCCACACCGAACGGCCGGCATGCCAGGCTCGGTCGTCACACGAGACGAACTGCAGCAGTTCGCCATCGCGGCGCAGCACGAAATGCGACGACACCTGCAACCCCCGGATCTGCTGGAAGTAGGGGTGGGCGTCCCAGTCGAGGCGGTTGGTGAAGAGCCGCTCGATCTCGTCGCCGCCATACACCCCCGGCGGAAGGCTGATCGAATGGATCACCGCCAGGCTGATGTCGACGCCCTCGGGCCGCGGGCCGAAATTGGGGGACGGGCAGGCCCGGGCTTCATCGAGCCAGCCTGTGCCGGCCGGCCGCGATCGGAAGGTCATGCGTCGTCGCTGCGCTCGGTGTCGGGCGCTTCGGGCTCGCCACCCACGTGCACGCCCAGGCGCGCCATGCGGTAGCGCATCTGCCGCAGCGACAAACCCAGGCTGGCACCCGCCGCGGTGCGGTTGTAGCGATAGCGCTCAAGGGCACGCTCGAGCACGTCGCGCTCCACTTCGTCGAGGTAGGCCGCGAGGTCGGTAGGCAGCGGCGCTGGCGCAGGGGCGGGCGCCACCGTTGGGGCAACCGGTGCGGCGGAAACAGGGATGACTCCAACCTGGGACGCGGAGGTCTCGGGCAGATCGACTGCGAGGTCCAGCACGCCGAGGTCGGAGACGTCGATGTCTTCACCCCCGGAGAACGCAACGGCGCGGTGCAGCAGGTTCTCAAGCTCACGCACGTTGCCCGGAAAGCTGTAGCGACTGAGGTGAGCCAGCGCCTCGCGCGTCAGGCGTGGTGGCGGCCAAACGCCGGCATCGCGCGAGATGCGCTCCAGCACGCGCTCGCAGATGGCCGGCAGGTCTTCCAGCCGTTCGCGCAAGGGCGGCACGCGGATCTGGATGACGTTGAGGCGGTAATAAAGATCCTGGCGGAAGCGGCCGGCCTGCACCTCCGCGCCCAGGTCCTTGTGGGTGGCGCTGAGCAGGCGCACGTTGACCACCTGTTCGCTGACCGCACCGACCGGGCGCACGGATCGCTCCTGGATGGCGCGCAGGAGCTTGCTCTGCATCGCCAGCGGCAGGTCGCCGATCTCGTCAAGGAAGAGCGTGCCGCCGTTCGCCGCCTGGAAAAAACCTTCGCGGTCGTCGGCTGCGCCGGTGAAGGCACCCTTGCGGTAGCCGAAGAACTCGGCTTCGAGCAGGTGCTCGGGAATGGCGCTGCAGTTGACGGCGATGAAGGGCTGGCCGGCACGCGGGCTCACCTCATGGATGGAGCGCGCCACCAGTTCCTTGCCCGTGCCCGATTCGCCGTTGACCAGCACCGGCGCCATGCTGCGCGCGACCTTGTCGACCAGGGCCCGCACCTGCTGCATGGCGACCGACTGCCCGGCCATGCGGCCCATGGCCTGGCTCGCCGGTGGTGCGGGCGGCGCCACGAGGCCCGCCACCGGGCGCGGCTCGCCGGACGCTGGCACGCCGCCCCCTTGAGCAGAAGGCAAGCTCGACGGCACCACGGTGGGCGACGCTGCCGGCGCCCGCCCCAACGCCGACGCCACGACCGCACGAAACTGCTTCAGGTCGACCGGCTTGGTGAGGTAGTCGTACGCACCCGCCTTGAGCGCCTCGACCGCGTTCTCGGCCGAACCATAGGCGGTGATGACGATGGCCTTCTCGCGCCGGCCACTTTCTTCGAGACGACGCAGCAGGTCGAGCCCGGTGCCGTCGGGCAGGCGCATGTCGGTGATCAGGGCGCTGTAGGTGCGGTCCTTGAGGTGCAGCCAGGCATCGTCGACGCTGCCGGCCGTTTCGACGTCGTAGCCCTCACGCAGCAAGGTCAGCTCGTACAGCGTGCGCAGGTCTGGCTCGTCGTCGACGACCAGCAGGCTGAAATGCGAGGGAGAGGACATCGTCATGAGGACAATTGCAATCGGGCTTCGGCGGCAACGTTCTCGGGCAAGGCCTGGCGGCGCATCGCGACCGAGAACTCGTTGCGGTTGCTTTCGACGGCGCTGCGCAGCCGGTAGTCGATGCGGGCACCGTAGCGCTCGCACAGTTCGCGGCAAATATACAAGCCCAGGCCGGTGCCTCGGCTGCGTGTGGAGAAGAAGGGCTCGAACAGGTAGCGCTCCACTTCCGGCGGGATGGGGTCGCCGTCGCTCGCCACACTCATCACGGCATGGGTTTCATCACGCACGTAGAGCCGCAGCATCACGGCACCCGGCCGTTTGGTGGCGTGGCGACAACCGTTGTCGAGCAGGTTGACGAGCACGCGGCGCAGGTGGTCGGCATCGAACACCACGCCCACCGGCTCATCGGGCAACTTGACCTGCAGCACGCTCTGGTCGCCCAGGACGACCCCATTGGTGCGCGCCCACTCGGAGCACACCGCGGCGATCAGCGACACGGCATCGATCGGGCCGATCGCGTGCACGTCGCTCGGGGCCACTTCCATCACGTCGTCGACGATGCGCTTCAGTCGCTCGACGTTGTCGGTCACCATGCGGGTGAGCTGGCGCTGCGACGGCGTGGTCGCGTCTTCGGCCATCAACGCGTTGGCCTGGGAGATGGCCGCCAGCGGGTTGCGGATCTCGTGCGCGATGCCGGCGGATATGCGGCCCATCGCGGCGAGTTTTTCCTGGCGGGTGCGCGCCTGCATGCTGCGCACGTCTTCGAGGAACAGCACACACAGTTCTTCGCTTGCCTGCGGTTCGCGCCGGCGCGTGAAGCGCATGCGCACACGCAAGGTCCGCGCGGGCGCACTTTCGAAGTCGAGCACCACATCGCGGCCGGCCTCGGGCCAGGCCGCTTCGGCAAAGGCCCGTTCGACCGCCGCGACCAGGCTGCGCCAGGCCTCGACGTTTCGCAGCTGGAACGGCGCCTCGCGGCACATGCCTTCGGGGGCGAGCAAGAGCCGGGCGGCGGGGTTGGCCGCACGCACACGGCCGCGCCGGTCGACCACGAGCACACCTTCCTGCATCTCCTCGATCACCAGACGGTTGAGCTGCGCCTGCTGGCGCGCCAGCTCAAGGCTGCCCTTGGCGGTCAGCTCCTCGCGGGCCAGGCGCCCGGCGAGTTCTCCCGCCAGCAGCGTGATGACGAAGAACCCGCTGCCGGCCAGGCCGGCCTGCGTCAACAGCAGCGTCACCTCGCCGCCGGCCACCACACCCCAGGCTGCGATGCCGAGCAGTGCCAGCGTCACGATCGCCGCCGTGGCCAGCGCCATCGTGCGTGGCGTCAGCACACCGGCCATCAGCACCGGCAGCACGAGCAGCGCCACATAGTTCAGCGTGGCGGCCGGCGACAAGACGTGCAAGGCGGTGAAGCAGGCGATGTCGACACCGATGGTGGCGAGCCACTGCGGACTGCCCATCTTCGACAAGGCCTTCGGCGCGGTGGGGCGATGCAGCCGCGGCAGCACCCACATCGACAGGGCCAAGGTGGCGTAGACGACGCTCACGATCAGCACGGCCAGCGGCGGGCGCACCCCGAAGAAGCCCGTCACCCCCACCGTGGCGATCAGCGCCACGCCAAGCGCCGCACGTGCGGCAATGAATGCCCCATAGATGCGCTGGAACGCGGTCTGCCCCGAGCCGATGATGCGGCGGGCCTGGCGGGTCAGGAAGCGCGAATCGCCCTCGTGGCCACGCATCGCGGCCCAATTGCCGTCGTAGCGCGACTCGTCTTCGGCCGACGGCACCTCGCCGCGCAACTGGGTGTCGCCATCGACCCCCAGTGCGCCGAACCACGACTCGTCGACCGGCCGGGGTTTGGGCATGGCCGCCGCACGGCGGCGTTCCGCAGCACGCCGTTCGCCACTGCGCGAGGGGTTGGCCATCAGCCGCTCCGCTGGTTCTCGAACACGCTGCGGTGGGCCTCGCTGCAAAACACGCCGCCACGCCCCGGGAGCGACTCGCTGCGTGGCAGGTGCACACCGCAATGGGCGCAGCTGACCATGTCTTCCGGCGAGGCCGGCGCGGCTGGCGGTTTGGCCTCGGGCTCACGCGGCAGCTTGGGCTTGCGCAGCGAGCGCAGCAGCCAGAAGGTCCCCAACACCACGGCAAGCAGCAGGATGTATTTCATAGGCGCCTCAGGCGGTCGACCGGTTCAGCAGCACTTCCAGCACGAAGCGCGACCCGGCATAGGCCAGCAGCAGCAGCACCACACCCGCATACAGACCGCGCACCGCGCGGCGCCCACGCCAGCCGAAAGCCTGCCGGCCCGTCAGCAGGCTCGCGAACACCACCCACGCCAGCACCGAGAACACCGACTTGTGGTCCCACCGCCAAGGGCTCGAGAACCACCAGCCCAGCACCAGGGTGGCCGTCAACAAGGCGAAGCCCGCGGTGACGAACTGGAATGTGAGGCGCTCGAGTCGCAGCAGAGGCATGCCCGCGCCGCCGGTGGTCTTGAGCCGCAGCTGACGCTCGGCCCGGTCGAGCATCACCGCGTGCAGCACCGCCGCGCCAAAAAGGCCGTACGACGCGATGCCCAGCACCCAGTGCAGCGGCGCCCAGTTGGACGCTGCCTGCGGCCGGAACTCGCCCGGAAAGACCATCGCCAGCGCCACCGCGATCAGGCCGAGGGCGGCGAGCGTGCGCCGCACCCCGGGCAGTGGCACCCAGCGGCTCTCCACCGCGTAGACGGCCACCACCAGCCACAGCGTGGCCGACAGTGCAGGGGCGAACCCGAAACGCGCGCCCGAGACGCCGCTGCCGATGCCGGCCATGTCGATCGCAGTCGCCACACCGTGCGCGAGCCAGCCCACGAACAGCAGCCGATGCGGCCACGGCCCCGATGACTCGTCGCGCCACAACACCGCCGCGGCATAGGCCGCCAGTGCCAGGGCACTTGGCACCCACAGTGCGAACATGGCCGGAACGTTGGCCGCTCCCGAGGAGCCCGACGATAAAATCATCGGCACAGTGTACTTTCGGGTGCCCGGTTCTCGCGCACTCCCCTCCCCATGGCTTCAGCCCTCACCGACCGCCTGAGTCGTCTCGTCAAGACGATGCGCGGCCAGGCCCGCATCACCGAAAGCAACGTGCAGGACATGCTGCGCGAAGTGCGCATGGCCTTGCTCGAGGCCGACGTCGCCCTGCCGGTGGTGCGCGATTTCATCGCCCGCGTGAAAGACAAGGCGCTCGGCGCCGAGGTCGTGGGCTCGCTGACGCCGGGCCAGGCGCTGGTGGGCATCGTCAACAAGGAACTCGCCGCAACGATGGGCGAGGTCGACCCGGCGACCGGCGCCGTGAAGCCCCCGGCCGACATCAACCTCGCCGCCCAGCCGCCGGCGGTGATCCTGATGGCCGGCCTGCAAGGCGCAGGCAAGACCACCACCACCGCCAAACTCGCCAAGCACCTGATCGAAAAGCGCAAGAAGAAGGTGTTGACGGTCTCGGCCGACGTCTACCGCCCCGCCGCCATCGAGCAGTTGAAGACGGTGACCAAGCAGGCCGGTGCGGAGTGGTTCCCGTCCACCGCCACCGACAAGCCGGTCGACATCGCCAACGCGGCGCTCGACTACGCCCGCAAGCACTACTTCGACGTGCTGCTGGTCGACACCGCGGGCCGGCTGGCGATCGACGAAGCGCTGATGAAGGAGATCGCCGACCTGCACGCCGCGGTGAAGCCGGTCGAGACGCTCTTCGTCGTCGACGCGATGCAGGGCCAAGACGCGATCAACACCGCCAAGGCTTTCAAGGAAGCGCTGCCGCTGACCGGCATCGTGCTCACCAAGACCGATGGCGACTCGCGCGGCGGTGCCGCTCTGTCGGTGCGGCAGATCACCGGTGCGCCGATCAAGTTCGCCGGCGTCAGCGAGAAGATCGACGGGCTGGAAGTCTTCGACGCCCAGCGCCACGCCGGCCGCGTGCTGGGCATGGGCGACATCGTCGCGCTGGTTGAAGAAGTGCAGAAGGGTGTCGACGTCGCCGCCGCCCAGAAACTCGCCGACAAGCTCAAGTCGGGCGACAACTTCGACCTCAACGACTTCCTGGCCCAGATCAGCCAGATGAAGAAGATGGGCGGCCTTTCCGGCCTGATGGACAAGCTTCCCACCCAGATGACCGGTGGCAAGGCCGCCAACATCGGCCAGGCCGACATGGACCGCGCCGAGCGCGATGTGCGCCGCATGGAAGGCATCATCAACTCGATGACGCCGCTGGAGCGCCGCAAGCCCGAGCTGCTCAAGGCCACCCGCAAGCGCCGCATCGCCGCCGGCGCCGGCGTGCAGGTGCAAGACGTCAACCGCCTGCTCAACCAGTTCGAGCAGATGCAGGGAATGATGAAGAAGATGAAGGGCGGCGGCCTGATGAAGATGATGAAGCGCATGGGCGGCATGAAGGGCATGGGCGGGCCCGGCGGCCTGCGCTGAAACCCGCCGTACCGCGCCGCGCCTGGTGCGGCGCAGCATGCCCGGGTTGACCGCGCCCGGCCGGCCAGATATGGTCACCGTTCGCGGAACACTGGTAGTGATGACATGCAAACGCTGTTGATCGTCGGCGGGCTCTTGGTGCTCGCAGCCCTGGGTTGGGTGTGGTGGCAGAAGCGCTCCAAGCGCGAAGACGCCGACGACAAGAACCGCCGCGGCAACAAGGTCCGCTCGCTGGAAGGCCTGGACACCCTGATGTCCTGGCACCCACAAGCCACCCGCGTGATGACCACGCCCGAGCGCAAGGCCTACGCCGCACTGCGCGCCGGCCTGCCCGAGCACATCATCCTGGCGCAGGTGCCGCTCGCACGGTTCCTCAAGGTGCCGACACGCCACTCCTATTCGGAATGGCTGCGCCGTGTGGGCGTGCTGTGCGGAGACCTGGTGGTGTGCGACAGCGTCTCGCAGGTCGTCGCGGTGGTCGACATCCGCGCGCCCGAGGCGCAAGAGAACGAAAGCACCCGTCAACGCCACGCCCGCATGGACCGCGTGCTCAAGGTGGCCGAGATCCCGCTGCATGTGTGGCGCGAAGACGCGATCCCGAATGCCGTCGGTGCGCGCAACGCCATTCTCGGCATGCCGGTCGAAACCCCCGCGGCCGCCCCCGCCGCAGCACGCCCTGTCGCCGCAGCACCGAGCCGCGCCCCAGCCGTCGACCGTGTTCCCGCAGCCGCGGTCGTCGACGACGATGGCATGGAACAGCGCGATCCCCCGTCATCCACGTGGTTCGACGAGATGGACTCGGCGCCGGCTCCGCTGTCGCCCCTCCCGCCGCGCGGTGGCGGCCCGTCGATCCGCTGATCAGCTCAGCAGGGCTTGCGCGAACTCGCGCGCATCGAAGGTCTGCAGGTCTTCGAGTTTCTCACCCACACCGATGAAGTAGACCGGGATCGGCCGCTCGCGCGCAATCGCCGCGAGCACGCCTCCCTTGGCCGTGCCGTCGAGCTTGGTGACGATCAGGCCGGTGAAACCAGGGCGTCGTCGAAGGCTTTCACCTGCGACAGCGCGTTCTGCCCGGTGTTGCCATCGACCACCAGTAGCACCTCGTGCGGCGCATCGCCCTGGGCCTTGCCGATCACACGCTTGATCTTCTTCAGCTCGTCCATCAGGTGGGCCTGCGTGGTGAGGCGCCCGGCGGTATCGGCGATCACCACGTCACAGCCACGCGCCTTGCCGGCCACCACCGCGTCGAAGCTCACGGCGGCCGGGTCGCCACTTTCCTGGCTCACGATCTCCACCGCCTGCTGCGCACCGGGAAGGTCCGCACGCTGTGCCCATACCGCGAGCTGCTCGCGCGCCGCAGCTCGAAAGGTGTCGGCCGCGGCCAGCAACACCTTCTGCCCGCTATCGGCGAGGTGACGGGTGAGCTTGCCGATGCTGGTCGTCTTGCCGGCGCCATTCACGCCCACGACCATCATCACGGTGGGCTGGTGACGCCCGACCTCGAGTGCCTTCTCCAGCGGTCGAAGCAGGTCGGCGATCGCGTCAGCCAGCAAACCCTTGACGGCAGCGGGCTCGGTCGCGCGAGCATCCTTCACGCGGCGCTTCAGGTCGTTCAGCAAGAACTCGGTCGCTTTCACGCCGGCGTCCGCCATCAGCAAGGCTTCTTCGAGATCCTCGTAGAGCGCATCGTCGATCTGCGTGCCGGTGAAGACGCGGGTGATGCTCGACCCTGTCTTGCGCAAGCCACCGCGCAGCTTGTCGAGCCAACTGGCGCGCGGCTCGGGTGCGGGCACCGACAGCGGCACGGAAACGGCAGCGGGCGATTCGGCCACAGGCGCCGGGGCCGAAGAGGGAGGCGGGGGAGCTGCGCCACGCAAGCGGTCGAGCCAGCTCGTGCGTTCCGCGGCGGCAGACGGCTCGACCGCAGGGGCCTCGGCTGCCGGCGACGTTGTCTCCGCAGCCGGCGGCTTTTTCTTGAAGAAGCTGAACATGGGTGGGAGTGTGCGCAGGTGGAAGAGGCCCTGCGAGTGATGGCTATAATGCGCGGCTCAGGCGCTTTAGCTCAGTCGGTTAGAGCGACGGAATCATAATCCGCAGGTCCGGGGTTCGAATCCCTGAAGCGCCACCAAATCATTCCTGCCTGCGGCTCCCGGTCAACTTGACCCGGAGCCGTTGTCATTTGGCAGGTATGGCTCTCACAATCCGTTCTTCCACAGCCACTGGATCAACACCATGTACCGCTGTCTCGCCGTTGCCGCTGCGGCAATCGCTTTCGCCCTGCCTGCTGCCGCTCAGGTGCAGCGCAACTTCCCGCAGAACGCGCTGCGCGGCGTCATCACCTTCGGTGCGCCGCCGCAGGTGCTGCTCAATGGCAAACCGGCCCAGCTCGCCCCCGGCGCGCGCATTCGCGGCCTGAACAACATGCTCGTGATGTCGGGCGAAGCGGTGAACCTCAAGGCGACGGTCAACTACACCTTCGAGAACACCACCGGCCTCATCAAGGACGTGTGGCTGCTGCGCCCCGAGGAAATCGCGCGAAAGCCCTGGCCCGAGACACTGGCTGAGGCGCAGGCCTGGCAGTTCGACCCGGCCGCGCAGGCCTGGGTCAAGCCCTGAGGGAGCGCGTCATGCAGGGCCCGACCCCGAAGAAGGTGTTCATCAAGACCTTCGGCTGCCAGATGAACGAGTACGACTCGGACAAGATGGCCGACGTGCTGCACGCCGCCGAAGGCTACGAGTCGACGGATGACGTCGAGCAGGCCGACCTCATTCTCTTCAACACCTGCTCGGTGCGCGAGAAGGCGCAGGAAAAGGTCTTCAGCGACCTCGGCCGCGTCAAGCACCTGAAGGCCAAGGGCACGCTGATCGGCGTGGGCGGCTGCGTGGCCAGCCAGGAAGGTGCCGCGATCATCGAGCGTGCGCCGTACGTCGACGTGGTGTTCGGTCCGCAAACGCTGCATCGCCTGCCGCAGATGCTGGCGCAGCGTCGCCATGAGCGCCGCCCGCAGGTGGACATCAGCTTCCCCGAGATCGAGAAGTTCGACAACCTGCCGCCCGCACGAGTCGAGGGCGCCACCGCCTTCGTGTCGATCATGGAGGGCTGCTCCAAGTACTGCAGCTACTGCGTGGTGCCCTACACGCGAGGTGAAGAAGTCTCTCGCCCCTTCGACGACGTGTTGGTCGAGGTCGCCGGCCTGGCCGACCAGGGTGTGAAGGAAGTGACGCTGCTCGGCCAGAACGTCAACGCCTACCGGGGCAAGATGGGCGACACGAGCGAGATCGCCGACTTCGCGCTCCTCATCGAATACGTGGCCGAGATCCCCGGCATCGAGCGAATCCGCTACACCACGAGCCACCCCAACGAGTTCTCGCAGCGCCTGATCGACGCCTACGGGCGTGTGCCGCAGCTTGTGAACCACGTGCACCTACCGGTGCAGCACGGCAGCGACCGCATCCTGATGGCGATGAAGCGCGGCTACACCGCGATGGAGTTCAAGAGCACGGTGCGCAAGCTGCGCGCGGTGCGGCCGAACATCAGCCTGTCCAGCGACTTCATCGTCGGCTTCCCCGGCGAAACCGAAGACGATTTCGCCAAGATGATGAAGCTGATCGACGACGTCGGCTTCGACAGCAGCTTCAGTTTTATCTTCAGCCCGCGCCCCGGCACGCCGGCCGCCGCGCTGCACGATGACACGCCACAGGAAGTGAAGCTCAAGCGCCTGCAACACCTGCAGGCGGTGATCGAAGCCAATCAGCGCCGCATCGGCCAGGCGATGGTCGGCACGGTGCAGAAGATCCTGGTCGAAGGCCCGTCGCGCAAGGACGCGAGCGAGTTGATGGGCCGCACCGAGTGCAACCGCATCGTCAACTTTGCAGGCCAGCCACGCCTGATCGGCCAGCTGATCGACGTGACGATCACCGAGGCCTACCCGCACTCGCTGCGAGCCGAGGTGGCCACACGTGAGCGTACGGTGCTGGCTGAAGCCTGAGTTTCTAGCGGCGCTCTTTCCAGCCCGCCCACCAAAGGGCCAGGGCACAGACGACCACCATCGCGCCGTAGGTGCTCATCTTGCCGTCCTGCCCATGCCAGAGCAGCCCGCCGATGAGCACCAGCGCCGAGGCCGGCACCGCCCACGCCGCCATGCGCCAGCCCGACACACCCTTGAGCTCACGCCACCAGAACACCTTCGCCAGCCATGCGGCGGCGAGACCCACACCGAAGGCCGGCGCGAGAAAGTTAGACAAATGCCACAGCGCATCCAAGGCGCCCATTGCGTCATGCTCCAGGTCTGACGGGCGACAACCCGCGGAATTGCTCGAAATTTTATAATTCGAAAACATGAGCGTTTTCACCCTCGGCCTGAACCATACGACGGCCCCGCTGGATCTGCGGGGCCGCTTCGCGTTCACGCTCGAGCAGCTCGCCCCGACGCTGCAGGAATTCCGCCAACGTGTCACGGGCAAGGGCACTGGGCCCGAGGTCGCCCTGCTCTCCACCTGCAACCGCACCGAGCTGTATTGCGCGGCTGAGCCAGCGCTCGTCACCCCCGCCGTCGATTGGCTCGCCGCTCGTGGCGGCGTGGCCAGCCAGGAGTTGATGCACCACGCCTACGTGCTCGAAGGCGGCGCTGCAGCGCGCCATGCCTTCCGCGTCGCCAGCGGACTCGATTCGATGGTGTTGGGCGAACCACAGATCCTCGGCCAGATGAAGCAGGCGGTGCGCGAAGCCAGCACCGCCGGCACGCTGGGCACGACGCTGCACCAGATGTTCCAGCGCTCCTTCGCCGTCGCGAAGGACGTGCGCACCTCCACCGAGATCGGCGCCCACTCCATCAGCATGGCCGCCGCGGCCGTTCGCCTGGCCTCTCAGCTCTTCGAGGACTTGCGCGACACGAAGGTGCTCTTCGTCGGCGCCGGCGAAATGATCGAACTGGTGGCCACGCACTTCGCCGCACGGCAACCCAAGGCCATGGCCGTGGCCAACCGCACGCTGGAGCGTGGTGAGAAGCTCGCCGGCCGATTCGGCGCAGAGGCCCTGCGCCTGGCCGACCTGCCCTCGCGCCTGGCAGAGTTTGACGCGGTGATCTCGTGCACCGCGAGTTCGCTGCCCATCATCGGCCTTGGCGCCGTTGAACGGGCTCTCAAGGCCCGCAAGCACCGCCCGATGTTCATGGTGGACCTGGCCGTGCCGCGCGACGTCGAGCCCGAGGTGGCGCGTCTGTCCGACGTCTATCTCTACACCGTCGACGACCTCTCGGCCCTGGTGCAAAGCGCGGGCGAGAAACGCCAGGCCGCCGTGCAGCAGGCCGAGGCCATCATCGAAAGCGGCGTGCAGAGCTTCGTCCACTGGCTCGGCCAGCGTGATGCGGTGCCCCTGATCCAGGCGCTGAATGCACAGGCCAACGACTGGCGCGCCGCCGAGATCGCCCGTGCCCGCAAGCTGCTCGCCAAGGGCGAAGACATCGACGCCGTGCTCGAAGCCCTGTCGCGTGGCCTCACGCAGAAGATGCTGCATGGCGCGCTGGCCGAGCTGCACGCGGCCGACGACCACCACCGCCCCGCACTCGCGCAGACGGTGTCGCGCCTCTTCCTGCGCGGCAGCAGCCACGAACCGTTCGACGACAAGCCGCTCGACCCCAAGCGTTAGCGACCCTGCGCCCGCCGCACTGGTGGAGCGCCTGCCTGCCCGTATGCGACGGGCACACCCGCTCCGACCTCCCCCGTTTCCGGAGCCTCCATGAAAGACACCCTGCGCCAGCAATTCGAACGCCTTGCGATGCGGCTGACCGAACTCGACGCGACCTTGGCCGACCCGACTATCGCGAGCGACATGAACCGCTTCCGCAGCCTCACGCGCGAGCACGCCGAGGTGGGCTCGCTGGTGCAACGCTTTCGCCACTACGAGCAGCGCGAGCGCGATCTTGCCTCGGCGCGCGAGATGCTCGAAGACCCCGAGATGGCCGAGATGGCGCAGGAAGAAATTGCGACCGCCGAAGCCGACCTCGCCCGCCTGCACGGTGAGCTGCAGACCGCCTTGCTGCCGCGCGACCCGGACGACGGCCGCAACGCCTTCATCGAAATCCGCGCCGGCACCGGCGGCGACGAATCGGCCCTGTTCGCCGCCGACCTGCTGCGCATGTACCTGCGCTACGCGGAACGGCAAAGCTGGCGCAGCGAGGTGATGTCGCAGAACAGCTCCGACCTCGGTGGCTACAAGGAAGTGGTGCTGCGCGTTGAAGGCGACGACGTGTATGCCCGGCTCAAGTTCGAATCGGGTGGCCACCGCGTGCAGCGCGTGCCGGCCACCGAGGCGCAAGGCCGCATCCACACCAGCGCCTGCACGGTCGCCGTGATGCCCGAGCCCGACGAAGCCGAGGAAATCCAGCTCAACCCGGCGGACCTGCGCATCGACACCTTCCGGGCCAGCGGGGCCGGCGGCCAGCACGTGAACAAGACCGACAGTGCCATTCGCGTGACGCACCTGCCCACCGGCCTCGTCGCCGAATGCCAGGACGACCGCTCCCAGCACCGCAACAAGGCCAAGGCCCTCGCCGTGCTGGCCGCACGCCTGCGTGAAAAGGACCGCAGCGAACGCGCCGCCAAGGAAGCCGCCACCCGCAAGGGCTTGATCGGCAGCGGCGACCGCAGCGACCGCATCCGCACCTACAACTTCCCGCAGGGCCGGCTGACCGACCACCGCATCAACCTCACGCTCTACAAGCTGCAAGCCATCATGGAAGGTGACCTCGACGACGTGATCGCCGCCCTGCAAGCCGCGCGTGCGGCCGAGCAGCTGGCCGAGCTGGAAGGGCGTGGTCTGTGAACGACGTTGCCACCGCGCTGGCGCAAGCCCGCGGGCTGGGCGTCGACCGGCTCGATGCGCAGCTCCTGCTCGGGCACGTGCTGCAACGCCCGCGCAGCTGGCTGCTGGCCCACGATGACGCGGTGCTGACCGAGCCTCAGCGCACCGCAGTCCAGCAGCTGATGCAACGCCGGGCAAGCGGTGAACCGGTGGCGTACCTGACCGGCGAGAAGGAGTTCCATGGCCTGACGCTGCAGGTCACGCCGGCGGTGCTGATCCCGAGGCCCGACACCGAGACCCTGGTCGACTGGGCTCTGGCCCGGCTGCAGGCCGGCCCGCCCCAACCGCGCGTGCTCGACCTCGGCACCGGCAGCGGCGCCATCGCATTGGCGCTCAAGCACCGCCACCCCGCCGCCGTGGTCACCGCTGTCGATGCCAGCGACGACGCACTGCAGGTCGCCTCCAGCAACGCCCGACGCCTCGGCCTCGATGTCCGTTTTCTGCTCGGCGACTGGTGGAGCAGCGTCGGGAACGGTACTTTCGACCTCGTCGTGAGCAACCCGCCCTACATCGCCACGGGAGACGAGCACCTTCCCGCCCTGAGCCACGAGCCCCTGCTGGCGCTTACCTCCGGCGCCGACGGCCTCGACGCCCTGCGCACCATCGTCTCGGGCGCGCCGGCCCACTTGAGCCGCGGCGCTTGGCTGCTGCTGGAGCACGGGTACGACCAGGCCGACGCCGTCCACCGGCTGCTTGAGGCGCATGGCTTTGACGACGTCCAAACCCGACAGGACCTGGCGGGAATCGGCCGTTGCACTGGTGCACGGTGGTCTTAAGGAGACAGTGGCGTGCCGGTGTTGCGGCATTGCTGCACAACCCCCAGTCCGGGCCTCCTCCAAATGACGTAAGAAACTTCCAAGGCTCCGGCAAGGGGCGTAGCATGACTTTTGATCGCAGCCGTTTCGTTCTTCGACTACGCCCCATGCGCCCCGCTTCCCACCGCTGGCTCGCCGCGCTGACCCTGACCCTCGGGGTAGCCTGCGCACACGCCAACGAAGCGGCACCGCAAAGCCAGGCGCAAGCCTGGGAAGGGCTCAAGGCCCGCTTGGCCATCGGCACCACCACCGCACGCAACGACCTCAGCGTCGGCGAATCCGACCAGCAAAAGATCAACACGCTCAGCCTGATGGGCGACTACTACCTGAGCCGCCCCTGGCTGGGCACCGCCGGCGGTTGGCGCGCCACCAGCGGCGTGCTGCTCGGTGCCCGCAGTTCCGTCTGGAGCAGCCCCTCCTTGCTCGACCGGCGCATCGCCGGCGACAACAGCGAAGCCAGCACCCAGCCCTACCTGGGCCTGGGCTACACCGGCTGGTCCAGCAAGGGCGGCTGGGGCTTGTCGGCCGACATCGGCCTGATGGGCACGTCGCGATCGGCAGCGCGTTTGGGCAAGCCGGTGTCAGGCAGTTCCAGCCTCGACGACACCGTGCGCGACCTGCGCTTTGCGCCCCTGCTGCAACTCGGCGTCTCGTATTCGTTCTGAGTTGCGTGGGCTTGCCGGGCCGTGGGCTCGGCCACGGCCTGTTTGCCGTATAACCTCGCCTATCCCCATTTGATTCGCCGGCTGACTGCCGGCCACGACCATGAGCGACGTTCAACAACGCATCGACGACCTCGTCAAGAACAACCGTGTGGTGCTCTTCATGAAGGGCACGGCGCAGTTCCCGATGTGCGGCTTCTCCGGCCGCGCCGTTCAGATCCTCAAGTCTTGCGGCGTCAACGACCTCAAGACCTTCAACGTGCTGGAAGACGACGGCGTGCGCCAGGGCATCAAGGAGTACGCCAACTGGCCGACGATCCCGCAGCTGTACGTCAACGGTGAGTTCATCGGCGGCTCGGACATCATGATGGAGATGTACCAAGCGGGTGAGCTGCAGCAGGTCCTGGGCAACCAGGCCTGAGCTTGGCCACCCACACAGCACCTGGCCGTGTGGTCGTCGGCATCACCGGCGCCACCGGCGCGGTGTACGGGCTCAAGCTGCTGCAGCGCCTGAAGGCCGCCGGCCGCGAGACGCACCTCGTGGTCAGCCCGGCGGGGGTGCTCAACGCGCACCATGAGTTGGGCCTCGACCGCAAGGCACTCGAAGCGCTAGCCCACGCCGCCTACAACCCGGCCGATGTGGGTGCCGCCATCGCGAGCGGGTCGTTTCCGGTGGAGAGCATGGTCATCGCGCCCTGCTCGATGAAGACGCTGGCCGCGATTGCGCACGGCCTGTCCGACAACCTCATCAGCCGCGCCGCCGACGTCACGCTCAAGGAGCGCCGGCGTCTGGTGCTGTTGGCACGTGAGACGCCGTACAACCTGGCGCACCTGCGCAACATGACTGCCGTGACCGAGATGGGCGGCGTCGTCTTTCCGCCGCTGCCCGCCTTCTACCACCGGCCCGCAACGCTCGACGAGGTGGTCGACGATTCGGTCGAACGGGTGCTGGCCTTGCTCGGCGTCGGCGAAGCGCAGCCCAAGCCCTGGGCCGGGCTCTGAGCGGCCCGCTCAGCCCGGCTTGAACGCCCAGGCCTTGCGGGCACCGAACACCAGGTTCGGGTACTCCGGCTTACCGCGGCTGCCGTTGTAGCGGCCGAGCGCCATGTAGAGGTCGCCACGCTCGCGATCGAGATAGTGACGCAGGATCACGCAACCGAAGCGCAGGTTGGTCTGCATGTGAAAGAGCCTCGCCACGTCGCCATCGCCAATCAGGCGCGCCCAGAACGGCATCACCTGCATGTAGCCGCGTGCACCCACACGGCTGATGGCGTATTTGCGAAAGCCACTCTCGACCTGGATCACCGCCAGCACCAGCGAGGTCTCCAGCCCGGCCCGCATGCTCTCGTACCAGACGGTTTCGAGGAACTCCACGCGCGCCACGTGCTCGGCCTTGCGCTTCTTCAAGCGGTTGCTCATCTCGCCCAGCCATTTCAGGTAGGCGAGGCGCTCTTCGATGTGGTCGAACGCCGGCTTGGGCGGCGCGCTGTTGGCGATGGCGGCCGACAACGCCGAGCGCACGGCATCGGCCATCGGCTCCTCGACCTGCGCGCCGGCCCGAACGGCAGGCGTGGAGAACAGCAGCGCCGGCCAGGCTGCAGCGGCGAGCACCTGCCGCCGACCCAGCCCGCTCGTCACGCTCATGCCGCGAGCCGGCCTTTCAGGAAGGCGCCCAGTTCAGCGGCAGCGACAGCCGTGGCCTGCGCGTCGCGACGCCCTTGGTATTCGACCTTGCCTTCCTTCAGGCCGCGGTCGGACAAGACCACACGGTGCGGCACGCCGATCAGCTCCCAGTCGGCAAACATCGCACCCGGACGCTCGCCGCGGTCGTCGAGCATCACGTCGACCCCCTGCGCCTGCAACTCGTCGTGCAGGCGGTCGGCGGCGGCCTTGACCTCCGCCGAGCGGTCGTAGCCGATGGGACACAGCACCACGCTGAACGGCGCCATCGACAGCGGCCAGATGATGCCGCGTTCATCATGGCTCTGCTCGATGGCCGCGCCCAAGAGGCGGGTGACGCCGATGCCGTAGCAACCCATCTCAAGCAGCTGGGGCTTGCCGTTCTCGTCGAGGTAGCTGGCGTTCATCGCCTTGGAATACTTGGTGCCGAGGTAGAACACGTGGCCGACCTCGATGCCGCGCTGCATGGCGAGTTTGCCCTTGCCGTCGGGCGAAGGGTCGCCCTCGACCACGTTGCGGATGTCGGCCACCACCGCAGGCTCGGGCAGGTCACGGCCCCAGTTGGCACCGGTGTAGTGGAAGTCGGCTTCGTTGGCGCCGCAGACGAAATCGCTCATCGCCGCCACCGTGCGGTCGGCCACGACGCGCACCGGCTTCTTCATCCCGATCGGGCCCAGGTAGCCCGGCTTGCAGCCGAAGTGTTCTTCGATCTCGGCGGTGGTGGCAAAGCGATAGCCTTCCTTCAGACCGTCGATCTTGCCGGCCTTGACCTCGTTGAGGCTATGGTCGCCGCGCACCAGCAAGAGCCACACGGTGGTCTTGCGCACTTCGCCGTCGTCGTTCTTCTCGTCGGTCGCGAGCACCAGCGATTTCACCGTCTGCGACAGCGGGAGCTTGAGCAGCTCGGCCACGTCTTCGCAGGTGCTCTTGCCCGGTGTCGGCGTCTTGCTCAGTACCTGCGTCGCCGCACCGCGCTGAGAAATCAGCGGCAGTGCTTCGGCCAGCTCGACGTTGGCGGCGTAGTCGGAATCAGGGCAATAGGCGATGGCGTCTTCGCCGGTATCGGCGATCACCTGGAATTCGTGCGAGCGGTCACCGCCGATCGCGCCGGTGTCGGCCGCCACAGCGCGGAACACGAGGCCCATGCGCTCGAAGATGCGTACGTACGCCGCATACATCGCGTCGTAGCTCTTACCGGCCGCGGCGACGTCGCGGTCGAACGAGTACGCGTCCTTCATCGTGAACTCACGCCCACGCATCACGCCGAAGCGCGGCCGACGCTCGTCGCGGAACTTCGTCTGGATGTGGTAGAAATTTTTCGGCAGCATGCGGTAGCTGCGCAGCTCCTGCCGGGCGATGTCGGTGATGACCTCTTCCGACGTCGGTTGGATGATGAAGTCACGCTCGTGCCGGTCTTTCACACGCAGCAACTCGGGCCCCATCTTCTGGAAGCGGCCGGTTTCTTCCCACAGCTCGGCGGGTTGGACGACCGGCATCAGAAGCTCGACGGCCCCCGCCCGGTTCATTTCCTCGCGGATGATGTTTTCGACTTTGCGGATGACCCGCAAACCCATCGGCATGTAGTTGTAGATACCCGCGCCCAGACGTTTGATCAAACCGGCCCGCATCATCAGTTTGTGGCTGGTGACCTCGGCGTCGGCGGGTGCTTCCTTGAGCGTTGAAATGAAAAACTGAGAAGCTTTCATGAGCAGGGAACCGGGGGAGATGGGCAGGTTTGCACGGCAGGGCTGGGGAAACCCGCGGGGTCACTTCCCGCAAAGCCGGTGCAATAATGAATTCAATTAAAGAATTTGAGGTTGATTATGCTCGACCGAGAAGGGTTCAGACCCAACGTCGGCATCATCCTGCTCAATACGAAGAACCAGGTTTTCTGGGGCAAGCGCATCCGCACCCACTCCTGGCAGTTCCCGCAAGGGGGCATCAAATACGGCGAGACGCCTGAGCAGGCGATGTTCCGCGAGCTCCACGAAGAGGTGGGGTTGTCGCCCGAGCACGTTCGCATCGTCGCGCGCACCCGTGATTGGCTGCGCTATGAAGTCCCGGAGCATTTCATCCGCCGCGATGCCCGCGGGCACTATCGCGGCCAGAAGCAGATCTGGTTCCTGCTGCAGCTGATGGGCCGTGACAGCGACATGAACCTGCGGGCCACCGACCACCCGGAATTCGACGCCTGGCGCTGGAACGACTACTGGGTGCCGCTCGATCTCGTGATCGAGTTCAAGCGTGACGTGTACCAGATGGCGCTCACCGAGCTGGCCCGCTTCCTGCCGCGCAACAACCACCACAACCGCTATTTGCGTTCAGGCATGCGCCCGCATCACCGCGATGACGCCGGCAACTCCAACACGGCGCCACTCGATGAAAGCGGCCCGCCGGAGCCGGCGTCGTCCTGACCGTCAGGCCAGCACCAGGTTGTCGCGGTGGATCATCTCGGGCTCCCCGGTGAAGCCGAGCAGGCGCTCGAACTCGCTCGACGGCTTGCGCGCAATCAGGCGAGCCTCTGAACTCGCGTAGTTGGCGAGGCCACGCGCGATCTCGTTGCCGGACTTGTCGCGCACAGCGATCACATCACCGCGCACGAACTCGCCTTGCACCTCGACCATGCCGATGGGCAAGAGACTCTTGCCCTCATCGCGCAGCTTGGCCACCGCACCGTCATCGATCACCACCGCCCCGCGGAACTGCAGGTGATCGGCCATCCATTGCTTACGCGCCGCGAGCTTCGGGGTCGACGCGGTCAGCGCGGTGCCAATTGCCTCACCGGCCGCCAGGCGCAACAGCACATCGGGCTCACGCCCCCACGCGATCACGGTCGTCGCGCCGCTGCTCGCGGCTCGCTTGGCCGCCAGCACCTTGGTGATCATGCCGCCGCGACCGATGCTCGATCCAGCCCCGCCGGCCATGCGCTCCAGCTCCGGCGTGCCCGCCTCGGCTTCATCGATGAAGTGCGCATCCGGGTCCTTGCGGGGGTCGGCCGAATACAGGCCCTTCTGATCGGTGAGGATGATCAGCGCATCGGCTTCGACGAGGTTGGCCACCAACGCCCCCAAGGTGTCGTTGTCGCCGAACTTGATCTCGTCATTGACGACGGTGTCGTTCTCGTTGATGACCGGCACGACCTTCAATCGGAGCAAGGTCAAGAGCGTCGAGCGAGCGTTGAGGTAACGTTCGCGGTCGGCCAGGTCGGCATGCGTCAGCAGGACCTGAGCACTGCCCATATCGTAGTGGCGCAGCTGGGTTTCGTAGATCTGTGCCAGGCCCATTTGCCCCACGGCAGCGGCGGCTTGCAACTCGTGGATTTCCTTCGGCCGCGCCGCCCAGCCCAGGCGCTTCATACCCTCGGCAACCGCCCCGCTGGACACCATCACCACCTCGCGCCCCTGGCCGGCCAGCGCCGCCATCTGGCGGCACCAGTTGCCGATGGCCTGTGCATCCAGGCCGCGACCTTCGTTGGTCACCAGGCTGGAGCCGACCTTGATGACGATGCGCTTGGCGTTTTTCAGGGCGTCGGTCATGGCGATTGCTCGATGTCACGCGTAGGGTCGGCGAAACGGGGATCGGGATCGTCGGGCACCACGTTCTTCAGCTTCGAGACGTGCTGGTAGATCGCCTGTACCAGGTGCTCGCAGCCCTCGCGCGTCAACGCCGAGATCTGGAACACCGGCCCCTTCCACTTGAAGCGCTTCACGAAGTCTTTGACCCGCTGTTCTCGCTCTTCGACAGGAACCATGTCGAGCTTGTTCAGCACCAGCCAGCGAGGTTTGTCGTGCAGCGCCTGGTCGTACTTCTTGAGTTCGGCCACGATGCCTTTGGCCTGTGCGACGGGGTCGACGCTGTCGTCAAAGGGCGCCATGTCGACCACGTGCAGCAACAGGTGGGTGCGCTGCAAATGGCGCAGGAAGAGGTGACCGAGGCCCGCACCTTCGGACGCGCCTTCGATCAGGCCCGGGATGTCGGCCACGACGAAGCTCTGTTCCGCAGCGACACGCACCACACCGAGATTGGGGTGCAGGGTGGTGAAGGGATAGTCGGCAATCTTGGGCCGAGCATTCGAGATCGCGGCAATCAGCGTCGACTTGCCCGCATTCGGCATGCCCAGCAGCCCCACATCGGCGAGCACCCGCAGTTCTAGCTTGAGCTTGCGATGCTCACCGGGCCAGCCCGGGGTCTTTTGCCGGGGAGCGCGGTTCGTGCTGGTCTTGAAGTGCAGGTTGCCGAACCCGCCATCGCCGCCCTTGGCAAGCAAGACCTTTTCGTCCGGCACCAACAGTTCAGCGATCACGTTCCCGGTGTCGAGGTCGGTGATGATGGTGCCCATGGGCATGCGCAGCACAATGTCTTCGGCGGCAGCACCGTACTGGTCAGACCCGCGCCCGTTTTCACCGTTGCGTGCCTCGTGTCTGCGTGCGTAGCGGAAGTCGATCAGCGTGTTGAGGTTGCGGTCGCCAACGGCGAAAACACTGCCCCCACGTCCGCCGTCCCCGCCATTGGGCCCGCCAAAGGGGATGAACTTCTCACGGCGAAAGCTCATGCAGCCATTGCCGCCATTGCCGGCCGCCACGTCGATGGTGGCTTCGTCAACGAATTTCATGACTGAACGGTTCCGATGTCACACAGACTCCAAAGGTAATGGAGCACTGCCGCAGGCGCAAAAGATGCGCAAAAACAAAAGCCCCGGCGAACCGGGGCTCGTGTGAGCCAAGCCTCGACGCGAAGGTCTCAGCCCAGTTCTTTCACGCTCACCGTTTGACGGTTGCGCGGGCCCTTGATGGCGAAGCTCACTTCGCCATCGACCAATGCAAAAAGCGTGTGGTCTTTGCCCGTGCCAACATTGGCGCCGGCATGAAACTTGGTGCCGCGCTGACGGACGATGATCGAGCCAGCCGGGATGGTCTGGCCTCCAAACACCTTCACGCCGAGCATCTTCGGCTGGGAATCACGGCCGTTCCGGGTGGAACCGCCGCCTTTTTTCTGTGCCATGGTTCGACTCCTTTCAGGCGTTCACTGCGCTGATCTCAAGCTCGGTAAAGGTCTGGCGATGACCTTGCCGCTTTTGATAGTGCTTGCGGCGACGCATCTTGAAGATGCGCACCTTGTCGTGCTTGCCCTGTGCCACAACCGTGGCCTTGACGCTCGCGCCGGAAACCAAGGGAGTCCCGACCTTCAGGTCCGCGCCGTTGCCGACTGCCAGAACTTGGTCGATCGTGATCTCTTGGCCAACGTCCGCAGCAATCTGTTCTACCTTGATCTTTTCGCCCGCAGCAACCTTGTATTGTTTGCCGCCGGTTTTTATGACCGCGTACATATCAGCCCTTTCATGGATTGCTCGGAAGAATACCGAGCACCTCACGCAAAACGTGAAGCCCGCGAGTGTATCACGGGCGGTGACGCCATGTCACGCTCGGGCTCGACCAGTCGGGAACGGGCCAAGTGGGCCCAGGCGCGTGCGAGGCGCAACCAAAGGGCACGACACCGACTTCCTATAATCAGACGACCTTCCGAGCTCGCTGTGCAACCCAAGCCCCTTATCTTGACCCAGCCCACCGACCCCCTGCGCCTCATGGCGCCCGAGATGAAAGAGGTCGACGCGGTCATCCAGCAACGACTGGCCTCGGACGTGGTGCTGATCAACCAAATCTCACACTACATCATCAGCGCAGGCGGAAAGCGCATCCGACCCATGCTGGTGTTGCTGTTTGCGAACGCCTTGGGATTCCGGGGAAGAGAGCGGTTTGAACTCGCCGCCATCGTGGAATTCATCCACACCGCCACCTTGCTGCATGACGACGTCGTGGACGAGTCAGCGCTTCGCCGCGGCCGAGCGACGGCCAACGCGCTTTTCGGCAACGCGGCCAGCGTCCTTGTCGGCGACTTCTTGTACTCGAGAGCGTTCCAGATGATGGTGTCCGTCGATCGGTTGCGGGTGCTGGACGTCTTGGCCGACGCGACCAACGTCATCGCGGAAGGGGAGGTGCTGCAGCTGATGAACATGCACGACCCCGACCTGGCCGTTGCCGACTACCTGAAGGTGATCCGCTTCAAGACAGCCAAACTGTTCGAAGCCAGCGCGCGGTTGGGAGCCGTTCTCGCCAACGCGGAACCGAAGATGGAGGAAGCCTGCGCCGCATACGGCCGCCACCTGGGCACAGCGTTCCAGCTCGTCGACGACCTCCTCGACTACGAAGGCTCCACCAACGAACTTGGCAAGAACGTCGGGGACGACTTGCGCGAAGGTAAGCCCACCTTACCCCTGCTGATCGCCATGGAGCGCGCCCCCGAAGACGACCGATTGATGATCCGCCATGCAATTGAGCAGGGCGAGGTCGGCCGCCTCTCCGAGATCGTCGCCATCGTTCGACAGACCGGCGCCCTCGAAGCGACGCGCGATGCCGCTCGTGAAGAGGCGGACAAGGCCCGCCTCACTTTGGCGGCACTGCCCGAAACGAGCTATCGAGAAGCTCTGCTAGAATTTTGCGCTCGATCGGTTGAGCGCTCGTCTTGACCCGATCGAACCAAAGCGGGCCTTCTCGAGGCCCCTTTTCTTCGGGGTGTAGCTTAGCCTGGTAGAGCGCTACGTTCGGGACGTAGAGGCCGGAGGTTCGAATCCTCTCACCCCGACCAGATTCATTGGCACTGAAGCAAATTGTTGCAGCGTTGGCACTGTGAGTCGTGACTTCTTGCCGCAGCCTCGTAGTGCTCAGGTTTACAGCCCCAGGTAGATCGGCGATCATCAATTGATGTTGCCATCGTGACGTAAAGCACACCTCTACCTGTGGATACCCTTGCCGAAGCCCCTCAATCCGCACTGTCTGGTGTTGCGCGGGTTCTAGTGCATGCCGGCAAGCTGAACGCCAAAGCGGCAGAAGATCTGGTCAAGTCATCCAAAGAGAAGAAGTCCAGCTTCCTCTCCGCGGTACTCGCCGCCGGCGCGCTCACACCGGCCGAACTGGCTCACACACTGTCCAGCGCGCTGGCATTGCCGCTGCTGGACCTCAATGCCATTGATCCGCAGCGGCTTCCACGGGCGATCATCGACGCAAAGCTGGCCGCCCAGTACCAAATTGTGGTGCTGGGAAAACGCGGCAATCGTCTTTTCATCGGTGGCGCTGACCCCACAGACCAGGAAGCTGGCGAGCGCATCAAGTTCGCGACACAACTGTCGCCCGAGTGGGTCATCGTCGAGCACGACAAGCTTTCGAAGATGCTGGAGGGGGCCGGCGTCAGTGCGACCGAATCGCTCGACAACATCGTCGGTGGCGACTTCGAATTCGACGTCTCGGACGACGATGTCACTGCGAGCACAGAGACACAGGAAGTCACGGCCGACGTCGAAGACGCACCCGTCGTGCGCTTCCTGCAGAAGATGCTGATCGACGCGATCAACGCTCGCGCGTCCGACCTCCACTTCGAACCGTACGAATACCACTACCGAGTCCGTTTTCGCATCGACGGTGAACTGAGAGAGATCACCCAGCCGCCGATTGCCATCAAGGACAAGCTGGCGTCCCGCATCAAGGTGATCTCGAGGTTGGACATTGCCGAAAAGCGAGTCCCCCAAGACGGACGCATGAAGCTGAAGTTCGGCAGCAAAGCGATTGATTTTCGCGTCAGTACCTTGCCAACCCTGTTCGGCGAGAAGATCGTCATCCGAATCTTGGATCCCTCCAGCGCCAAGCTCGGGATCGAGGCGCTCGGCTACGAAAAGATTGAAAAGGAGCGCTTGCTGGCTTGCATTGCGCGTCCTTACGGAATGATTCTGGTCACAGGCCCGACCGGCAGCGGCAAGACGGTGTCGCTCTACACCTGCCTGAACATCCTGAACCAGCCCGGCGTCAATATTTCGACAGTGGAAGACCCGGCCGAAATCAACCTGCCCGGCATCAATCAGGTCAACGTCAACGACAAGGCCGGTCTGAGCTTTTCTGCAGCCTTGAAGTCGTTCCTGCGGCAGGACCCGGACATCATCATGGTCGGCGAAATCCGCGACCTGGAGACTGCCGACATCGCCATCAAAGCCGCGCAGACGGGCCACATGGTGATGTCGACCTTGCATACCAACGACGCGCCCACCACCCTCACGCGGTTGCTGAACATGGGCGTTGCGCCGTTCAACATCGCATCGAGCGTCCTGCTGATCACTGCGCAGCGCTTGGCCAGGCGACTGTGCGAAGCATGTAAGGCGCCGGCCGAGTACCCACGGGAGGCGTTGCTGAAAGCCGGATACTCCGAGGCCGACCTGGACGGAAGCTGGCGACCCTACCGAGCAGTCGGCTGTTCGGCCTGTAGCAACGGCTACAAGGGCCGGGTTGGCATTTACCAAGTGATGCCAGTCAGCGAAGAGATTCAGCGCATCATCCTGTCCGAAGGAACCGCCATGGACATCGCACAACAAGCCGCGAACGACGGCGTCCGCGATTTGCGACAGTCTGGGCTGGTGAAGGTGCGCGGCGGGTTCACCACGCTTGAAGAGGTCATCTCGGTGACCAACGAATAGCGGGCTTTTTCGCTTTTACGACAACTCATCTCAACGGGACGAGGAGAAAAGTCTCCTCGCAAACACCATGGCAACTGCAGCAGCAACCGCAGCACGCAACGTCAAGGAATTTGTCTTCGAATGGGAAGGCAAGGACAAGAACGGCAAGGTGGTCCGCGGGGAGATCCGTGCGGGCGGTGAAGCGATGGTCAGCGCAAGCCTGCGCCGCCAGGGCATCCTGATCACCAAGGTGAAGAAGCGTCGCACGACGGGCGGCAGGGCGATCAAGCAGAAAGACATCGCGATCTTCACGCGCCAGCTGTCAACCATGATGCGCGCCGGTGTGCCACTGCTGCAAGCCTTCGACATCGTGGCGCGAGGCAGCACCAACGCGAAACTGACCAAACTGCTGCTGGACATTCGGAACGACGTGGAGACAGGCACCAGCCTGTCGGCGGCATTCCGGAAGCATCCGCTGTATTTCGATGCGCTCTACTGCAATCTGGTCGAAGCCGGCGAAGCCGGCGGCATCCTGGACACGTTGCTGGACCGTCTGGCCATCTATCAAGAAAAGACGATGGCCATCAAGAACAAGATCAAGTCGGCACTGATCTATCCGGTGGCCGTGATGGTCGTCGCGTTTGTGGTGCTCGCGATCATCATGCTGTTTGTGATCCCGGTGTTCAAAGACGTCTTCAAGTCCTTCGGCGCGGACCTTCCAGCGCCAACGCTGTTCGTCATCGGGCTGTCGGAAATCTTCACCAAGTATTGGTGGGCAATTTTCGGCTTCATCGGCGGCGGGCTCTATTTCTTCTTCGAGTCATGGAAACGCTCCGAAAAGATGCAACGGACCATGGACCGCCTGTTGCTCAAGGTCCCGGTGTTCGGAGATCTGGTCAACAAATCATCGGTGGCCCGCTGGACTCGCACGCTGTCGACGATGTTCGCGGCCGGTGTTCCGTTGGTCGAAGCGCTCGACTCTGTCGGCGGCGCTTCCGGCAACGCCGTCTTCAAGGATGCAACCGAGCAGATTCAAAAAGATGTCTCCACGGGTGCCAGCTTGACCGCCTCGATGCAAACCACGGGTGTGTTTCCCACCATGGTGATTCAGATGTGCGCCATTGGCGAGGAGTCCGGCTCGCTTGATGCGATGCTGGGCAAATCTGCCGAGTTCTACGAGGACGAGGTTGACGAAGCCGTCAAGGGGCTGTCGTCCCTGATGGAACCCTTCATCATCGTGATTCTGGGCACTCTGATCGGCGGCATCGTGGTGTCGATGTACCTGCCGATCTTCAAGCTCGGCGCGGTGGTTTGACGGAGGTGTTCGCGCCGAACTTCGGCAGCGACATCTTCCTGTCGCCGTGGGTGCTCGCACTGCTCGGTCTGTGCATCGGCAGCTTTCTGAACGTCGTCATCCACCGCCTGCCGGCCATGTTGGACCGCGGTTGGTGGGGCGATATTGCGCAGCAGCTGGCCGACCTCGAAGCCCATCGGCGGGTCTTCGGTACACCAGCGTCAACCGAGACAGCGCAAGTCGGAAAGTCACTCGCAGACGCACTGGCCGCGCAACCCGTCCTCAAGCTGACGCACCCACGTTCCCGCTGCCCCGCCTGTGGTCACCAGATCGCCTGGTACGAGAACCTTCCCGTCGCGAGCTATCTCGCCTTGAGAGGCCGCTGCAAGGCCTGCAAGACTTCCATCTCCCTGCGCTACCCTTTTGTCGAACTCATCACGGCAGCCCTCTTCGCTGCTGTGGGTTGGCGCTTCGGGCCGACATGGACGGCGCTGGCGTGGTGCGGTGCAGTCGCAGCACTCATCGCGCTGTCAGGCATCGACTGGGACACGACGCTGCTCCCCGACGTCATCACCCTCCCTCTGCTGTGGGGGGGGACTGTTGTGCAGCCTCCTCGGGTTGACCGTCCCCTTGCCACAAGCCCTCTGGGGCGCCATCGTGGGGTACCTGTCGCTCTGGTCGGTGTACTGGCTTTTCAAGCTCACCACCGGCAAGGAAGGCATGGGCTACGGTGACTTCAAGCTGCTCGCCGCGCTGGGGGCCTGGCTGGGCTGGCAGATGATCCTGCCGATCGTGCTCAGTGCCTCGGTGATCGGCGCCATCGTCGGCATCGGGATGAAGCTGTCCAGCGGCTTGCGCGAAGGGCGCTATGTGCCTTTCGGGCCGTTTCTCGCGGGCGGGGGCATCGCGGTGATGTTGGCAGGGCCGCAACGTGTGCTGGGGTGGCTGGGCTGGGCCTGACGTCAGCAGACAACGAGCAATGCAGACACCTCGCGGCGCGCACATCGGCCTGACCGGCGGCATCGGCAGCGGCAAGAGCACCGTGGCGCGCCTGCTCGTCGAGCGCGGCGCCGCCCTGATCGACACCGACGCCATTGCCCGATCGCTGGCCCTGCCCGGCGGCGCGGCAATCGAGGCGATCCGCGAAGCCTTCGGTTCCGACGTCATCGACAGCAGCGGCGGCCTTGATCGTGCCCGCATGCGCGAACTGGTGTTCGCGGACGCACAAGCCAAGGGCCGCCTCGAAGCCATTCTGCACCCGATGATCGGCCTGGAATGCAACCGTCAGGCCCTCGCAGCCTCGGGCAGGACCACGGTCTTCGACGTACCGCTGCTGGCAGAGTCAACCCACTGGCGCACCCGTGTCGACCGCGTGCTGGTGGTCGACTGCTCGAACGAAACGCAGGTCGTGCGCGTGATGAGCCGCTCCGGCTGGACGCGCGAGGCGGTACTCGCCGTCATTGCCCAGCAGGCCAGCCGCGAGCGCCGCCGCGCCTGCGCCGACGCGGTGATCCACAACGACGGACTCACACTCGACGAACTTGCGCAGCACGTGGACATGCTGCTGGCCCAATGGGCCCCTGTGGAACAATCCCGCCGGTCGAGCGGAGCGCGTCCAACTTGATCCTCTACGAGTACCCCTTCAACGAAAGCATCCGCACCATGCTGCGGCTCGAACACCTGTTCGACCGCCTGGGCCGCTTGATGCCGCGTGACGAGACGGTCGATCACCACTACGCCCTCGCCACGCTGTTCGAGATCATGGACGTCGCCTCGCGCGCCGACCTCAAATCCGACCTGCTGAAAGACCTTGAGCGCCAACGCAGCCAGCTCAACAGCTACCGCGGCAATCCCTCGGTGTCCGACGCCGTGCTTGACCAGGTCGTCGGCAAGATCGACCACGCCTTCAACGGCCTCAACCAGGTGCCCGGCAAAGCCGGCCACGCCCTCACGAGCAACGAGTGGCTGATGAGCGTGCGCAGCCGCATCAGCATCCCTGGCGGCACCTGCGAGTTCGACCTGCCGGCCTATTACGCCTGGCAGCAACAGGACCCGGCCCGCCGTCGTGCCGACCTCAGCCACTGGGTCGGCACCTTGATGCCGCTGGCGGAAGCCCTGAAGGTGCTCCTGGGTCTTTTGCGCGACGCAGGCACACCGCACAAGGTCGTGACGCAAGGCGGCCAGTTCCAGCAAAGCCTGCCGGCGGGCCGCGTCTTCAACCTTCTGCGCCTGCGCATCGATCCGACCGCCCAGCTGATTCCCGAGATCAGCGGGCACCGCCTGATGGTGCTCGTGCGGCTGATGCGACAAGACGCCGAAGGCCGCTTGAAACCCGCCGGCGTGGACACCAGCTTCGAACTCACCCTCTGCTCCTGAGCGATTGAGATGAGTTCCGACGCGCCCTCCCCGCCTGCGAAGCGCCGCATCGTCACCTGCCCGACCTGCGGCGGCGAAAGCCTTTACTCGCCCGACAACCCCAACCGCCCCTTCTGCAGTGAACGCTGCAAGAACGTTGACTTCGGCGCCTGGGCCAGCGAGAGCTATCGGGTACCGGCACGTCCACCGGCACCCGGTGAAAGCCCCGACGACCTGTCGAGCGAACCGGGCACAACGCCTCGTGTAGATAGCCGTTAAGGACTGTCATTCGGATCCCTACGAATCAACAGCCTAGCTGGACCAAGGTCAAGACGATCTGAACCAGGATGCCGCTTAGAACCGAATTCTGGGCATTTGTCGCCGCTCAGTTCTGAATTCAGCCCACCGGCCCGGGCTACAAAAGCGCGGTCAAGCGCGCCAACAGGCTTGCGGGATTGGGCGACATGGCCGCGACCGCAACGATTCCAAGGATTGTCGTGAGCCGACACAACACCAGCCGGACATCTCTGGACACCAACGCGTTGCGCCGCTCTCGGTCGTTGCGGAACTCGCAGTAGGGGCCTTCTGGCCCGGATCTGGACTGCCTTAGCTCAGGATCATTTTGCTTTGCCATCGCGGCCCCACGGGGTAAATCACCTCCAGTATGGCACAATCTTTATTGTGTGCGATACAGGGGACACACTTGAGTGACACAAAAGGCAGTGCGGCCTACGGGGCGTTCGGAGCGATGGTCGCCCGTCTGCGGGTTGAGGCGGGATTTGCGAAACAACAGGATCTGGCCGTTGCCCTCGGAGTCAAGCAGCAGACCATCAGCCGATGGGAGAAAGGCCTATCGCGGCCCCGCTCCGCCGACATTCCAGCTTTGGCAAACGCCCTAAAAGCGGACGAAGCACTCCTAGGCAAGACAGCGGGCTACGCTGGCGTCAGGCAGGCGGAGATTCAGACCGCCATAGCGTTCGACCGTCCGTTTCCACTCCACGCGCTATCGCCCGAAAGCTTCGAGCGCTTTTGTCGCTTTCTTCTGGAGCGGCTCTATCGGGGCCGAGGAATCGTTCATCCGTATGGAGCCCAAGGACACGAGCAGAAAGGAATAGACATCTTCGCGACCGGCGAATTCGGTGTGCACTCCTTTCAATGCAAGCGGGTGGAAAAGTTTGGCGCGCACAAAGTTCATGCCGCTGTCGCGGATCAAACTTTCGAGGCGCAGCTCAGAGTTCTTCTGCTTTCCACAACTGCGAGCCCAGATGCACGCGACGCGGTCGCAAAGCACAAAGGCTGGGAACTGTGGGATCGAGAAGATATTTCCTACAAGCTGCGCACCTTGCCCGAAAGAGACCAGATTGACCTTGTCGACATCTTCTTTCGCGGGCACCGCAATGATCTTCTCGGCATCAATGAAGCTGGCCCATTCCTGTCAAAGGAAGACTTTTTCAAGCCATTCCTAGCCGACGACCGCCTCTTCCACCACCAGTGGGAACTAGTCGGCCGCAGCGACGATGAGCGAAGCCTTCTTGGTCACCTCGCAAACGAGCAAACCTTACTCACCTTGCTCGTCGGCGGGCCTGGCTATGGAAAGACAAGGCTGCTGCGCGAAGCAGTTCTGCAGGCATCCAAGTCACAGCCGCACAGAGCAATCTGGTTCGCCTCCCCGACTGAAGAGATCCAAGCCAAGCATCTAGAGCAATTGGGCAGCAAACCACTGCTCATAGTCGTGGACGATGCACATGATCGCGAAGACCTCGGCGTGCTGCTTCGCCATGCCGCTTCGAACACAAATGTTCGACTGCTTTTTTCGCTGCGACCGTACGGGACGGAAGCACTTAAGCATCAGGCAGCAACTTTCAGCTTGTCCGAACCACAGGTAAAAGTCGTTCGCCTGAGCCATCTCAGCAAGGCAGAGGCAAAGACGCTCGCAGAAGAGGTACTGAAGAAGGAAGGCGGTCCGATAGCGACCGCGCCGTCTATTGCCGAAGCAACGTATGGCTTGCCGCTGGCGACGGTATTGGGAGCACAAGTCGTCGCGCGAGAGAAGATCGCACCGCTTTTGATGGGGAATGTCCAAGCCTTTCAGGATCACGTCCTCGCAAGACTGCAAGACGTCATCACGGGCAGCATTACCACTGGGCAGGACTCCGCTCGGCTGCAGGCGGTTCTTCGCATCGTGAGCCTAGTTCAACCAGTCGTCCCTGACGATCCAAACCTGCTCAAGCTCATACAGGACGCCGAAGGCGTCCCACCCGGGGACTCTGCGCGCTTGCTGCGCTTGTTGATAGAGGCCGGCGTGCTGTTCAAGCGAGGTCGCAGATATCGCGTTGCTCCAGACCTGCTCGCCGATTCGGTCATTCAACGGAATCACGTGGGGCCAGACAGAAAAGCCAACGATCGAGCCATCGCGGTGTTTGATGTTGCGAGCCCCGAGCACCTGAAGCATCTCCTAGTGAATCTAGGACGCTTGGAGTGGCGTCTCAACGATGGGGAGACAAAAGACGGAGTCGTGCTTGAAAGCATTGCACCAAAGCTTCAATGGAGAGACGACTACGTCAACGCACACGTTGCGGCCGTTGAAGCAGTCGCGTACTACCAGCCACGATTTGCCATCGAGTTCGCTCGACGCCTGATAAAAGAGGGGCACGGAGACAGCTCGCCCGTGTGCGGCATGCTGCGCAACGCTGCCTACACGATTGAGTTCCTAGAGGAAGCCTGCGGCCTGCTTTGGAAAGCAGGCAGGACCGACAACCGAGCGCTGAATCAACATCCGCGCCACGGCATTCGGATCCTCAAAGAACTTGCAGAGTTCGAACCGAACAAGCCAGTCGAGGTAGTCAACAAAGTCGTACGTTTCGCCCTCTCGCTACTTGAGCGACCGCACTCTCTCCAAGGAGCCTACACACCGTTCGCAATCCTTGAAGGGGCCTTGGGAACAGAGATGGAGTCGACGACGGCAACCTCTCGCGCGTACACCATCACGCGATACCAACTCCCCTTGCACCATGCCAAGGAGATTCGTGAGGAGATCATCTCCTCGTTGCTCACGCGCGTCTCCGACCGAGACCCACGAATGGGCTTCTTGGCAGCGACTACTCTTAGTGAAGCAGTGCGTGGGCCCATGCACACCCAAGAGCGAGAGGTTTGGAATGCTGCGCATCTCACCACTTTGCAGCGACTCTTCCAAGTGCTGACCGGTAACCAGATAAACCCTATCGTGCTAGTGCGCGCCGCGAAGTCGGTTGGTTGGCATGCGTTCTACGGGCCAACGGAAACGAAGCCTTTGGCAAAAAAGATTCTCTCGTTGCTCGACAGAGATCTTCCCACCCGCCTCGTCCGTGCGCTGATTGATGGTTGGGGGACTGAAACCTACCGAATCTCAGAGTCCGGGCGGCGCGAAGCCCACGAAGCAGCCCAAACAACGCTCATTGCAGATCTTTCCAAAGCATGCCCGTCGGCGACAGAGCCTACGAATACGTCGATCAGTGGCTTCGCGTCATTGCAGAAGTTGCGCATTCGGGATATGGCTCCCCGTTCATGCTGATCAATCGTTTGATCACAGAGGTGCCTGGCTTCGCGCTTGAGATCTTTCGGAGGTATCGCGACAACGATGCTTCTCCCCTCGCTTCCTATGCTGGAGCCGCCCTCGGACAACTAGTCGGCAAACCAGAAGGACGTTTGCTGATCTCTGAACTACTCAAGGAAAGCGAGTCTGCCGAGGCATTGAGGCTAGTCGCGGAAGCATACGGAAGACAGACACCCAGTGAGCGATATATCGAGGAAGACGTCGCGCTCCTACGTCAGATCTTCCGATCCAAGGAGCCGTCCGTATTGGCCCTGACGGGAAGCGTTTCGCACACCGTGGCAAAGGTAGATCCGCCGTTGGCCGTCGACCTTATTTGTGACGTCGACCTTAGGCTGGCAGGACGCTCCGTTCATGAAATCTTCATGTGGTTGAGTCACGAGAACACCATTCCGGCAGCATCTATAGATGCTGGCCGCCTAAAGCTCCTCGTCCGCAAGCTCGTCAAGTTGAACCGGCTTGACGACTACTGGGTTCTCAAGTTCTTGAAAAGAGTGATGAGCATCGATCCAGATGCTGTCTCTCGAATGTTCTTGGTCCGGCTTCGCGTTGCAAGCATGTGCAAAGACTGGAGCTATCGTCCAGTAGAACCTCAGTACCTCGGCGATGCGGCCGATGCAAAGAGCGGTGGATTGGGACTATTGGAAAAGCCCGGGGGCGAGCGGCGTCTGCGCCACCTGTTAGACAACGCATTGCGGATGGTTGGCAGCACCCATGGCATTTTTGAGATCGGCGAACTTGTCGCAGTGCTGTGTGGGAAGTTCGATCAGCCACTGCTGGAAGTGCTGGTCGACTGGATGAAACAAGGTGGGTCGGATCACGTGAAGGTGATAGCCGCCGTTTTGGGGGCCGCCCAGAACACGCTGCTATACGAAAGCCCTACGTTTATCAGAGATGTGATCAGCGCTGCCGAAATGGTGGGGGAGGAGGCCGTTGGCACCATGACCTCCGCTCTGATAGGAGCGACGCTCTCCGGAGGACGGTCGACGACACCCGGAGAGCCTTATAACGAAGATGTTCGCCTGAGGGACTATTCAAAGGAAATGCTGGCTGGATTGAGCCGCACTGACCCTGCACACGAGATGTTCTCCGTGTTGCTTCGCGCGGCGGAGCAAGGAATCGAGCGGCAGCTAAGAGAGAAGGAAGCTCTCGACTCTGAAGACGAAGAGTAGCCTCTGGATTTGAAGTTGGGACACCGACCTTCACACAAATCGACCATTACAGGCTGCGCAAGTGGATAAGGTCATCGCCACACCAAGCACAGATTCAGCTCCTACTGTCGTGTATGGAGATGAGGCTGGAAATACCGGGCCAGAGTTGCTCGATCCTCAACAGCCGGTCTTTGTCTTGGCATTTACCGACTATGCAGTAGGCGAGGCCCAGACTCTTCTCTCAACAATCGCAACGAATGCGGCAGAAGTGCATTTGACAGCGCTTCTTCGTCGGAGAAGCGGGCTGGCCCGCCTAGCGCAGTTCTTTTCACATCCATTGATGGAGCCTTCGAGAGTTCGCACTTTCGTGATCAACAAAGAGTACATGGTCGTCACGAAAGTCGTAGACCTGCTAATTGAGAACGTCGCGCATGAGATGAACTTCGACCTCTATCAAGATGGTTTGAATATCGTGATGGCCAATCGGATCTACGCTGTCCTTCATGAGCTAGTCGGTCCGGAGCAGCGTCTAGCATTCTTAAGATCCTTCGTTTCAATGGTTCGACAGGCCAGCGATAGCAACATCGCTGGCTTCTATCAGCAGCTTGGTCTGTTGACTTCCGCCATCCCGTCTATCCATCGGGAAGTCTGCGACGAGTTTCTATTACCTCTCGATTTCAGTCGCACCATAGTCCGAGACGTACTCGACGGCGAAAGCAACGACAAGTACACCTTGGATCCGATCATTCCAAGCACCTTCAGCTTGGCGTACGAATGGGCGAAGCGACATCCAAACGGATTTGCTCTCGTTCATGACGAAGCCAAGACCCTCCGTCTCAAGGAACATCAACTCCGCCTCTTTATGGACTCTCGCCTATCAGGCATTGAGGTTGGCTACGACGAGAGGAAGCATCCCGCACAGCTGCCGATTCGCGACATTCGCTTTGCAGCCTCACATGAAGAGCCTTCCATTCAAGTAGCCGATGTGGTTGCAGGCGTCACCATGAGGGCGTTTGCAAAAAGGGTCGATGGATCGCAGCGCGCTGAGGAAGACGAGTTCTCCAGCTTTCACCTGCAACGGTTTCTCGCTGGTGGCATTTGGCCGACTGACGACTACACACCGGAAGATTTGGGGATGAGGTATCAGGGAGGCTTGCATCCGGTCGATGCATATTCTTCGATTCTCGGAGAGGATAAAGAAGGTCTTTGACCTCGCGACATTGGCGGCAGTTCGCCGCAATGGCGACTTCTGCTCAGACGCTGCGGCCCCTACCTAGGTGCTCAGAATATGGTTCCGCTTCCTTCAAAAAACTCGCTCTGCTGCGCAGAACGACCCAAGTAGACCGGCCGTCATGCCCACCCAGGAATGGGGGTAGGTGTCCATCCACCTTGCCTTTGAAAACCACGAGGTTCAGAGTAGCCCTACTCAACAAACGAGGGGACTAAATGGCTGCGTACTTTCATCTCAAGGCCTCTGGCACCCAATGGATGTTCAATCTCAAAGGCGGAAACGGCGAAACCGTTCTAACCAGCGAGCGCTACACCACCAAGCAGAGTGCTGAGAGCGGCATCGCGTCGGTGAAAGTTAATGCACCACTAGATGCGCGCTATGACAGGCTCACCGCGAAGAACGGGCAGCCATACTTCGTACTGAAGGCGGCCAATGGACAGCCTATCGGCACAAGTGAGACCTACTCATCAACCACAGCTCGGGACAACGGGATCCAGTGGGTGAAGGTGAACGCGCCTGGCGCTCCAACGAAAGAATGAGTCGCGCAGCTGCGTCGCTCCTTTTCGCCCTGTGACTACTCGCGACACCTTTGCCGCCACCAGTCGGCGAGCGGGTTGGAATTGCTGTTCCTCAGCAAGCCCAGTGCTTCGACTTGCCGAATTGCCGAGATCGGTCGCGACCTGCCGTTGAGAACAGCCTCGTTTCGATAGAGCGCTGCCAGCAGCGCGCGACCATTTTCCAGCTGAAGTGAGAAGACCGAAGGCATTGCGCCCATCTCCGAAAGCCGGATGACGGGCCCGTCGCCAAACCTGCGGGTACACAGAAAGCATTCGCTGAGGTACGCGCACTTGCCGGCGAGGCCATCCGTACGGACCAGGCTCCACGGCAACTCGATCTGCGATCGGCATGACCAACATGCGTCTTCCAACAAGCAATGGTGCTCAGGGCAATAGCACCAGGCGGCATAGCGGCAGTGGATACCGAAGTACGGCGCCCTCTGCGATCGAGCACATAGAGGGCATACCCGGTACCGCGGCCTGCCCCGCTTCGTCCAGAGAAGCAGTCGGTGCCCGCCTGGATCCAAACGCTGCGTCGCCGCCATAACGCGCTGGGTGGCAGCAAACGCACCTTTTGACAGACCACAAACCGACAAGCGCTGTCCCAGGCCAGGGCGAAGCCAGTCCTGGTCAACATCTCGAGAACCCACGCCTAAGAAGGCAGTGAACTCCCTCAGAGTGGCACCCTGGCTGAGTGCGGCACGTGTCACCCATGACGCGGGGGACTCCAATGCCAGCACATCCGGAAGCCCGACCAGCTGCGGTCGCACCGTCCTCACGTGAAGAGCCGAAGCTGACCGCGCGCCTTTCGCCCCGTCAGGCTGGTGCCATGCTTAGGCCGATTGCGCATCCAGGCCAGCAAGTCAAGGGTCACGTCACGGTCTGCCTGCTGGGTATTTCGCCTCAGGATCCGTTCGAACCCATCCTCATGCAAAAGAGACCGCATCTCCGTCGAACAGGGACGGCGCAATTCACCGATCGCCTGGAGCCGCTTGATTCCACGCTCGACGATCTTGGCAACTTCGCCCGGGGCCGGCACACACCTCGACAGCTCGCGAGGTGGAGTAGCACCATCGTCCTCCTTCACACCTGCTGCGTGGACGATAGAGAACAAGCCATCCGCCGTTAGCGCAGAAAACCACCTAGGAAGCTCGTGGCCATCGGCCGAGCGACACGCCCCTCCGATTCCTGCTGAATCCAAGAGCGTCCTCACCCATTCCAGTTGCTCTTCGGAAACCTCAGCCACATCCGCTGCCGACAGATAGTGGCCACACCGACAGACCTCCGGGGCGGGTCGGTCCCAGCTCACCATGGCCTTGCAATGTGGACATCGTTCGGACAGCAATAGCCGATGTCGCTCGCACGCAAATGCCCCCGTGATCTCCCATGCACTCCTGCAGATCGATCGCTCCCGAAGGCAACGCGGGCAATACTGGATTCGGGTTCTGCGCAACGATGGCGAGAACGTCCAACACTGCCCTCGCCATTCGAACCACCGCTGCGCACCCCTTTGGCATTCGACTCCCAGGTTATGGCGCAGCCACACGACTGGGATCCCGACGACGTCTGCCAGGATCGCGATTCGTTCTTGTGATCTGACCCGAAGACCGCCCACCCCCACCCAGTCAACCATGTACCGAAGCCCGAGCCCATTGGCTCTTGCAGAGCGAAGCAATGCGCCCGTTCCACTTTCGTCGGCCTCCGGCTCGACCCTTACCGGCAACGTCACGAGCCTAGACATACGGGTTCTCCGCCTTTCGAACCTCGCCGCAGACGCGCGTGTAGGCAAGCGGCAGATGCGTCGCCTCCAATCGACCACTCGGCGCATCGAGAGCCACCAGAACCATCTCCGTCACCAAGCGCTTGAACTGGCGCAGGTTCCCACCGGTCGCCTTGTGGAGCTTCTCGGCCTCTGCCTTCTCGCCCAGCAGACTCAAGTCGAAGAACGCGCATTGCTTGCAGAACGCCCTGACGAATCCAATCCACAAGTTGCCAGCTTCGAAGTTGCGCAGCTGAAAGCGTGCGCTCAGTCGGTTGTGAAGTGCCTCGTCCACCTCGTCCAGCTGCAGCAGCTCCTCCGTTCCCGTGAGCACGACACCCAACGGCACTTCATCGATGAACTCCCGGATGCAGTCCGAGACCGTAGTGCCATCCGCTTGGCGCGTCCTGAACCGCGTTTGGGAACGGAGGTGGTGAGCCTCGTCCACGAAGAGCATGCGTGATCCCTTCTGCCGGAGTGCCTCGATGAGCACTTCCCTCTTCGCACTCACTGTCTGGGCGGTCACTTGAGGAAACGGATAGCGGATCTGTCGAAGCATGGACCCCACTAGGTGTCCCACATTCGGCTTCTTGGGAAGACGAACCGCCACAGCCCCCTGGCCCTTCTCGAACAGATTCGAGTTGGGCAAGGAGTTGCAGAAGTAGCGTATGAGCGCGGTCTTGCCCATGCCTGATGGACCGACGATCACAGCGCCCTGCTGCAAGGAGAACTCCCGCCCGAGCTGGAAGATGCGATCGCAACCTTGAAGCGAAGCCTTGAAGTCGGGATGGTTGACGAAGACCCGGGCGACTAGGCTGGCCTGCTTGATCGCGTGAACGCTGTATGTGAAGAGGCGGCGAGTCTGCGCCTGTCGCTCCTCTTCATCGGGCTCGTCGAGATCGTCTGCATTGATGTCGATGCTGCTCATGCCGCCTCCAGGTCGAACGAGTCGAACTCAGGAATCGCATCAGCCTCCGACGGGGCAGCCGAGGGCGTCACGAGGACCCGGCAATCTGGTTCCGCGGCTTCAACTCCAGCGAAAACGCGACTCGACGTGAAGCCTGCGGCCCTAGCGGCCATGAGCGAGTCCGCGCGCTTGCCAGGGCGGGTCACGTCCTTCCACATGTCGTGCAGCTGCAACCGCGCGGCCATCAACTGCTCTTCTGCACCGGTGGCGCTCAACTCCTCTCGCTTGAACTTGCGGATCAGACGATGCTGGTTCCAGGACAGGCCTCGGGCGTAGTCAGGCCACAGCCTGTCCGCGGAGTGCCACCGGGTCGGGTTGTGCGGATCCTGAACCTGGATCGTGTCCAAGTCGTCCGGGTCCCATCGACACATCGTCCGAAAAGGCTTCCCCACGCGCTTCCGCAGGTCCAGCAGCTCTCTGCCGCCGTAGGGAATACCCAGCAAGTTGACGCCGCCATGGTCAACCGTTTGAACGTTTGACAACCCAGACGTCAGTCGCAGCGACTTCGGATCGTGCGGATAGGCGGCCGGTGGGCAGCGTTCGATTCCCTCAAGGAACAAGTCGTAGGGGCGAGCCAGCTTCCGCTCGTTGACCTGGAACGGATGGACGTCGACGATGAACTTGGTCAAACCACGAACCAGATCGCTGAACGTGATGCACGCGTCCTTGTAGGGATCGATTCGCAGGACGTTGGCAACATGCTTCGTCACACGCCCCTTGGCAAGCGTCAGGTGGTCCAAGCCTGCGAAGAAGCGCTCGACGTGCGGTTTCAGCCACGGCGTTCTCACCCGGCAGTACGTCATGTCGCTGCCCAGCGACCAGCACATCCGCTTGAAGGCAGCGGCATGGAACTCGAGGCCGTTATCCAGGACGTACTCGTCCGCCACCCCATACGAGAGCCACCGATTCTCAAGGTTGAACCCCGGCGGAAGTTCGCCCTTCGGCTCAATGGCGTTGCGGATCACACCGCTCACGCTGGTCACGCCAGGCCCATAGAAGGACAGGTACATGCCGAGGCCATACCCGGAGAAGGCATCGATGGCAAAGGTGAGGAGTGGCCGCCCAAGCGGAAGCCCGGTCCGGTCACATATTGCCACCCAGTTCAGCGGCGTGTGATCAAGCTCGACCCGCTGCAGCGGGTATGACGCCGCCGCCCCGGTGACGCTGGTGCGGCAGACCATCCGGGCGCGTGCATCTCCTTCTCGCGAAGCGATGCGCTGATAGACATCCACCTCAGCCACCCGACGCCGAAGCGTCGTCAGACTCACCTTCGCATCCTTAGCGGGAAGCGCACCAGCCGCGGTCAACTCCTTCAGGTCACGGACGATGCACCCCTGCGCGTGCTTCAGCGTGTGTCGGTCTCTCGTGAAGTACTCTGCCTTGAGGACTTTGCGGATCGTCTCGTCAACAAGGCAATTCAACCGGAGAGACCTGCGACGCCACCTCGTCTTTGAAACCAGCACAAGGGGATTGAAGCCGGCACGCCGATAGCTCCTATACCAGTCCATGACGGCTGACGCTGAGGGCAGTTTGTCGTCATGAATGCTCCCTGCAGTTGTCTTGATGCACTTGTTGATTGCCTGCCGCTGCCCAGGAGTGGCATGCGCGGCAACCACTCCCTTGATGTAGGCAAGACGTCGCTCGATCTCCTCCATCCAAGCTTTGGGCAACGACCCGATGTCCGCAGCTGGAAGCAGCGACTCTGCATCAACTCCGAGATCTCCTTCTGCTTTACCACCGGACAGCGCTATTCCGCCAAGCACCACCGCGTACTTCTTCGCCCAAATTCCTTTGAGCACGTCGTTCGTATCGAGCAGAGTCGCGCGGCCGGTGAGCACCTCCTCGAACTGCAGTTCGGAGTCACTCAGAACCCTCTTCAACTCCAACGTCCGTTGCCCATGCCTGAGTACCAAACCAACGCTCAATGAGAACTTCATGCTTACTCTCCAGATAGAAGTTTGCTGACCGGACTGGTGTCATCGCGCCCGCTTCTTGGTTCGGCGGCAGATGAACGACACGTGCGCAGATCAGGTGGTAGAAACCGCAAAGGTGATACCGCAGTGGTCGACAAGTTCGAGCATGGGAATCCCGCCTTCGCCCGCGTCACAGAGTGCTGCCGTGACACGCTCCAGCTTGTCCCGCCCAATGTTTTCCTTGCGATAGCGAAGGATCAAGGCGGCGCCTCGATGTTGGTTCTCTCGCTGGATATGGCTCTCTGTCAGAACGACAAACGAGATGCCTCGGGCCACTAGCAGCCGCGACGCCTGGTCAAAGATCTCCTGGTACTCGGCGACCTTGCTCGCGAGCTTGACCTCGACGACCGTCGACGCACCCGAGCGGTACGTGACGAGGAAGTCGGGGGTGTACTTGCGACCCGAGGTCAATGCGAGTTGAAACGGCTGGTGCCGTATGCGACTGACGCTTGAGCACAGCACAGCCCGGTAGACAAAATCGCGCTCAAGCGTCGACTCGCACTCGACTGGAGCATCAAGAATGCCGTTCAGATTCAGTATGCGAACCGTGCGCGCTGGCGAACGGGTGACCACTTTTCTGGCCGGCGGGAGTTCTTCATCCATGCCACCTCCAAGATGCAGTCACGCAGCAAGGCTCCGCCCTCCAACATGACGCGTCGGTGTTGAAATCGGTCGTTGATGGGCATAGCTACGCCCGCGAAAGGTCATACAGACCTATCGTTTTTCAACGAACAAAAGGGGTGGGGACAGGCGGGCCTTGACGCTCGGGAGAGCTATGGCGATACTGAACTCAGGGTACCAACCGGAGTGTTTCGCGACGCTCCGCCCAAGCGGGGCAGGCTGAAAGGTCTGTCCCGTTTTTCTTAGGCGACCTCCTCTCTCGAGCGACGCCTTAGTCGACGAATCGGCTCTGCATGCTGCTCCGCGCATTGGCGTTTGAGTCGCAGCACATCTCTGATGAGGCGGATTTCAGCAGGGTGCAAGTCGGAGATCTGTTCGCGCAGATCCTTGCAGAGAAGAAACGCGTCTCTGGATGCATCCGCTGGCAGCACAAGCTTTCGCTCAGATGCATCAGCGGCTTCATGAACGTCTCGCTGCTCTTCCTCACTTAGCTTGAGGGCGTCGCAGAGGCGGTTCACAAAATCCTGCGCGGGTGGCCCCTTCAGGCCTGACTCCAGCGCAGAGATGTAGCTTTGATCGAATCCCATGAAGCCAGCGAGTTCGGACTGGCGCATGTCGTGGCGCATCCGAATTTCGTAGAGCATGTGTGAGAACGGACTCATGACTTCTCTCGCACGGAATCGACTCCGTGCAGAGTAGTTGCTAGGGCCCTAGGCAGTCTCAGATTTGAAGTGCAACACCCGTACCTTAAGGTGCTGCACATGGGAACTCAATACAGCCATCTCACAGAAGCCAATCGGCTTGCTCTAGACGCCCTGCTCATCCTGGGCCACAGCCAGCGCTCCGCCGCTAGAGTATTGGGCGTCAGCCCGTCCACCGTCTCTCGCGAGGTCAAGCGTGCCAAGGTCTACGGATTCGATCGCTACGTCGCACTCTTCGGCCAGCGTGCCTGTGTCGCCGCTCGCAAGCGAGCTGGCCGGCTGCGCCGCAAGCTGTGCCCCTCTGGGAGTAGTCGCCTGTGGCGCTTGGTCAAGGCCGGCATGCGCCTGCGCCTGTCTCCGCAGCAGATCGCCGGCAGGCTCAAGATCATGAAACACCCTGACTACGTCTCCCACGAGACCATCTATTGCGCCATCTACGCCCAGCCTCGTGGCACATTGCGCACGGAGCTGATCAAGATGCTTCGCAGGAGCCGGGCTGGCCGCATGCCCCGAGCCCGAGGCTCCAAGCGAACCACCTTGCCCAATATGACTTCCATCGCCCTGCGCCCGCCCGAGGTCGCCGCCCGCATCACGCCTGGGCACTGGGAGGGCGATCTCATGAAGGGCGCTCGCAACGCCTCTGCCATCGGCACCCTCGTGGAGCGCATCAGTCGTCGCGTCATGCTGGTCAAGCTCGATGACTTCGGCTCCACTTCTGTGCTCGAGGGCTTCACCAAGCGGCTACGTCGCTTGCCGCCCAGCCTGCGCAAGACCCTCACCTATGACCAAGGCAGCGAGATGGCTCAGCACGAAACGCTGGCCAAGCGGCTGCACATGGACATCTTCTTCTGTGACCCGCACAGCCCATGGCAGCGCGGATCCAACGAAAACGCCAATGGCCTCATCCGCGAGTACCTGCCCAAAGGCATGGATCTGAGCACCGTCACTCAGGCTCAGCTCACCGCCATCGAGAACTCCCTGAACAACAGGCCTCGCGCTATCCTCGGCTTCCTCACCCCCAACGAAGTCTTCGATCAACTCCAGCTCAACCACATCGCTGGTGTTGCGCTTCAAGCTTGAGACCGCCCTATCGGTCAACGAGAATTTTTCCCCTAAGTCCTTGTCAATAAAGAGAAAATTTGTCTCTCAGCGACACATCGCTTCGACGATTTGTCTTTGCGGGACACATTTGTCTTCGCGGGACGTTCTTGATAGCTATCCGTCGCCGTTCCTCCCCTGTTTGTTCTTCGACGCACTTACGTGAGCAGGCGGAATGGCCAAAGCGCCTGCGATCGGCTAGTGTTGTGCCATGGATGCGAAAGTTGCACTCGCGCTCAGAGGCGAGCTACCGCTTGGCGAGCTGTCGAGACAACAGCAAGACGACTACTTCGCCTACCTCGACCAAATCCTTCTACTGCCCTCACTTGCAGAGCACCGATTCTTTGCAGATCGCCGACGCCGAGGTGTCGGAGTAGGCCTCGATGATGAGGGGCGCCTGATCCATCAAGCGCCAGAGCGTTGACGCTTGCCTGCTTGGCAGGCCGTTACTGGGTCGGGCTCGCATAGCGAGTGTTGCAGCCGATTTGGATCTCTCGTCCGAGCGCACTCTGCCCCTCGCCAAGCATTGCAAGCAGCTTACCCAGCGCCTTTTGCCCGCGTGGCGCGAGGACCAAGTCGGACAGCGTCGCGCGAATTCCGAAGCTATTCAACACCCGGTCGACGAGCGGACGAGGCACATCTAGTTTGAAGAACGCGGCGCTGATCGAGATGCCAAGTGAGCCTGCCTTGTCTGCTCCGTACTTGACCTCCATCGACTTGCCAAGCGTCGATAGGGTCTTCTCGAACTTCAACTGCTTGCGTTCGTCTTCCTCTTCCAGTGCCACCTGATACTCAGCGAGCCAACTGCGGAGGCCAACGTGCTTCTCGCGCACGTTGAAGGCGATTGGAATGAGGTCGTCGATGGTGGTCGCCTCCTCAATGATCTGCACAGGAAATGGTGGGAGAACGAGTTGGCCGCAAGTGCCGCTCATTCGCGTCCCGCGATAGCGGAACATCTTCGTCCGCTCAGTTTCGACAAAAGCATTCAGCTTCTCAACCGCACTTTGCTGAGACACGAACATCCGAGTCTCGCGAATGAGTCTTCGACGATTTGGGTGTCCAAAGTACGGCGTTGACGTCATGTGACTGCGAGCTAGCATTCCCGCTCCACCCGACACCAATGCAGAAAGGTGGGGGTCTGGCGATGTCTTTGTTTTCTCCCAGGCCTCCTGAATCTTCTGTAGAGATTCCCTGAGAGTTGGCGTGACGCATAGTTCATCGACCATTGACTTTCGCAGCTCCGAAAGCCCAGGAAGGGAGTAGTCGGCAGCTTGAACCAGCGAAGCATGGTCCAGCGGCGAGAGATGCCCGCCATCGCGCTGCCAGGTGTGGACGTACTCTTTGTCGACGATGAGGGAGTCGAAGCAGACGATGTTCGTCAGAAGAGTCAGCAGCGCGTCAATCTGAATGACACCCGCGCGAACTGGTGCGAACGTGTGGCTGGCACGGTCTGCCGAAAGGGTTAGTTCGCCAACCAGCCGTGGGTCAAGTCCCTTGGAAAGAAGGGCTTCGACATCTTGCAGCGTCCAGTTGTCGATCATCAACGAGTTCGGCACTTCATCTCCTGCCTGCACGGGTTCGCTCTTTGAGGCCTCCCTCTGGCCCTAAATCGGCTTGAAGATCGTGTGATTGCCGCCGTATAGCCGCTCGTAGAACTCCGCAGCGTATCGATCAGTCATGCCTGCGACGAAGTCGCAGATCACGCGCATCCGCGCCGCCTTGTCGCCCGCTTGCGCGTGAAGTTCTTGGAAGTCCTTCGGAAGCAGACTTTCTCCATCCTCTTTCGATAGCGCATTGAAGATCTTCTTCACCACTTCGTAACCTCTGAAGTGAACCAAACGCAACCTAGGCGAGCGAATGACCAACTCAAAGTTCAAGTGTTTCAGAGTTTCGACGAGGAGAAGTGTTTTCTCTTCCAACCACACCTTTGAGAGAGCTGGATGCTTCTCATTGAATTTGAAGCGAACTCCTTCAATAAAGGTTCCGATCAAATCGGAAGTGAACTCGGTTCGGGTGTAGCCATCGGCTCCAAGTGTTTGGGAAGCCGAGTGAGCAGAGAGGATTTTTTGCATCGACTCATCCCGACGCTTTCCCGAATGATGTTCGGGAATGATCTGTTCAAAGATGTAGTAGGCAATCGCGATGATGTTGTCGTCGCTCGCAGTCTTGGTGGCGGCTGACCTTGTTTGGCCTGACTCCATCAGTGCCGCTCTAACCTTCCGGACGACATTCGCTCTGACAGCATCATTGCTGCGGATGTCTTCCAAGATTTGGAGTGGGCTAAGAAATCCGCCCTTCAAGGAGTCTTCCAGATCGTATGTGGAGTACGAGATGTCGTCCGCGATGTCCATGATCTGGCATTCCACCGTCTTGAACTTTGCGGGAGGCTGGCTTCCGTTGAGAACGCGTCGCTTAATCTCTTCAACGAGCTTAGTTTCAGAACTGTAGTAGCCCTTGATTAGCCCCTTCTTTTTGCGTGTTAGCGGGATCTCTCTGTCGTACTTGAGCGTCGCCGCTAACGCGCGGTACGTCAGATCAAGGCCAAGCCTACCGTGCTTGTCTCCGAACGTGGCTCCGCTGTTTGCGGCCTTCTTTTCAAGGCGAGAAAGTATCCGCAGCGTCTGCGCGTTGCCTTCAAAGCCGCCGTACCGATACATGAGATCGTCCAGCGCGTGCTCACCGTTGTGGCCAAACGGAGGATGTCCCAGGTCATGAGCCAAACCCGCAAACGCGACCAGATCGGTATCGAGACTTGCATGCCGAAGTTCGGGAACCTCGGCATTAAGTTTCATGGCTATCGTCGCTGCAACTTGCGAGACTTCGAGGGAGTGAGTCAGTCGATTCCTGAAAAAGTCCGACTCAATTCCCGGATAGAGCTGTGTCTTGTTTTGAAGCCTCCGGAAGGACGGTGCATGGATCAATCTTGCGAAGTCTTTGCGGAATGCGGTTCTGTAGGCCTCGCTTGACTCCTGGCCAGGTTCACCACTAATCCGTTCGCGTTCGACGCTGTTGTACATGTCCTCTCCAAAAAGATATGGGGTCGCGTAGCGACCCCATTTATGCTCCCATTGCCACCTATTTTTTCTTGCTAGACCTAGCAGCGATGTATTGCCCCGACTTCGCGCTTCGAGAGATTGATGGGAGCTCAGATCGGAAAGACTCGCTTCTCGCGATGACGACCGAGAAAGCTGCTCCTTTGTCGCTGCCCTTCTGGACAGCCTTCGCCAAGCCTTTGTTACGCAAAGGTGGCAGTCCAAGCGCTTTGCTCAAGAGCATCTCCTGCAGTTGGTTTCCGCAGTGTACGGGTAGCCCCCACGAGCAAGCAAGTCAACCGGGCTGGTGAGCACGGCGCCCCGGCGCGAAGTGTGATGAGTTAAGTAGATGTTGACCGCTTAGCGTCGTCTGCTAATGAACTATGCAGTCCGAGCATCTGTCAGGTAAGCTTTTTCAATGAGCTGCAATATCGTCCCAGTTGGCCGGCGCCGAGATGGCGGGACGCGCTACTGGTGCCTTGGTCATCACGCAAACGCCACTGCAAAGTACGGCAAACCGGCAGCTAAATGCGTTGCCGCGGATGACGTTCCGATCGCGCCCGAGGACACGCTGGATCTCGACTTCAAGTCATATCCTGGCGGCATCGCGCTTTGGGGGTCAGTGCCAGCGGTCTTTGACACAACCTACGGGCATCCAGATCGCGGTATTCATGTCCATGCTCGGTTGGTCAAGGATGGTGACAAGGTCATCGACAGAACCTACCGAAAGCTGCGCATACCGTTGGCAAAGGATCTTCTTTCTGACGGCTGGGCAGAGGTGGACGAGATCGACGCCATCAACTACATGGTTTCGCGCGTCTTTGGCTTTGACACCATTGCTGTCAACTGCTCCTACTGCGGATTTCCTCACCTGGACCGAGACTGGTTCGCAGTCCACGAACATAGACGGCACCAATGCCATGGCTGTGGAAAGCAGTTCTCGGACAGTGCCGCAGGGGTAGGCAATCCGTTAGCGACACTTCGCCACATGCTTCGTGCTCAAAAGCCCAAACTCACGCCGGCAAAGAAGAAAGCTAAGTTCAAACAGAGCCAGTTTCCAGGTGGGATTCAGATCTGGGGCTCGAACCCCGCCATCCTGTGGACCTCAGGTCGTGCCGAGGAGGACGGTATCCACGTTCACGCTTTTGCGTCGACCACTGAGAACTTGCCGAGCGGGTTGGATGACACGTTCGCCGAAGTGACCATCGATGGCATCAGGCTGGATGCAGCCCAAGTGCGAACCTATATGGCGCAGTCCGCGATGCCACATATAGATGGAAGGGTTGTCGAACTCATCTGCCCTGACTGTGGGCTATCTCATTTCGACCAGAACGAGTGGTCCTACACCCCGCACGTCGAGCACAGCTGCCATTCTTGTGGTTGCACTTTCTTCGCTTCCGGAAGCTTGAAGAAGACCATCGGAAATCCCTTCGCTGGCGTGCGACTGGAGCTCGCGAAGCGAGCGCCCAACCCGCTACGCAACGACAAGCTAGGGCTCCGCCCGGAAACCATTTAACTGAGATCGGCCTCGGCGATTTCGGGGAGGAATCCACCGCGCTCGCGCATGAGCTGGTACGCAGCGAATGCATCGATTTTGGTGAGCAACCCCGCCCTTACAGCTTGGCGCAGTAAGCCGATGGACCCGGTCAAACGAGCTTCGCCCAGTACCTGTGCAATCACCCTGCGCGCCGCCTTGTCATCACAGGCTACAGCGCAACCAAGAGTGATCGCGGCAAGGATGCACTCTGTCTCACCATTGTCGAGCTGCCATTCAGCCTTAGCTCTCAGAAACTGCGCAACACCAATCAATTTGTCGTCGACAAGCGCCAGCCCACCCGCCGCCACGGCAGAGTCAATCGCTAGTGCGACAGTGCGCGACTCGTCTCGCACGACTGCACTGACCTGAAACTGCAACCCTGGAACGCGGAGGATCTTCGACAGCACTTCGCCGTTGGCGAGATTCAAAAGAGTCGAAGCATCCAGGATGTGGATCACACGGCGATTTCCGCGTTTGCCACGAACAGAGCGGAGACCGGCACGTTGAGCAGTTCCGCTGCTCGACCGACCGATATGTCCCCGGCCCTCACCTTACGCGCCGCAGCTTGGAGAAGTGCTGGCGAGGTTTCCACCGCAATATCTGGGCGAGCTGGAATACCTAGATCTGCCGCCCGGCGCTCAGGATTCTTGTGTTCGTCCTGCAGCTTTTGATATAGCGCTCGCGCTCCGCGTGGGGGGACCAGGCCAAGGCCCTCACATCGCCGCGCGGCGACTTCAAAGCTCACATGGAATAGATGCGCGAGCCATAGGATTTCAATGTCGCCTAGTGGACCTTTTGCGCCCAACTGCTCTCGAATGGCTTTGACAGCTAACAACACCCCGTGCCGGGGAAGGATCAAGGCAGAACCAAAAGCATCAGCGAATTTTTCTTCATGCTTGCGAGGCGTGCTCGGAATACCGTCGAAGTCCTCTTGCCTATCGAAATGGGCGTAGCCACTCGCTCGGTCATCGTGGTGAGCGACGAGATGCCCGAACTCGTGCGCCATGGTGAAGAGCATTCGAGGTTTGAAAGCACGCGCCCCCAGAACCATCAGGGCGTAGCCCTCGACAATTGCCGAAACTCCTTCGATAGCTGGATCCCGGGAGTAGAGGACGAAGACTCCCAGCTCGTGAGCAACCTGCGGCAAGTTCGGAAATGGTTCCTTGTCGTCTAGACCCGCGAATGCTTTCCGGAAAAGCTGCGCGAACTCCTCGGCCGCTTCGAACTTTGACTCCATGCCGCGAAAGAGATCAAGCCAAGCCGTGTTCCCTGGCAATCCACGCCCAATCGTCAAGGCATCACGGACCTGAGCCGAAACCACCTCGACTTCAGAGGATGCTTCGACTTCTCGCTGCCCCAGCGTGTGCCGAAAGAGCGCCTTAACGGGCTCTGCCGGTTCAGAGTCAAGCAAGGTCTCCAAAGGAAGGCGCAGCGACTTCGCGATCGCTCGCATCTCAGCCAAGCTGGCGTCGGCACCGCCAGCGATCTGCACCAAGCGTTCTGGCAGTAGGCCCGCCTTTGCCGCAACCTTATCCACGGCGAGCTTGCGGCTGGCTAGATGCTCGCCGAGATTCATCACGATGCGGCCTCTCGCTTAATACCCATCAACTCGCGGCGTAGCCTGTCAGCCTGCTCATCAGTAAGTTTCCGATGACGCCCTACGACCTGCGCCACACGCGGCCCCGATCGGTTAAACAGGTTTGACAAGATCTCGACAGTGCGCTCGCGCCCTATCTCAACCTCGCGAGGGGTCTCAAGCACCACGGGATTGCAACCCACAATGTAGTTCTTGATCCGGTTCTCGAACGTCTCAGCCTTGTGAGTGTCTTGGGGATGCTGGAGCCCATCCGGGGTAACGATGATGTTGCCGATCTTTTTGCCTGCTTCAAAACGCAACGCGTTTTCTGGAAACTTGCTGAGAGCCGCGAGTTGGTCTTCCAGCTTCTCGGCGATTTCCAAACCACCGATTACGTATTGGCGATGCTTCGGTCCCATGCTGCCGCTGATCACAAAGATCTGATCGCCTGGACGCACCAAACGCCTTAGGTCAGGCCGACAACTACCCATGGTGGGACGTGATCCAGAAGTAAGGAGCGGATCTGCCAGCGGATGGCCCATGCCTGGATCTGACCTAGGCGAAATAAAGATGTAGCTGGACATGGGCTGTTCCTCAGAGCGGGCCTACCTGTATTTTTAGACAGTATTCCTTTTAGTGCAAGGCCAACGGACTACCTCCGAGCTCGCCGTTCGGAAGTCAGTGGCGAAAGTTCGAGAGTCAACGAACACCGACACCTCGCCTGCCCTCTTGAAAGCGCATCTCCCGCCCCTATAATTCCGTCTGCTAGCACTCAACGAACTTGAGTGCTAACGGAGTCGCCAGCCGCGCCAAAGTGCGGCACACGGCAAAGTACATGAGCGCAAACTTCTGTGCTCATCCCATTCAGAACTCGGCTTTGAGTCTCAAGGAGATGCTATGAAACTTCGTCCGTTGCACGATCGTGTGATCGTCAAGCGCCTGGAAAACGAAACCAAGACCGCCTCGGGCATCGTGATCCCCGACAACGCCGCCGAGAAGCCCGACCAGGGTGAGGTGCTGGCCGTCGGCCCGGGCAAGCGCAACGACAAGGGTGATTTCGTGGCCCTGAACATCAAGGTGGGCGACCGCGTCCTGTTCGGCAAGTACAGCGGCCAGACCGTCAAGGTCGACGGCGACGAACTGCTGGTGATGCGCGAAGAAGACCTCTTCGCCGTGGTCGAGAAGTAATCGCTTCTCCCTGCACCTTCCAAACAACTGAATTCGGAGAGATACAAACATGGCAGCAAAAGACGTGGTCTTCGGCGGTGAAGCCCGTGCCCGCATGGTCGAAGGCGTGAATATCCTCGCCAACGCAGTCAAGGTGACCCTGGGCCCCAAGGGCCGCAACGTGGTGCTCGAACGTTCGTTCGGTGCCCCCACCGTGACCAAGGACGGTGTGTCGGTCGCCAAGGAAATCGAGTCTCAAGGACAAGCTCCAGAACATGGGCGCTCAGATGGTCAAGGAAGTCGCTTCCAAGACCAGCGACAACGCCGGTGACGGCACCACCACCGCCACCGTGCTGGCCCAGGCCATCGTGCGCGAAGGCATGAAGTACGTGGCCGCCGGCATGAACCCGATGGACCTGAAGCGCGGCATCGACAAGGCGGTCACCGCACTGGTCGAGCAGCTGAAGAAGGCTTCGAAGGCCACCACCACCTCGAAGGAAATCGCTCAAGTCGGCTCGATCTCGGCCAACAGCGATGAATCCATCGGCAAGATCATTGCCGACGCGATGGACAAGGTCGGCAAGGAAGGCGTGATCACCGTCGAAGACGGCAAGTCGCTCGACAGCGAACTCGAAGTCGTCGAAGGCATGCAGTTCGACCGCGGCTACCTGTCGCCCTACTTCATCAACAACCCCGAGAAGCAGGCCGCGATTCTGGACAACCCGTTCGTGCTGCTGTTCGACAAGAAGATCAGCAACATTCGTGACCTGCTGCCCACGCTGGAGCAAGTCGCCAAGGCCGGCCGTCCGCTGCTGATCATTGCCGAAGAAGTCGAAGGCGAAGCGCTCGCCACGCTGGTGGTCAACACCATCCGCGGCATCCTGAAGGTCGTGGCCGTCAAGGCGCCTGGCTTCGGCGACCGCCGCAAGGCCATGCTGGAAGACATCGCCATCCTGACCGGCGGCAAGGTCATCGCTGAAGAAGTGGGCCTGACGCTCGAGAAGGTCACGCTGGCCGACCTCGGCCAAGCCAAGCGCGTCGAAGTGGCGAAGGAAAACACCACCATCATCGACGGCGCCGGCGCCGCGGGCGACATCGAAGCCCGCGTCAAGCAGATCCGCGTGCAGATCGAAGAAGCCACCAGCGACTACGACCGCGAGAAGCTGCAAGAGCGCGTGGCCAAGCTGGCCGGCGGTGTGGCCGTCATCAAGGTCGGTGCCGCCACCGAAGTCGAGATGAAGGAAAAGAAGGCCCGCGTGGAAGACGCCCTGCACGCCACCCGCGCTGCAGTGGAAGAAGGCATCGTCGCCGGTGGCGGCGTGGCCCTGCTGCGTGCTCGCCAAGCGGCCGGCACCATCAAGGGTGACAACGCCGACCAGGAAGCCGGCGTCAAGTTGATCCTGAAGGCCATCGAAGCCCCGCTGCGCGAGATCGTCGCCAACGCCGGCGGCGAGCCGAGCGTGGTGATCAATGCCGTGCTGAACGGCAAGGGCAACTACGGCTTCAACGCCGCCAACGACACCTACGGCGACATGATCGAGATGGGCATCCTCGACCCGACCAAGGTGACCCGCACCGCGCTGCAAAACGCAGCCTCGGTCGCTTCGCTGATGCTGACCACCGAGTGCATGGTCGCCGAGTCCCCGAAGGACGACGCACCGGCCGCCGGCGGTGGCATGGGCGGGATGGGTGGCATGGGCGGCATGGGCATGGACATGTAAGACGTCCAGGCCTGGCGCCTGCTCGTCAAGAGCAACGCCTCCTGCAAAGGGCTGCTTCGGCAGCCCTTTTTTCGTCTTCGGACACCCGCTCCGGCGTGGGCACCGGTTGCAGGCGCGGGCGCCGCGCGGGTGCCAGGCAGGCCTGCTGCGGCACGCAGAGATCGATGCGGCGCAGGTTGGCCACCCGGTCATACGGCGCCGTCTCGAAACACGGCGCGCAGCCGGCCGCACTCACCTGCACCAGCAGGTCGGGCGAGGTCTCGCCCCGCCGCTGGCGAAAGCGGAAGAGATAGCGCCCCTGCCCATCGGTCATCGCTTGCCCGAGCTGCTCACGCAGGCCGGTGCCGCGGTAGGCGCCGCCGGCCGATTCGCTGGCGCTGCGGTGATAGCGCTCGAAGCGCAGCAGCACCATCTCGGCCGGCGTCATGTCGCAGGTCTGGCGCATGAGCTGGTCCCGCAGCTGGGCGATGGCCCCCAGCTCGGCACGCGTGAGGATGGTTGCCCCCGCCTCCATCGCATGGGCCTGGAAGGGCACCCGACCCACCGAAGCCTGCAGCAGCTTCACCGCCGCGTCCTGGTCGGCGGCACACCGGTCGGCCTCGTCGAGCCGCGATTCGAAGCGCAGCCCCACCGCGGCGCCGGGCAGGCCGTTCGGCAACAACAGCGGGCTCAGGTCGGCCTGCAGGCCGGGCGTCATCCGCCAGCGTTGCGGGTAGAGCTTACCGATCACCGCCTCGAGCGCCGGGTAGCGCGAACACACGGCCGGCACGTCGACCGGCGCGTCGATCACCAGGTAGTCGTCGCGCCGGGGGTTGAAGGGGCTGGACGCGTCGTGTGTCGTCACCTCGCCGTACACCACATGCTCGCAGCGGCTGATGGGCAACGAGCACTCCAGCACCAGGTCGTCATAGGCATCGTCCAGGCCGCCGTCGTTGGAGCCGACCTGCACCCGCAGCAGGCCTGCCTCCACGCTCGGCAAGCCGAGCCGCAGCTGCGAATCGCGCCAAGCCTGGCGGGTCGGCCGGTGCTGCACCTGCAAGGTCCAGTGCGCACCGCTCACGTACACGCGCTCGCCGACGATGCCGTCGTGCATGCCGTTGCCCACGTCTGCCCCCTCGATGACCACGCGCTGCGCGTAGGCGGCATCGCGGACTCGCACCTGCACCAGCCAACTGCCTTGCATGGTGATCGCCATGTCTGATTGCTCCTGAAGTCGACCTGAATGCACCGCAAGCGTCTGCCTGCAAGGCAGCAACTCCGGGCCAGGGCCATGGTCAGGCGGCTCAGAGGCGCTGTCCTTGACGCGGCCTGAAACATCCTGAATTCACGCTCGGGGACGGCCCGGTTTGACAAGCAACCCCCGGGCCGCAAAATGGGCCATGCCTGTGTCCGTGCCCCCGCTGCTCCAGAGCTTCGTCAACGACGAACTGAACCGCACCGCGGACCTGATCTCCCGAACCTGCAGCACCACGCTGGAGCAGCTGCGCCAGCCGCGCGACCACCTGCTCACCAGCAGCGAGCGGCAGCACTACTTCGAACTCGTGCAGGTGCTGCAGGCCCAGCAAGGCGTCTACCAGAAGGCGTTCGTCGAGGCCCTGCGCCGCCTGGTGATGGCTGAAATGGGCCCGGCCACGCAGGCGGAGGCCGGCAGCTTCCGCACCAGCGGCCTGCAGCTGATGGATGAAACCCGGGTCGAGTCCGACATCGAGATCTCGCGTGCCATCCAGCAGATCGACAGCGCCGCGGAATGGGAACTGCGCGAGCTGCAGACCTTCACCTCCACGCTGCGTGGGCAAGCGCACGTCACGGCCGAATCCAACCCGCTGCGACCGCAGTCGTATGCCCGGGCACTGTCGGAAGCCGGCGCCGCGCTGCCGATCACCGCGGCGCAGCAGAGCATCCTGCTGCGCGTCGCGGCCACCGTGATCGGAGGGCTTTTGCGCACCGCCTTCGCGGCGGCCAGCAGCCGGCTCGAATCCCAAGGCATCGAGCCCGGCATCTACCGCACCGTGGTGATCGCCCCCGGCGCGGGCCGCGACGCACCGCCCGAGATGGACGTTACGCGCCCCGGTGCCCTCGACGGCCTCATGCGCAGCATGCCCGGCGGCGGCACCGACGCCGGCCCGGGCACCGGCAGCGAGCCCAGGCGCCGCACCTTGCCGACCGCCAGCCCGGCGCTCGAACAGGCGCTGATGCGCGTCGAGGAGCTGCTGCGCCGCATGCCCACTGGCGACGCCGCGGCCCTGTCGGCGCCACCCGCACCGCTGCGCCTGGCCCACCACCGCGCGGCGCTGATGGCCACCGCTGGCGAGACGGTTGACCGGCAGATCATCGAGCTGCTGTCGCGACTCTTCGAGACCATCCTGTCCGACCGCACGCTGTCGGCGCCGGTGCAGGGGGTGATCGCACGCCTGCAGGTGTCGGCACTGCGCATCGCGCTGCTCGACCCGAGCATGCTCGACGCCTACGACCACCCGGTGTGGCAGCTGCTCGACCGCATCGTCACCGCGGCCACGACCTACCCACACCCTTACGACACGCGCCTGATCGCCCTGCAGGAGTTCTGCGACAAGCTCGTGCAGCAGATGGCCGCCGCCCCGCAACAAGACAGCGCCCTCTACCGCCACAGCCTGGGCCGGCTCGACGCCTTCCTCGCCGACCAGCTGCGCCGCCAACAGCGCGAGGCCGAGCCGAGCGTCGAGGCACTGGTGCGTGCCGAGCAGGCCGAAGCCCTGCAGCGCACGCTGGCCGGACGCCTGGTCGAGCAGATGGCGCACGTGCCGGCGAGTCCGACGCTGCGCCGCTTCATCACGGGGACCTGGTCGCATGTGCTCACGCAGTCGGTGCAGCAGCATGGCGACCAGAGCGAGCAGACGACCGGCTACCTCAAGACCGTCGACGAACTGCTGTGGAGCCTGAAGCTGCCCGACCACCCCAAGAGCCGCCAGCGCCTGCTGGAGCTGCTGCCCGGCCTCCTGCAGCGCCTGCGCGACGGCATGGCGCTGGTGCAGCTGCCACCGGCAGAGCAGCAGGCGGTGTTCGACGAGCTGATGAAGGTCCACTCCGATGCACTGCGGCCCGGTGCCCGCGCAGCGCAATCGAACGCCAGGCCCGACGACCAGCTCACCCCGGAAGAGATCGTGCAGCGCATGCGCGAAGAGCCGCAACCCGAGCTGCCTGAGCCCGATCCGCTCGACGGCTCGGCCTTCAGCGACTCGCTGATCGACCTCGCCTCGCTCGAGACCGTGCCCGCCGCGCTGATGGACAGCGTCGAGCCCGGCAGCTCGGCCGACGAGGCCACGCAGTGGGTGCGACACATGGCGCTCGGCGAGCGCTACCGCCTCTTCCTGCACGGCGCCTGGGCCTGCGTGCAGCTGCTGTGGCGCAGCGAGCAGGGCCGCTTCTATCTCTTTGCGGGCGAGTTGCCGCAGCAGACGCATTCGGTGAGCCTGCGCGCGCTGGAGCGCCTGCGGGCCGAGAAGCTGCTGCGCCCGCTGCACGAGCAGCCGCTGATCCAGCGCGCGGTCGACGGCTTGCTGCTCAACCTCGCCCGCCCGGGCTGAGGCGCCGACGCCTCAGGCGGCGTGCACCCAGTCGTGGAGCACGCAGGCCGCGTCGCCCACACCCGACTTCTTCAGCGCCGAGAAGAGCGCCATGCTCACATCGGCTTCGTCGGTGGAGATCTCGCCCAGCAAGCCCTGCGCGGTGGCGAGGGCCTCGGTGGCTTCGCGCCGGTTCAGCTTGTCGGCCTTGGTCAGGAGCACCAGCAGCTTGACCGAGCCGTTGCCCACCCGCGGCGCCACGAAGTCCAGCAGACGGCGGTCGAGGTCGGTGAAGCCAAGGCGCGAATCGACCATCAGCACCACACCGGTGAGGCTGCGGCGCACCTCCAGGTAGTCGGCCATCACCTTCTGCCAGCGCACCTTGGCGCCCTTGGCCACGGCGGCATAGCCGTAACCCGGCAGGTCGGCGAAGAGCGCATCGGGCGCCATCTTCGGGCCCAGCTCGAAGAGGTTGATGTGCTGCGTGCGGCCGGGTGTCTTGGAGGCGAAGGCGAGGCGCTTTTGCTGCGTCAGCACGTTGATCGCAGTCGACTTGCCGGCGTTGGAGCGGCCGACGAAGGCGATCTCGGGCAGTTCGGTGGCCGGCAGCTGGTCGAGCTGGCTCGCCGTGGTGAGGAAGCGTGCGGTGTGCGTCCAGGCCAGCGCGGTCTTGTCGGCGTCATCGGGCGCGGCGACCGAAGGGTTGGAATTGTTTTGTTCGGTCATGGAGGAGCCCAAAGCCCGGCATTGTAAAATCCCCGGGTTTTGCATCAAAAGACCGAGCCCATGAAGCCCTTCGCCAACCTGCCCTCCTTGCTGATTGCTTGTGCTGCTTTTGCCGCGTTCGCGCCTGCGATGGCCGCAACCCCGGCGGCCCCCGCCAAGCCTGACACCGCCAAGGGACAGGAGCTGTCGACCAAGGTCTGTGGCGCCTGCCACACCGCCGACGGCTCGCGCGGCGCACCGGCCAACCCGATCATCAGCGGCCAGCACCCCGAATACATCGTCAAGCAGCTCGCCGAGTTCAAGGAAGGCAAGCGCGCCAACCCCGTGATGCAAGGCATGGCCGCGCCGCTGTCGGATGCCGACATGAGGAACGTCGCCGCCTTCTACGCCGGCGTGCAGCCCAAGCCCGGCTTCGCCAAGAGCAAGGACACCGTCGCGCTCGGCGAGAAGATCTACCGCGGCGGCATCGCCGAGCGCAACGTGCCAGCCTGCTCGGGCTGCCATGGCCCCACCGGCTCGGGCGTGCCCTCGCAGTACCCGCGCCTGCGCGGCCAGCACGCCGACTACACCGGAGCTCCAGCTCAAGGCCTTCCGCGACGGTGGCCGGAAAAACAGCCCGATCATGACGGGCGTGGTCGCCAAAATGAACGACAAGGAGCTGAAGGCCGTGTCCGACTACATCGCCGGCATGCGCTGAACGCCGCATCCGCACGCATGACAAGGCCGGTCTCTGACCGGCCTTTTTGTTTGTCGTGCCATTTGCCGCGCCGCAGCACCTGTGCCTATAGTGTGGCCACCGACACTCCTGCCTGCGCCATGCCCTACATCCGACGCGGCCCCGATGGTTCGATCGAAAGCCTGCACCGCCGCGACCACGGCGGCATGGAGTTCCTGCCCGAAGGCCACAGCGAGCTGATGGCCTTCGTCGGGCACAACACGCAGACCAACAGCGAGTTCGGCCGGCTCGACGCGGACTTCGTGCGCGTGATCGAAGACGTGATCGACACGCTGATCGTCAAGAACATCATCAACATCACCGATCTGCCCGGCGAGGCGCAGGCCAAGCTCTTCGCCCGCAAGAGCTTCCGCGAGCGGGTGTCGCGCAACTCGTTGCGCCTGTTTTCCGACACGCAGTTCGGCACAGTGATCGACGACACCAATTTCAGCGATCTCACCTGAATCAGCACCTGGTGTGAACCGGCTGTAAGCTCGGCGGCTCCAAGAGCGACCGAGCTTCATTCGCACCAGGAGCTGCCATGCACTACCGCCCCGACCGAGGCTTCAACCACCAGGTCGCCTCCGAGATCACCCCTCGCAGCGTCTACGAGCGCCGCCGCGAGCTGCTCAAGCTGATCGCCGTCGGCGGCGCCGGCATGGCAATGGCCACCTGGGCCGCACGCGACGCACGCGCCCAGACCGCCCGCCCGGGCAAGCTGGCTGCGCTTCCAGCCGTCCGCAGCACCATCGCCGGCGGCGTGACGATGGACAAGCTCACCCCCTACAACGACGTCATCAGCTACAACAACTTCTACGAGTTCGGCACCGGCAAGGGCGACCCCGTGCAAAACGCGCAGAAGCTCAAGACCCGCCCGTGGACGGTCGCCGTCGAAGGCGCGGTGAAGAAGCCCAAGGTCTACGACCTCGACGAGCTGCTCAAGCTCGCCCCGATGGAAGAGCGCATCTACCGCCTGCGCTGCGTCGAAGGCTGGTCGATGGTGATTCCGTGGGTGGGCTACTCGATGTCGGAACTCATCAAGCGGGTCGAACCCACCGGCAACGCCAAGTACGTGGAGTTCGTGACGCTGGCCGACGACAAGCAGATGCCGGGCCTCGGCTCCAACGTGCTCGACTGGCCGTATGTCGAAGGCCTGCGCCTGGACGAGGCCATGCACCCGCTCACGCTGATGGCCTTCGGCCTCTACGGCGAGGTGATGCCCAACCAGAACGGCGCGCCACTGCGCATCGCAATTCCCTGGAAATACGGCTTCAAGAGCGGCAAGTCCATCGTCAAGATCCGCTTCACCGAGAAACAGCCGCTGACCTCGTGGAACCTTGCCGCGGCGCGCGAGTACGGCTTCTACTCGAACGTGAACCCCAAGGTCGACCACCCGCGCTGGAGCCAGGCCACCGAGCGGCGCATCGGCGAAGACGGCGTGTTCGCGAAGAAGCGGCCCACGCTGATGTTCAACGGCTATGAGCCGCAGGTGGGCCAGCTGTACGCCGGCCTCGACCTCGTCAAGAACTACTGACCGGCGGATGCCCGCGCTGCGTTCCCCTTGGCTGCACCCTGCAGCCAAGCCGCTGCTGTTCGTTGCCTGCGCCCTGCCCTTCGCGTGGCTGCTCTACGGCGCCCTGGCCAACACGCTCGGCCCCAACCCGGCCGAGGCGTTGATCCGCGGCACCGGCGACTGGACGCTGCGCTTCCTGTGCATCACGCTCGCTGTCACGCCGCTGCGCGTGATGACCGGCCAGCCGGCGCTCGCACGCTTTCGCCGCATGCTGGGGCTCTTCGCCTTCTTCTATGGCGTGCTTCATTTCCTGTCGTACGGCTGGCTCGACATGGGCTTCGATGTCGACGCCATCGTGCGCGACATCCCCAAGCGCCCGTTCGCCCTCGTCGGCTTCCTCGCGCTCATGCTGATGGTGCCGCTGGCGGCTACCTCGTTCAACCGTGCGATCAAGGCGCTGGGCGCCAAACGCTGGCAACTGCTGCACAAGCTCATCTACGCCATCGTGCTGCTGGGGCTGCTGCACTTCTTCTGGATGCGCGCATCAAAGAACGACCTCGCCGAGGTCGGCCTCTATGCCGCGGTCATCGCGCTGCTGCTCGGTTGGCGCGTCGCACACGCGCTGCGGCGCAAAAAAGCGGGCTGATCACAGCCCGCAAACGCACACCTCTCTGATGCGCTTCAGTACTTGCGGTTCGGGAATTCCTTGGCCGCCACTTCCGCCGGGAACACGCCCTCGATCGTCTTGATCCAGCGCGGCAGCGGCTCGCCGGCCGCCGCCTTCTTCGCCGCCTCCATCAACTGCGGCCCGAGCAGCGGGCTGCACTCCACGCTCACGTTCATCTTGCCGGCGATCATGGCCTCGAAGGCGCCCTTCACCGCATCGACGCCGATGACGAGGATGTCCTTCGCCGGCTTGAGCCCGGCTTCCTCGATGGCCTGGATGGCGCCGATCGCCATGTCGTCGTTGTGCGCGTAGAGCACGTTGATCTTGCGGCCCTCGGCCTTCAGGAAGGCCTCCATCACCTCCTTGCCCTTGGCGCGCGTGAAGTCACCGGTCTGCGAGCGGATGATCTTGTAGCGCGGGTTGCCCTTGATCACCTCTTCGAAGCCCTTCTTGCGGTCGTTCGCCGGGTCGGAGCCCACGGTGCCCTGCAGCTCGACGATGTTGACGTCGCCCTGCGTCGACTTGGTGTGGTCGAGCAGCCAGCGTGCGGCGCGGCGGCCCTCTTCCACGAAGTCGGATCCGACGAAGGTGGTCCAGGTGGAGGTGTCCTTCACCTCGACGTTGCGGCTTTCCAGGATCACCGGGATCTTGGCGCGCTTGGCTTCCATCAGCACCGTGTCCCAGCCGGTGGTCACGAGCGGCGCGAGGATGATCACGTCGACCTTCTGCGCGATGAAGCTGCGGATGGCCTTGATCTGGTTCTCCTGCTTCTGCTGCGCGTCCGAGAACTTGAGTTCCACGCCAGCGTCTTTTGCCGCCTGCTTGATCGACTCTGTGTTGGCCGTGCGCCATTCGCTCTCGGCGCCGGTCTGTGCGAAGCCGATCACGAGCTTCTTGCCGGCCGCGAGCGACACGCCATGCGCGCCCAGGGCCACGGTGGCCGCCATCGCCAGCAGCGTGCGGCGATTCGGGTTCAATGTCTCCATTCCAGTCTCCTTCTGTCGTCTTGGGGATGAACACCTCATCCGGGGTACCACACCACGCGCGGGTCGTCGGGTGAACGTTCGTAGGACCACGCCGCCTCGACCATGCGTGCGAGGTCGATCTGCGGCCGCCAGCCCAGCAGCAGCCGCGCCTTGCGGTTGTCGAGCCAGGTCGAGTGGTAGGGCGTGCGGATGGGCACGAGCGGCAGGCCGCGCGTGCGCGCCAGGTAGTCACCGAAGCTCGCCATAGTCGACAGGCTCGTCCATGCACACGTGCATCAACTGCTGGTGCACGCGCGGGTTGTCGAGGGCGAGCAGCAGGGCCGCCACGAGATCGTCCACGTGCACGAAGTTGCGCTTCACCGGCCGGCCTTCGGCATCGAGCATCACCGGGACCGCGCCGGTCTGACGGTGGCGCTCGGCTTCCTCCTTGCCCACCAGATCGCACCAACGCGGCCCGCCGAACACGTCGTCGCCGAACGAGAGCTGGGCCTTGAAGTCGTCCTTCTCCATGATCCACGGCGCGCGCAGGCAGCAGCCGTTGAGGCCGTACTGGATCTGGTATTGCTCCAGCATCACCTCCTCCAGCACCTTCGAGAGCGCATAACAGCCGGGATAGGCGCTGTGCGGTATCTCTTCAGTGACGGGGGTGCTGCGCGGGTAGAAGAAGTGGCCGATGGCCGCGTCGCCGCCCACCAGCACGAACTGCTTCAGGCTCGCGCTGGTGCGCGCCGCCTCCAGCAGCCAGAACATGCCCTTCACCGCCACGTCCATCACCTCGTCGGGCGTTTCCTTCGAGGTCGCGAGGTGCAGCACGTGGGTCACACCGTCCATCGCCCGGTTGACGTCGGCGCGCTCCTGCATCGCGCCTTTCACCACTTCGAGCCGGGGCTTCGGGGGCAGCGTGCGCTTGTGGCACAACGCGCGCACACGAAAGTGCACGAAGGCCGGGTCGGCCAGCAGCCTCGCGATGAAGGCCTGGCCGACCTTGCCGGCCGCGCCGGTGACGAGCAGAAGAGATTCGGTGTGTGCCATGGCTCAGATCCTGTCGCCGGTGACGGGGTCGAACACGCTGGCCCTGGCGGTGTCGACCACCATGCGCACGGTGTCGCCCGGCATCACCGGCGAGTTCGGGTGCGTGCGCGCGACCATGCGCACGCCGGCCCAGTCGAAGAAGAGCATGGTGTCGGTGCCGGTGGGCTCCACCACGTCGATGCGGCACTCGAACTGCGCCGCATCGGCCTGCCCCGACTCGGCCGGCGCGAGGTGCTCGGGCCGCAGGCCCAGCACCACCTCGCCGCCCAGCCGGTCGGCGTGGTGGCCGTTGGCCCGTGGCAGCGGGAAGAAGGCCCGCTCGCCGCCCTGCTCGCCCACGTGCACGCCCAGCACGGCACCCTGCTGGATGAGCGTGGCCGGCAGGAAGTTCATCGCCGGCGAGCCGATGAAGTCGGCCACGAACATGTTGGCCGGCGTGTCGTACACGGTCTTCGGGTCGGCGCACTGCTGCAGCACGCCGTCGCGCATCACCGCGATGCGGCTGGCCAGCGTCATCGCCTCGATCTGGTCGTGCGTGACGTACACCGCCGAGGTGCCCAGGCGCTGGTGCAGGCGCTTGATCTCGGTGCGCATCTCCAGGCGCAGCTTGGCGTCGAGGTTCGACAGCGGCTCGTCGAAGAGGAAGATCGACGGGTCGCGCACCATCGCGCGGCCCATCGCCACCCGCTGCCGCTGGCCGCCCGAGAGCTGGCCGGGCTTGCGGTCGAGCAGTTGCTCGATCTGCAGCAGCGAGGCCACGCGCTTCAAGGCCGCGTCACGCTCGGCCTTGGCGGCGCCACGCATCTTGAGGCCGAAGGTGATGTTGCGCTCCACCGTCATGTTCGGGTAGAGCGCATACGACTGGAACACCATCGCGATGTCGCGGTCCTTCGGGTGCACATCGTTCACGCTCTTGCGGTCGATGCGGATCTCGCCTTCGGTGATGGGCTCCAGGCCGGCGATGAGGTTGAGCAGCGTCGACTTGCCACAGCCCGAGGGCCCGACCAGCACGAGGAATTCGCCGTCCTCGACGCTGAGCGACACGTCCTTCACGATGGGCGTGCGCCCGAAGGACTTCGACACGTTCACGAGTTCGAGGGAAGCCACCTTCAACCTTTCACGGCGCCCGCGGTCAGGCCGCGAACGAAATACTTGCCAGCGAGGAAATAGACCACCAGCGTGGGCAAGCCGGTGATGACCGCCGCGGCCATGTCGACGTCGTAGCGCTTGGTGGCCTGCGAGGTCTTCACGAGGTTGTTGAGCGCAACCGTGATGGTCTGGCCCGGCCCGTCGGTCAGCGTGGCGGCGAAGAGGAAGTCGTTCCAGATCTGCGTGAACTGCCAGATCACCGTCACCACGAAGATCGGTGCCGAGATCGGCAGCAGGATGTGCCAGAACACGCCGAAGAAGCCCGCGCCGTCGATGGTCGCGGCCTTCACCAGCTCGCGCGGGAGCGTCACGTAGTAGTTGCGGAAGAAGAGCGTGGTAAACCCGAGGCCGTAGACGATGTAGGCCGTCATCACGCCCCAGCCGGTGCTGCTGCCCATGCCGAGCGCCCCCAGCAGCTGCGCAAGCGGCAGGATGATGGCCTGGAACGGGATGAAGCAGCTGAAGAGCAGCAGCCCGAAGAGCAGGTTGGCGCCGCGGAAGGGCCACATGGTGAGCGCGTAGCCGTTGATCGCGCCGATCAGCGTGGAGACCACCACCGCCGGCAGCACCACCGCCAGCGAGTTGGCGAAGTAGGGCTTCATACCGCCGCAGTTCACGCTGATGCAGACCTCGCTCCAGGTCATGCGCCAGGTGTCCCACTGCAAGAGGCGCGGCAGCGCGAAGAGCGAGCTCTCGCGCATCTCCTCGGGCGGCTTGAACGAGGTGGCGAGCATCACGTACAGCGGCGCCAGGTAGTAGGCCGCGAAGAGCAGCAGCAGCGCATAGAGGCTGTAGCGTCCCAGGCGCCCCGCGGGCGTGGCGGCATACGTGGAGCGGAACTCACGAAACTCACTCATGCCGCCTCCCCGGCCGCAGCTCCGAGTAGAGGTAGGGCACCACGATCGCCATCACCGTGCACAGCATCATCACCGCCGTGGCCGAGCCCACCGCGATGTTGTTGCGCTGGAAGCTCATCGCATACATGAAGATCGACGGCAGGTCGGTCGCGTAGCCAGGCCCGCCGTTGGTCATCGCGATCACGAGGTCAAAGCTCTTCACCGCCAGGTGCGCGAGCACGACGATGGCCGAGAAGAACGCCGGCCGGATCGACGGGATGATGATGCCCCAGTAGATCTGCGGCATGGAGGCACCATCCATGTAGGCGGCCTTGACTACGTCCTGGTCGACGCCGCGCAGCGCCGCAAGGAACATCGCCATGATGAGCCCCGAGGTCTGCCACACGCCCGCGATCACGATGGTGTAGATCGCGTAGTCGGGGTTGATGATCCAGTCGAACTTGAAGCCGGTCCAGCCGAGCAGGTGCACCGAGCGCTCGAGCCCGAGACCCGGGTTGAGCATCCACTTCCACACCGTGCCGGTGACGATGAAGCTGAGCGCCATCGGGTACAGGAAGATCGCGCGCAGCGTGCCCTCGAAGCGGATGCGCTGGTCGAGCAGCACCGCGAGCAGCAGGCCCAACGCGAGGTTGAGCACCATGAAGAGCCCGCCGAAGATGAGCAGGTTGCGGATCGAGACGCCCCAGCGCTCCATCTGCCACAGGCGCGTGTAGGCATCGAATCCGATCAGCTCGTAGACCGGCATCATGCGCGAGCCGGTGAACGACATGTAGACGGTCCATGCGATGAAGCCGTAGACGAAGACGAGCGTGACCGCCGCCGTGGGCGCCATGATCAGCGCCGAGAGGTTCTGCTGCAGCCAACGGCGTGCGGACACCGTCGCTGGCCGCTGCCGGACGCCCGCGTCGCGCGCGACCACGGGCCGGTGCCGGCTCACGCTCCACGGTGGTGTCGACACGGCGCGTGTCACTCCCGCGCCAGCTTGACCGCATCGGCCAGTCGACGCGCGGCTTCGGCCGACGACATGTCGGAGTTGAAGTGCTTGGTGACCACGTCGGTCATCGCGCCCTTCACCGCCATCGGCACCGCCATGTCGTGGATGGCCGAGGGCGCGAAGCCGCCCGACTTCACCGTCTTGGCCATGTGGTCGCTGGCGGCAAGCGCGCAGCTGTCGAACTTGTCGAGCTTCATGTCGGTGCGCACCGGGATCGAACCCTTGGCCAGGTTGAAGTTCTCCTGGAAGCGCGGCTCCATCAGCAGCCTGGCGAAGAGCTTCTGGCCGGCCAGGCGGTCGGCGTCCTTGCTCTTGAACATCGCGAAGCTGTCGACGATGAAGAGGAAGGCGTTGTCGGTGCCGGGCGGGTTGGCGCAGACGTAGTCCTTGCCCGCCTGCTTGCCCGCCGCACTCATGTCGCCTTTGACCCAGTCGCCCATGATCTGGAAGCCGGCGGTGCCGTTCATGATCATCGAGGTCGCGAGGTTCCAGTCGCGGCCCGAGAAGTTGGGGTCGACATAACCGCGCAGCTTGCGCATGCGGTCGAACACCTTCTGCATCGTTTCGCCACCGAGCGCCTTCGGGTCGAGTTCGACCAGCGCCTTCTGGTGGAAGGCCGGGCCGCCCACGCTGATGACGATCACCTCCCACAGCGAGGCGTCCTGCCAGGCCTGCCCGCCGTGCGCGAGCGGCGTGATGCCGGCGGCCTTGAGCTTGGCCGCGGCCGTGTCGAACTGCTCCCAGGTGGCGGGCATCGTGATGCCCACCTTCTTCAGCACCGCCGGGTTCGCATACATCCAGTCGAGCCGGTGCACGTTGACCGGCGCGGCCACCCACTGGCCCTTGTACTTCATGGTCGCGGCCACCGACTTGGGCAAGGCCTGCTCCCACTTGCCGGCGGCGGCCACGTCATCGATGGGCTGCAGCACGCCGAGCGCGCCCCACTCCTGGATCAGCGGGCCCTTGAGCTGCACCGACGACGGCGCGTCGCCGCCCAGCACGCGTGCGCGCAGCTTGGTCAGCGCCTCTTCGCTGCTGCCGCCACCCACGGGCGTGTCGATCCACTTGCCGCCCTGCGACTCCATGTCGTCCTTCAAGGACTTCATCGCCTTGGCCTGGCCGCCGGAGGTCATCCAGTGCAGCACTTCCACGGTGGGCGCGGCCGATACGGTGGCGCCACCCAGGCACAGGCCCAGGGCACACGCCGCACCCCTGAGCAGACTGCTTGCTTGCCTCATCGTGTTGTCTCCTCGCGCTTGTTGACGCGTCCAGTGCCTGGACTTAATGTGCGCGGCGCCGATGGTGCATTCGCACGGCGACGATGTGAGGGCGGCGATGTAACGCCACCAGTGCACCGGCCCGCGTTGCTACCCAGCGTTACAAAACCACGACGAGACGAGACAACGCCCGATGGAGCGCACGCCCCACATCCTGGTCGTCGACGACGACGTCGAGATCCAGAAGCTCACGAAGCGTCACCTGCAGGAGTTCGGCTTCCTGGTCACGGTGGCGGGCAACGGGCGCGAGATGTTCAAGGCGTTGAAGGAGTGGCGCATCGACCTCGTGGTGCTCGACGTGCTCATGCCGGGCCAGGACGGCTTCGCGCTGTGCCGTGAGCTGCGCACCACCACGCAGCTGCCGGTGATCATGGTGACGGCGCTGCGCGACGAAGCCGACCGCGTGATCGGCCTGGAGCTCGGCGCCGACGACTACCTCGTCAAGCCCTTCGGCCCGCGCGAGCTGATGGCGCGCATCAAGGCCGTGCTGCGGCGCACGCAGAGCACCGGCAAGAGCGCCATCCATGCCGACGCGGCCATCGTTGCCTACAGCTTCGCCGGCTGGCGCCTCAACATGGTCGAGCGCGAACTGCAATCGCGCGACGGCACGGTGGTGCCGCTGTCCACGCGCGAGTTCGCGCTGCTCACCACCTTCGTCGAGCACCCGCAGCGCCCCTTGAGCCGCGAGCAGCTCGCCGACATGGTGGCCGGCCGCGACAGCGGGCCCTTCGACCGCAGCATCGACATCCTCGTCTCCCGCCTGCGCCGCAAGGTGGAGGACGGCGGCAAGGAACCCTCGCTCATCAAGACCGTGCGCGGCGAGGGCTACCAGCTCTGCGCCGAGGTGCAGCGCCACCACCGCCATGGCCAACCCGACACGGCGCTGGGCTGAGCTGCTGCCGGCGTCGCTGGGCGGGCGCATCCTCGCGCTGCAGCTCGCCGGCACGGCGGCCATCCTTGGGGTGGGCGCGCTGTGCGCCGTCGAATGGGGTGAGCGCGAGCGCGATGCGGCCCGCGCCGACCTCGCCGGCTGGGCGGTGCACGACGCGATGATGCAAGCGCTCGACGGCCGCGCGCCCTCGGGCGAGTTCGGCAGCTCCACGGTGGTGGTGCGGCACGGCCCGGGGCCGCTGCCCACAGGCTTCACGGTGCAGCAGCGGTTGCCGGCGCCACCCTCGCCGCCCGCCACGCTCGTGCCGAGCGAGGTCACCTTGTGGCTCCAGGCGGGTGGGCTCTCCGAGCGTGTGCGCTCGGCGCTCGACGACGCCCCCACCGCCCGCACCTACTTCACCCTGCTCTCGCGCGAGCTGGCGGCGCTCAACCGCGAGAGCCTGCTCGTGGTCACGCTCCCGCAAGGCCCGGGCGTGCTGCGCCGCGAGGTGTCGACCTTGCGATTCGAAAGCCCCGCGCTGTGGCGCGACCGCATGCCGCCGGTGAGCGTGCTGCTGAGCGCGCTGGCGGCGCTCGGTGCGGTGTTCGTCGCGCTCGGCGTGGCCTCGCGCGCGCTGGCCCAGCCCATTCATTCGCTCGCGAGTTCCATCGACGCCCGCGGTGAAGAGGTGCAGGTGCCACCCCTGCCCGAGACGGGGCCGGTGGAAGCACGCGCGATGGCCCGGGCCGACAACCGCCTGCGCACGCGCCTCGCCTCGGTGCTGGCCGACCAGACGCGCATGCTGGCCGCCGTGTCGCACGACCTGCGCACCCCCAGCACCCGGCTGCGCCTGCGCGCCGAGCTGGTGGCCGAAGCCGAGCTGCGCGAGGCCCTGCTGCGCGACCTCGACGAGATGGACGAGATGCTCACCGAGGTGCTGGAGTTCCTGTCGCACGAGGTGCGCGAAGAAGCGGTGAAATCGGTCGACCTGACCGCGCTGCTGCAATCGGTGTGCGACGACTACGCCGACCTCGGGCGGCCCGTCACCTTCTCCGAGCCGCCGCCGCTCACCTTCCACGGCGTGCCCACGCTCTTCGCGTCGACGCAGCAGACGCACGTGTTCCAGCACGCGCGCAAGGTGCGCCAGAGCTGCCGGCCCATCGCGCTGCGGCGTGCGTTGTGCAACCTCATCGACAACGCGCTCAAGTACGGCCACCGCGCCGACGTGCAGCTCGACGCCGGCGGCGACGCGGTGCGCATCGCGGTGCACGACACCGGGCCAGGCATTCCCGAAGACGAGATGGAGAAGGTCTTCCTGCCGCTCTACCGGCTGGAGTCGTCGCGCCAGCGCAGCACCGGCGGCATCGGCCTGGGCCTGGCCATCGTCAAGGCGGTGGTCGCGGCGCACCACGGGCGCGTCGAGCTGCGCAACCGGCCCGAAGGCGGGTTGGTCGTGAGCCTGGAGCTGCCGCGCTCGCCGGCCTGAGGCGCCGCCTCAGACGCCTTCCCAGGCGCCGGATCTTTCCGAGCGGAACATGGCGTCGATGATGCGCATGTTCTGCACCGCGTCGTCCACGCCATAGGGCAGCGCCAGCTCGCCGCGGATCACCTTCGAGAACGCATCGCCCTGCAGCGCGTACTGGTCGCAGGGCGGCAGCGCCTCCGCCTGCGCCGCGGCATCGGCAAGACGGCTGCCGTCGTCGAGAAAGATCTGCACCGACTCGCCTTGCGGCGCGTTGAACGGGATGCGCAGTTCCAGGCGTTTCTTCGAGCCGAAGAGCTGCAGGCGCTGGAAGGGAACGCTCTGCGTCGAAACCGAGAAGCTGAGCTGGCGCCCCGCGCCGAAGTCGGCGAGCGCGCTCACCGTGCGGTCGACGCCGAAGCGCGGGTCGCGGTCGACGAGCGCCATCACGCGCTTGGGCTCGTCCTCGAAGAAGAAGCGCCCCGCCACGATGGGGTAGCAGCCGATGTCGAGCAGCGCACCACCGCCGAGGTCGGGCAGGTTGCGGATGTTGGCCGGGTCTTCGTTGAAGTACGAGAACGCGCCCTGCACCGAGCGCAGCTCGCCCAGGGTGCCACCTCTCACGATCTCGCGCGCCCGCAGCCACTGCAGGTGGAAGCGCACCATGAAGGCTTCCATCACGTGCACGCGATTGGCCACCTCGCGCAGTTGCGCCGCCTCGTCGGCGGTGATGGCGATGGGCTTCTCGCACAGCACGTGCTTGCCGGCACGCGCCGCGGCCAGCGTGAGCGGCACGTGCAGGTGGTTGGGCAAGGGGTTGTAGATGGCCTCGATCGACGGGTCTTCGAGCAGCGCCTCGTAGCTGCCGTAGGCGAGCGGGATGCCCAGCTCGTTGGCGGCCGCGCGGGCGGCGGCGTCGCTGCGCGAGGCGATGGCGCGCACCTCGCACCATTCGCTCTTCTGAAGGCCGGGGATCACCTTGGCGGTGCCGATGCGTGCCGTGCTGAGCACGCCCCATTGGACTTTCTTCATGCGCCTGTCTCCGTCTGTGTTCGCGACGGCGCGCAGTATGCGCCCCGGCTGGTTTCAGGCCGGGTACGAAATCGTGGCGGGAAGGGAGATCAGCGGCGCCGGCCGCGTGCGGCGGCCCGCACGCTCGGCCGCGGCACGGCGGGCAGCGGCGTCATCGCCTCGGCGTTCATCTGCCACTCGGGCAGCAGGTGCTCGAGGCTGCGGGCCACGCGGGCGCTGGCTTCCACCAGCAGCATGTCGGGCGCGTCGTCGATGACCTTGGCCCCGGCCCGCGCCACCACCTCGGCCGTGTCCACCCCCGACTCGGCATGGCGAGGCGTGGTGCCGGCGTAGCGCAGGACGTATCGGCTCATGGGGATGGAGATGGGGACGGAGGTGCCAAAGAAAACAGCACGTTCATGATACGCGCCGACCCTTTCCGCAGCATGACGCAGGGCAAGGCGGCGCGTCGACTATTGCGCAAGCCCCGCCCCCTGCGCGAGCGGTGGCAGGCCCAGGTCGCGCGCCGCGGCGAGCGCGAGCCGCACGATCGCGTCGGCCCGATCGCCATCGCGCGGCATCGCCAGCGTCGCCGCGTCGGCCGCCAGCCGGCGAGCGAGCGCTCCCGTCACCGCCGGGCAGGCCATCGAGGTGCCGTCCATCACGCCGAAGCGCTCTTGCGGGATGCACGAGACGATGCCCACGCCCGGCCCGGTGAGGTCGATCTCGGGGCCGGTGTTGGAGAAGTCGGCGATGAAGCTGTGCTCCTTGCCGAGCGGCTCGGTGACGGTCTGGGCCTGCATCGCCCCGTCCGGCCACGCGCCCTTGAAGCCCATCGCCGAGATCGACACCGCCAGCGGGTGCCGCGCCGGCCAGGCCACCGGCCCACCCTCGTTGCCCGAGGCGATCACGCAGACCACGCCCTTGGCACGCGCCGCCTTGATCGCATCGCTGGTGGTCGGGTCGTCGGGGCCGCCGCCCAGGCTCAGGTTGAGCAGGTCGCAGCCGTCGGCCACGGCGCGGTCGATGGCCTTGGCGATCGCAAAGCTCGAGGCACCCTCGGCGTTCTTGCCGAACACGCGGTAGGCGCGCAGCGTGACCGCCGGGGACACGCCGAGAAAGCCCTCGCCCTGGCCGGCGATGATCCCGGCCACGTGGGTGCCGTGCATATGGCTGTCGGACCAGTCGGCCGGATCCTCGCCCGTCACCGCGTTCATGCCGCCGGCCACCGTGAGCGCCGCATGCGGGCCGACACCGGTGTCGATCACCCCGACCGTCACGCCCTGGCCGTCGCCCGCGCGGCGCTTGGGGTAGGCCTTGGCCCGCGAGTCGACGAAGTCGAGCGCGATCGCCGGCACCTCGATCGTGCCGGCGCGCAGCGGCCAGTTGTGCAGCAGCACCGGCCAGCCGCTGTGCGCCGGGTACACGTAGACCCGCTGCAGCACCTTCACCGAGCGCGGGAACTCCAGGTTCACCTGGCCACGCGCGTTGGTGCTGCCCTGTGCGCCCTTGCCGGCCGCCACGTCGCTGAAAGCGATGACATCGACGTCGCGCAGCGCCTGGCCCGTCTCCTTCAGCACCACCTTGAGCGTGTGCCGCGCAAGCACCGTGCGCGAAGTAAACATCTGCGCACTCTCGATGATGCGCGGCCGCGGTGCCCGCGCCGGCCTATAGAACACCTCAGGCACCACGCGCAGCCCCGGCTGCTCGCGCTTCAGGCGCATCAGCGCCACGTCCGACATCGCCACCAGCTTGGCCCCATTGCTGTGGATCGAGTCGAGCACATTGAAGCGCGCCGCAAGCGGCGGCGGCGGTGCCGGCAGGTGCCGCGGGCCGTGCTCGGCCATGGTGGTGAGGAAGGTTTCGATCGCCGCGGCGTTGTGCGGCTCGTCCGTCGTGAACCCTCGGGTGGGCAGCAACACGAAACGTGACAGGCTCATCCTTGCTCCTTGTATTGCAGGCCCTCGGCGGCCATCCATTCCTCGGCCGCACGAAACGCCGCCGAGGTGACCGGCACGCCCGCATATGGCGCCACGTGCAGAAGCACCTCGCGCAGCTCGGCGAGGGTGGCGCCGTTGTTCATCGCGCCGCGCAGGTGGCCTTTCAGCTCGTGCGTGTGGCCGAGTGCCGCGAGCATCGCCACCGTGCACAGGCTGCGCTCCTTCAGCGAGAGGCCGTCGCGCAGCCAGGTCGAGCCCCAGGCCTGGTCGTTCACGTGCGCCTGCAAGGGCAGGGTGAACGCGCTGGCGTTGTTCAAGGCGCGGTCGACGAAGGCATCGCCCATCACCTGGCGACGGCGCTGTTCACCGGGGGTCGGGGGCACGGAAGCGGTCATGTTGTGGTTCCCTTCGGGATGAGATCGGCGGATTGTCATCGTCACGCATCGCGGGTGGCCACAGCCCGCGATTCCAGCATGGACGCTGCCACGTTCCGAGAATGCCGCACGGGGTCAGTGGCTCAGCGCGCTGAGGTAGTGCTGCACGAGGCCGAGCGTGTAGCGGCTCGCCACCTCGGCGACGAAGCGGTTGAAGTCGACGTGCGCATCGTCGTCGGCCCGATCCGACACGGTGCGCACCACGGCAAACGGCACACCGAAGTCGTGGCACACCTGGGCCAGCGCGGCCCCTTCCATCTCGACCGCCAGCGCGTCGGGCAGGCGTGCGCACAGCGCCTCGTTTTCACTGCGCTCACTGACGAAGCGATCGCCGCTCACGATGAGCCCGCGGTGCACACGCGCCTGCGCCGCACCCGCCGCCGCGAGCATCGTGCGTGAGGCCTCGGCCAGCTGATCGGACATCGCCGCATCGGTGCCGAAGCGGTCGAGCCCATAGAGCGGCACCTCATGGCGTGGGAAGAGCGGCGAGGCGTCCATGTCGTGCTGCAAGAGGGCATCGGCCACCACGATGTCGCCCACGTTCACGCCGGGTGCCAGCCCGCCCGCGGTGCCGGTGAAGACGATGCGCGACACCTCGAACTCGCTCAGCAGCAGCGCGGCCGTCGTCGCGGCCGCCACCTTGCCGATGCGCGACAACACCACCACCACTTCCTGGCCCGCCAGATGCCCGACCCAGAACTCGCGGCCCGCGCGGCGCACCGGCCGCTCGTCGGGCATGGCGTCGAGCAGGGCACGCAGTTCCTCGTGCATGGCACCCACGATGGCGATCCGGTTCATGCGGCGATTGTCTGACAGGCGTGTCGGAGAGCGCCTGCGCGCAAAGAAGCCATCGACCGCTTAACGCTGCCGGCCGCGGCGCCGAGCATGGTTTCAACTTCAGGAGCCCGCCATGCGCAATGACAAGTCGCTCTGGATCCAGCGCTTCGCCACCCGGTTGATGGTGCTGGACCCGTACGTCCAGACGGGGCTCTTGCCCGAAATCGCCGAGACCTTCTGGTACTACCAACGCCACCGCGAACCCGAAGAGTGCGCGCAGGCCCGTGCCCACGGCCGCCTGCGCATGCCGGGGCGCCGCGATGCGTGGATCGAAGCCTGCGCCGCCGCCATCCGTGCGCTCGACCCCGAAGCTCGGCGCGCAAGACACCACCGCGCTGGCCACCTCGTTGTGGGAAGAGGACTGGGCACGCACGGTCGACCCCTACGTGATGGCGCAGGCCTTGTGGGAGCAGGCCCTGCTGCTCGCAAGCCAAGGCAGCGGTACCGAACGGGACCTCGCGCCCAGCCTGCACGCCGTGTTCCGCAACCCCAACCTGTGAACCTCACCGCCATGCCGACACCGCTGCGGGCACACGACGTGCCGCCCGACCCGCCGGTCCAGCCGCCACCGCCGCCCCCACCGCCGCTGCATGAGCCACCCGTCAGCGACCCGCCTTCCCCCGGCCAGCAGTCGCCGGTGATCGATCCGCCCAAGACGCTGCAGTGACAATCGCTCCATCACCGTGCAACGACACGGCATGGAGCGATCCTCATGAGCATCATGGTCTTCTGGCTGGAGCCCGATGGGCAGCCCGCCCGCCAGGAATTCGCCGCCAACGACCTGCTTGGCGCGCTGAAGTTCAGCGAAGAGCGCCGCCGCGAAGGCCGGCGCCACGTGAGCATCTCGACCGAACTGCCCGACAGCGTGGGCAAGGGCGGCGTCAACTCGGTCGAGGGCGGCCGCCTGCCGGATGGCCATGTCTACGACTACAACAAGGCCCATCGCGGCGCGGGCCTGAAGCCGACGACGTGAGCTCGTCGAAGTGAATTGGGTTGACGAGGCCACCCGCCCGCGCCCACAATCCGCCCCGCTCCGGGGTGTGCCGGGCCGCAAGGCCGAAGGCGCTGAGATGGAAAGCCAAACCCGAGAACTTGATCCGGTTCATACCGGCGTAAGAAGAGCGTAGACGAGCGGCCCGCGATGGGCGCACGAGCCGAAGAGGCCGCACCCCATCGCACCCGGCCGCCCGCGGACCCTCCGGAGCACGACGATTTTTTGTTGCTGCTGCCACCGGAGACCGCGATGACCACCCCCCATTCCGCCCACGAGCCTTCTCTGCACGAGAGACTGGCGCTCGCACGCGAGCCTTTCCCGGCCTCGCGCAAGGTCCACCTCGAGGGCCCGCTCACCGGCGTGCGTGTGCCCATGCGCGAGATCACGCTCAGCAACGGCGAGCGTCTGGTCGTGCACGACACCTCCGGCCCCTGTACCGACCCATCGATCCTCTTCGACGTGCGCCTGGGCCTGCCCGCACTGCGCAGCGCATGGATCGAAACGCGAGGCGACACCGAGCCCTACGATGCCCGACCGCGCTCGGCCCGCGACGACGGCTTGCGCCATGACACCACGGCCGACCCGCAGCTCGCCCGCCTGCACGCCGAAGCCGCCGCGCTGCAGCGCACGCCACGCCGCGCGAAGAGCGGCGCCAACGTCACGCAGATGCACTACGCGCGCCGCGGCATCGTCACGCCCGAGATGGAGTTCGTCGCGATCCGCGAGAACGACCGCCGCGCGTGGACGCGCGAATACCTCGCGGACGACGCAAGAGAAAAGCGCCTGGCCGGCAACGCGCTCGGCACCCGCATGCCCGCCGAGATCACGCCCGAGTTCGTGCGCAACGAGGTGGCGCGCGGCCGCGCCATCATCCCGGCCAACATCAACCACCCGGAACTCGAGCCCACCATCATCGGCCGCCACTTCAAGGTGAAGGTCAACGCCAACATCGGCAACTCGGCCGTCACCTCCAGCATCGAGGAGGAGGTGGAAAAACTCGTGTGGTCGACCCGCTGGGGCGCCGACACGGTGATGGACCTGTCGACCGGCAAGAACATCCACACCACGCGCGACTGGATTCTGCGCAACTCGCCCGTGCCCATCGGCACCGTGCCGCTGTACCAGGCGCTCGAAAAAGTGGGCGGCGTGGCCGAGGAGCTCTCGTGGGCCATCTTCCGCGACACGCTGATCGAGCAGGCCGAACAGGGCGTCGACTACTTCACCATCCACGCCGGCCTGCGCCTGCCCTTCATCCACCTCACGACGAAGCGGCGCACCGGCATCGTCTCGCGGGGCGGCTCCATCCTCGCCAAGTGGTGCATCACGCACCACCGGGAGAACTTCCTCTACACGCACTTCGACGAGATCTGCGAAATCATGAAGGCCTACGACGTGAGCTTCTCGCTCGGCGACGGCCTGCGCCCCGGCAGTGGCGCCGATGCCAACGACGAGGCCCAGTTCGCCGAGCTGCGCACGCTCGGCGAGCTGACGCAGATCGCGTGGAAGCACGACGTGCAGACCATGATCGAAGGCCCGGGCCATGTGCCGATGCACCTGATCCAGGCCAACATGGACGAGCAGCTCAAGCACTGCCACGAGGCGCCCTTCTACACGCTGGGCCCGCTCACCATCGACATCGCGCCCGGCTACGACCACATCGCCAGCGCCATCGGTGCCGCGATGATCGGCTGGATGGGCACCTCGATGCTCTGCTACGTGACGCCGAAGGAGCACCTTGGCCTGCCCGACCGAGACGACGTGAAGCAGGGGCTCATGGCCTACAAGATCGCCGCCCACGCCGCCGACGTCGCCAAGGGCCACCCGGGCGCCCGAGCGCGCGACGACGCGATGAGCAAGGCGCGCTTCGAGTTCCGCTGGAACGACCAGTTCGCGCTCGGCCTCGACCCCGAGACGGCGCGCGAGTACCACGACGAGACGCTGCCGAAGGATTCGTCGAAGCACGCGCATTTCTGCTCGATGTGCGGGCCGAAGTTCTGCTCGATGAAGATCACGCAGGACGTGCGCGACTACGCCGCCTCGCGCGGACTCGACGAGCACGATGCTGTCGCCCATGGCCAGGCCGAGAAGTCGGCCGAGTTCAAGGCCAAGGGGGGCGAGATCTACATCCCGGTGCACCCGGTATGAGAGGGCCGAGCGCAGGGCCGCTCCCAAGCCGGCCCGCCATCCCCTCGGGGGATCGGCTGATGTACTCATCGGACGGGGGACTGTCATGACAAGCTTGCGCATCGCCATCGCCGGCGCCGGCGTGCTGGGACGTCTGCTCGCATGGCGTCTCTCGCGCGAGGGCCACGCCGTGCAGGTGGTCGACCCCGCGCCCGGCCCCGGCGCACCGCCGCTCGGCAGCGTCCTGTCGCAGCCCTTCGCCGCCGGCTACACCGCGGCCGGCCTGCTGAGCCCGCTCGCCGAACTCGACCACGCCGAGCCCGAACTCGCCGCGCTCGGCTGGCGCTCGATCGTGATGTGGCGCGACGTGGCCTCGGCGCTGGCACCGCAAGCGCCGCAGACGCTGCTGCGCGTGCAGGGCAGCCTGCTCGTCGCGCACAACGCCGACATGGGCGCCGCGCTGCGCGTGATGGTCAAGCTGCGCAGCGCCTGTGAAGCCGACCCCAGCGCCTGGCCCGCCCCCGAGATCGTGCCGCCAAGCGAGCTGCGCGTGATGGAGCCCGAGCTGCTGCCCGGCCTGTCCGCCTGGTCGCTGCCCGGCGAAGGCCAGCTCGAACCGCGCCTGCTGCTCGATGCCCTCGCCGCGCAGGCCACCGGCGTGCAGTGGCATTGGGGCCAGCGTGTCACGCAGGTGCGGCCGGGCAGCCTGCAGCTCGAAAACGGACAGCGGATCGGCTGTGACCTGGCGGTTGACGTGCGCGGACTGGGCGCACGCGACGACGCCCCCGGCCTGCGCGGCGTGCGCGGCGAGCTGGTGTGGTTGCACGCGCCGGGCCTGCGCCTTCGCCACCCGGTGCGGCTGCTGCATCCGCGTCACCGTGTGTACATCGTGCCGCGCGCCGGCGAGCACATCGTGGTGGGCGCGAGCGAGATCGAGAGCGAAGACCGCTCGGCGGTGAGCCTGCGCAGCGCCGTCGAGCTGATGGCCGCTGCGCACAGCGTGCTGCCCGGCCTCGCCGAAGCCCGCATCGTGCACCTCGACACCAACCTGCGCCCCGCCTGGCCCGACCACCAGCCGCGCATCGAGGCCTCGCCCGGTCTCTTGCGCATCACCGGCCTCTACCGCCACGGCTGGCTGCTCGCGCCCGCGCTGGTCGACGACGCCCTGCGCCAGGTGCTGCCGGAGCCCGCGCATGCCTGAGGCCACCGTCTACCTCAACGGCGAAGCCCGTCCGTGGCAGCCGCAGATGAACCTGCTCGCACTGCTCGCGGACGAAACCCGCCAGGTCGCCACCGCCCTCAACGGCGAATTCGTGCCGCAGGCGCAACGCGCCCACACGCTGCTGCAGCCGGGCGACCAGGTGACCGTCTTCACCGCCATCGTCGGAGGCTGACACCATGCACGCTGCCCCCTGGGCCGTCTACGGCACCCCGCTCGCCAGCCGCTTCTTCCTCGGTTCGGCCGGCTACCCCTCGCCGCACACGCTGCGCCAGTGCATCGAGGCTTCGGGCACGCAGGTCGTCACCGTCGGCCTGCGCCGCACGCTGGCGGGCGCTGGAGACAACGGCTTCGTCGCCGAGATCCGTGCGGCGCTGCGCGAGCGCGGCGGCCACCTGCTGCCCAACACCGCCGGCTGCCGCACCGCACGCGAAGCCATCACGCTGGCCCACATGGCGCGCGAGCTGTACGGCACCGCCTGGATCAAGCTCGAAGTGGTGGGCGACGAGCACACACTCCAGCCCGACCCCTGGGAGCTGCTCGTCGCCGCCGAGCAGCTGACGAAAGATGGCTTCTGCGTCTTCCCCTACTGCACCGACGACCTGGTGCTGTGCCGCCGCCTGCTCGACGCCGGCTGCCAGGTGCTGATGCCCTGGGGCGCCCCCATCGGCTCGGGCCAGGGCCTGCTCAACCCGCAGGCGCTGCGCACGCTACGCGAACGGCTGCCCGAGGTGCCCTTGATCGTCGACGCCGGCCTCGGCACCCCCTCGCACGCGGTGCTTGCGCTCGAACTCGGACTCGACGGTGTGCTGCTCAACTCGGCCGTCTCGCAATCGGGCGACCCGGTGCGCATGGCCGCCGCCTTCGCCCATGCGGTGCAAGCCGGCCGGCTGGCCCGCGAGGCCGGCGCGATGGCCCAGCAGGCGATGGCCGTGCCCACCACACCGGTCACCGGCCGGCCCTTCCTGATCGGCTGAAGACACGATGAGCCCTCCCATCGTCTGGAGCATCTCCGGCCACGACAGCGGCGGCGGCGCCGGCCTGAGCGCCGACCAGCGCGCCGCCGACGCCGCCGAAGTGCACCTGTGCCCCATCGTCGCCGCCCTCACCGCACAGAGCAGCGTGGCGGTCGACAGCGTGCACCCGGTGCCGCCCGAGCAGTTGCAGGCGCAGCTCGAAGCGCTGGCCCATGACCTGCCGCCGCGAGCCATCAAGACCGGCCTGCTCGGCAGCGTGGCCAACGTGCGCATGGTTGCGCAATGGGTCGACCGCCTGCGCCAGCGCGGGCCGCTCGCACTCGTCGTCGACCCCGTGCTGCGCGCGAGCACCGGCGAGAGCTTCGCCGACGTCGCGCTCGTCGAGGCCTACCGGCGCGAGCTGCTGCCGCGTGCGACAGTGGTCACGCCCAACCGCCGCGAGGCCGCCGTGCTGCTCTTGCGCCACGACCGCGACGTGCCCGACCAGGCACGTGCGCTGCAGGCACTCGGCACGCAGGCCGTGTGCATCACCGGCGGCGATGCCGATGACCCCACCGCCCGCGACCGCTGGCACAGCGTGCACGCGAGCGGCTGGCTTGCCCTGCCGCGCCGCGCGGCGACCAACACCCACGGCACCGGCTGCACCTTCGCCACCGCGCTCGCCGCCGCCCTGGCACGTGGTTTTGTACCGGCCGATGCGGCGGTGATCGCCAAGATGCTCACCACCTCGGGCCTGCAGGCCAACGCGCCGAACCCCGGTCGCGGTGCCGGCCCGGTGCGCCCCCGCCATGGCTTCATCACCGACCGCAGCCTGTTGCCTACGCTCGACGACGGCGAGTGGCCCACGGTCGCGCCACGTGGCGCACCGCCGGTGCAAGGCCTCTATGCCATCACCGACCACGCGGCGCAGCTCGCCTCGCTGGTCGAACAGGGCGTGCGCACCGTGCAACTGCGCCTCAAGCGCGCAGAAGCCGAGCCCGAAGCCGCATGGCAGGCCCGCCTGCTCGATGAGATCTCCCGCTCGCGTGCCGCAGCGCTCGCGCACGGCGCCACGCTCATCGTCAACGACCACTGGCAGCAGGCCGCAGCGCTCGGTGTCGACTTCGTGCACCTGGGCCAGGAAGACCTGCTCGCCCTGAGCGACGAAGACCGCGAGCAACTGCATCGCGCACGCCGCGCAGGCCTGCGCCTGGGCCTCAGCTCGCACAGCCTGTGGGAGCTGGCCCGCGCCGCCGCCTGGCAACCCGACTACATCGCCTGCGGCCCGGTGTGGCCGACGCTCACCAAGGCCATGCCGTGGCAGCCGCAGGGCCTGCACAACCTCGCCTGGTGGGCGGCGATGTCGCCTGCGCCGGTGGTGGCGATCGGAGGCATCCTCGAACCGTCTCAACTGGCCGACGCGGCTGCGGCCGGCGCAAGTGCGGGCTGTGTGGTGCGCGGGTTGCAGCCCGGTTCATTCCACGCGGTGGTTGACTGGCGTCAAGCGTGGGACGCCGGCGCCACCCGGCGCGGCACCCAGGTGCACTGGCCCCGCCCGACGCTGTAGCGGCTACACCGACATCCGCACCGGAATGCGCCGCCGCCCGAAGCCGCGCTCGAAGGTCTCGGCAAAACGCCCGGCGACCGGCGTGCCGCAGTGCGGGCAGGCGCCCTTCGCATCGAAGCTCGTAGCGCAGCACCGCATGCCAGTCGCGCTCGATCAGCGCGGCCTTGCAGCCGGGGCAGTAGGTGGTGCCGCCTTCGGCGTCGTGCACGTTGCCGGTGTAGACGTGGTGCAGGCCGTTGGCGAGCGCGATCCCACGCGCCCGGGTCAGCGTCTCCTTCGGCGTGCGCGGAATGTCGCTCATCTTGTAGTCGGGGTGGAAGGCGGAGAAGTGCAGCGGCACCTCGGGCCCCAGGTGCTCGACGAGCCAGCGTGTCATCTGCTCGATCTCGTCCGGGCTGTCGTTGAGGCCGGGGATCAGGAGCGTGGTGATCTCCAGCCAGCAGTCGGTCTCGTGGTGGATGTACTGCAGCGTGTCGAGCACCGGCGCGAGGTGCGAGCCGGTCTGCTGCTGGTAGAAGTGTTCAGTGAAGGCCTTGAGGTCGACGTTGGCCGCATCCATCTTGGCGTAGAACTCGCGGCGCGGTTCGGCGTGGATGTAGCCCGCCGTCACGGCCACCGTCTTCACGCCTTGTGCGTGGCAGGCGTCGGCGGTGTCCATCGCGTACTCGGCAAAGATCACCGGGTCGTTGTAGGTGAAGGCCACGCTCTGCGCGCCGCTGTCTTTCGCGACGGCGGCGATGCGCTCGGGCGAGGCCTCGTCCATCAGGCGGTCCATCTCGCGGCTCTTGGAGATGTCCCAGTTCTGGCAGAACTTGCAGGCGAGGTTGCAGCCGGCGGTGCCGAACGACAGCACGCTCGAACCGGGGTGGAAATGGTTGAGCGGCTTCTTCTCGATCGGGTCGATGCAGAAGCCGGAGCTGCGGCCGTAGGTGGTGAGGCGCATCTCGTCGCCCACGCGCTGCCGCACGAAGCACAGGCCACGCTGGCCTTCGTGCAGCTTGCAGTCGCGCGGGCAGAGATCGCACTGGATGCGCCCGTCGGCGAGCGCATGCCACCAGCGGCCGGGCACGTTGCTCGGATCGTTCATCGTGTGTCCTCGAACTTGCGCACGCGGTAGCGCGACAGCTTCACATCGGGCGCCCAGAAATCCGCCTGCAAGCCGGCCTTGCGCTTGAGCGAGGCGAGGAAGCTGCGCGCATCGGGCAGTTGCTCCCACACCTGCGGCAGAAAGGTCGCGCGGCGGCCCTGCCATTCGAAAATGACGCCGTCTTCGCCGGGCCGCAGCGCCGCCAGGGCCTCGGCTTCGCTGCGCACCTCCATCGGCTCGGGTGCATCGAGCAACGAGACCTCGACCCGCAAGCCCGGCCACTCGCTGGCCAGCAAGGGCGGGAATCGAGGGTCATGGAACGCTGCCGCCACCGCGTTGGCACGCACGTCGTCGAGCAGAGGTCGCACCGCTTCGAGCCGGCCGACGCACCCGCGCAGCTTGCCCTCGCGATCGTGCAGCGTCACGAAGGTCGCACCCGGCTGGGCGAGTGCGGCCAGGTCGGGCAACGCAGACGCGGGCACGTCGAGGCCCAGCGCTTCGGCGATGGCACGCCGGGCGAGCGTGACGAGGGTCGCGCCCAGCGAGTCGCCCGCCTCACGTGCGGGCGGCACATCGAACGCCAGTGCGCCATAGCCGACCACCCGGTCGCGCCCGGCTCGGCCCGCCGCCGCATCGCCCGAGTTGCGCACCCCCAGCAGTCGCGGCACCAGTCCCTTGGCACGGGCGAGCTGGAGCGCGCCATTGAGCGGCGCGGCCCCGCAAGCCTCGTCGCCTTCGAGATCGGTGGCGAAGTGCAGGATGCGCTGCACCGTGGCCCCGTCACGCGCTTGCGCCTGCGCATACGGCAGGTAGTGCGACAGGTCGGAGCTGATGACGATCAGCGTCTCGTCGCCGCCCCACAACCGCTCCAGCACCTGCGCCACCTCGGCCGGGCTGGCGTCGCCCACGGCCAGCGGCACGAGCTGGAAGCCGTCGCCCAGCACCTGCTGCAAGAAGGGCAGCTGCACCTCGAGCGCGTGCTCCATCGCATGCGGCCGGTCGGCCTGCACCAGCTGCGACAGGTCGCTCACCGACGCGATGGCCCCGCGGTCGATCGGCACCTTGCCGAGCGGCGTCTCGAACGCCTCGACGCTGGGCGCCGCCAGGCCGCGCACCGGCACCCGGTGCACCGGGCCGAGCAGCACCACGCGCTTGATCTGTGCGCGCCAGCGGGCCAGCTCGGCATACCCGAGCGCCGCCACGTCACCGGAATAGACATATCCCGCATGCGGCACCACGAGGAGCTTGGGCGGGCGCGTCGCCGCGGCCGGCTCGCCCGCCTGGCGCAGGTGCGCGGCCAGCGCGGCGCGCAGGGTGGCGGGGTCATCGGGATAGAAGCTGCCTGCAACAGCGGCAGGGCGGGTGCTCACGGACATGGCGTCGTTCTCCAAACGCGTAGCCCTGCAACTGGGGCCATCGCACCCACGATCAACCCATCCCCGCCGCTTCGCAAACGGTAACCCTTGCCCTGACTCAGACTGGGGTGGAAACGGGTAAAGTCATCTCAACTGTGCAGAATGCACATTTACAAGACAGACAGCCAGGAGCACCTCATGAAGACTTGGACCCGACACATCCGCATCGCCGCACTGGCGCTGGTGGCCGCCGTCATCGGCGCCTGCGGGGGCGGCAGCGACAGTGGCGGCACCGGGGCCAGCAGCGGCACCCTGCGCGTGGCGCTGACCGACGCCCCCGCCTGCGGCTACGACCATGTGTACGTCACCGTCGACCGCGTGCGCGTGCACCAGAGCAGCACCGCCGCCGACGGCGACGCCGGCTGGGCCGAGGTGGTGCTGCCCACGCCGCGCCGCATCGACCTCCTGAGCCTCACCAACGGCGTGCTCGACGAGCTGGGCCAGACGCCGCTGCCCGCCGGCCGCTACACGCAGCTGCGCCTCGTGCTCGCGCCCAACGGCAATGGCAACGCCACGCCGATCGCCAATGCCATCCGCCTCACCGGCGACTCGGCCGACACCCCGCTCGTCACCCCGAGCGGCCAGCAAAGCGGCCTGAAGATGAACGTCAACATCGAGGTCGCCGCCAACCAGATGGTCGACGCGGTGCTCGACTTCGACGCCTGCAAGTCCATCGTGCGTGCCGGCAACTCGGGCCGCTATCTGCTGAAGCCGGTGATCCGCGTGATCCCGCGCTACGTCTCGGGCGTGCTCGGCTACGTGGACCTGGCGCTGGTCGGCCCCGGCACCAGCGTCTCGCTGCAGCAGGCCGGCGTGGTGATCCGCGCGACCGTGCCCGATGCGACCGGCCGCTTCCTGCTGCAACCCGTGGCCCCGGGCACCTATGACCTGGTGCTGAGCGCGCCCGGCCGCAGCACCACCGTGATCACCGGCGTGCCCGTCACCGCCGACACCGTGCTGAGCCTCAACACCGCCCTCGCGGCCCTCGTGCCGCCCCCCTCGCCCACCGGCGTGGCGAGCGGCGCCATCACCGTCACCCCGGCCGGCCCGATGGATGCCGAGGTGCGCGCCCTGCAGGCAGCCGGCCCCACCACCGTCGAAGTGGCCAGCACGCTCGCCGATGAAAGCACCGGCCTCTACAGCCTCGCGTTGCCCACCGCCGCGCCGCTCGTGACGGGCTACGCCGTGCCGCTGCCGCCCGCCACGGCCGCCAGCGCCTCGGCCGGCCGCTACACGCTGCAGGCCACGCTCGGCGGCATCACCAAGACGACAGCCGCGCCGGTCACGGTGTCGGCGAGCGCGCCGGTGGTGACGGGGTTCTCGTTCCCGTAACGCCGACGCGGCGACACCGTCCCACCGGCGGTGTCGCCCCTCGCGGCACGGGATACTGGGGCCATGGCCCACGATGCACCCGTGCACTTCATCGATCTCCAGCCGGGGCATCTGCCCATGCTGCGCGAATGGCTCGCCCGCCCGCACGTCGCGCAGTGGTGGCAGCCCACGCCCACGCTGGACGAGCTGCATGCCGACTACATCGCCCCGCGCGACGAGCCGGGCGCGACGCGCGCCTACATCGCCTGACTGCGCCATGAGCCGATCGGCTTCATCCAGCGGTACGTGGTGATGGGGTCCGGCGGCGGCTGGTGGGAAGACGAGACCGACCCCGGCGCGCGTGGCATCGACCAGTTCCTCGCTGACGCGCACCGTCTCGGCCAGGGCGTCGGCCGCCTGATGATCAAGCGCTTCGTCGAGCAGCTCTTCCGCGACCCGGCCGTCACCGTGGTGCAGACCGACCCGTCGCCCGACAACCCCCGCGCCATCCGCTGCTACCGCGCGGCCGGGTTCAACGACGTGGGCCAGGTGGCCACGCCGGACGGCCCGGCCTGGCTCATGCGCATCTCGCGACCTTCCACCACGGCCTAGCCGGCGCGCTCCGTCGCCTGCACGGCGCGCACCCCATCGCCCACGCGGATCGCCCCGCCCGTGAGCACACGCGCCGTCATGCCGCCATGCCCGCGCATCGCGGCGTAGGCGCCGGGGCCGATCTCCTCTTCCATGCGCGAGCAGGGCGCGCAGGGGCCGACGATCTCGAGCACCGCCTCGCCCACCTGCAGCTTCGCGTTCTTCAGCGCCAGGAGGTTGATGCCCGAGACCACGAGATTGCGGCGCAACTTCACCGGGTCGACCTCGGCCACGCGGGCCAGCTGGGCGATCACCGGCAGGTGCTCCTGCTGGATCAGCGTGACCTGCCGTGTCGACAGCTCGGCCTCGCCGCGCTGGCCGAGGCGATCGTCGGCCAGGCCGATGCGGGCGAGCGCCGTCGTCGCCTCGATGCGGCGTGCCGGCGCCCGCGACGCGCCACGCACGACGATGGCTTCGACGCGGCCCTCGACGTGCGGCGGGGCGTTGAGGTCGCGGATGGTTTTCATGCGGGCATTGTGGCGAGCTTGCTGGAACCCCGTTGCCGGATCGACACTCCGACGCACATGCCCAACCCCTGCACCTCCTCACGACGGCGCTGCCTGCGCCACGCGCTCGGCGCGGCCGGCGCATTGGCCTTGCCGTCGCTCGCGCTGGCCGGCCTGCCGTCGATGACCGAAGGCCCCTTCTACCCCTCGATCGACTGGCGCAAGCGCCAGCTCGACTGGGACGCCGACCTCACCCGCGTGACCCGCTCCAGCAGCGCCGACGCCCCGCGCGCCGCCGGCGAATGGCTGGACCTCGGCGGCGCCGTGCTCGACACCGCGGGCCGCCCGATCGACGGTGCAGAGGTCGAGATCTGGCAGTGCGACGTGCACGGCAGCTACCGCCACCCGAACGGCGCCGGCGACAAGGTCGACGATGCCTTCCAGGGCTTCGGCAGCACGCGCAGCGATGGCCGTGGGCTCTATCGCTTCCGCACCATCAAGCCGGTGCCCTACCCCGGCCGCACGCCGCACATCCATGTGCGGCTGCGCCACCGCAGCTTCGGCGAGCTGACCTCGCAGCTCTTCGTGGCCGGCGACCCGGCCAATGCACGCGACTTCATCTACCGCAGTCTCTCGGAGGCCGAGCGCGGCGACGTCGACATGCGGCTGCAGAGCGCGCCGGCCGGCGCGCCCACACGCTGGGTCGCGCAGCGATCGCTGGTGGTCGGCCGCTGAGGCACCCGTCCCGCTAGATCTGCGGCCAGAGCGCCTGCTCGATCGGCGTCGGCGCCCGCAGGCGCTCGCTGAAGTCGGCCTCGGGCATCGGGCGCCCGAAGAAGAAGCCCTGCGCCATGTCGCAGGCGAGCGCGCGCAGGAAGGCGCGCTGCTGCTCGGTCTCCACCCCCTCGGCCACCACGCGCAGGTCGAGCCCGCGCGCCATCGCGATGATGGCGGTGACGATCGCCGCATCGTCCTTGTCGCTGTGCAGGTCCTGAATGAACGAGCGGTCGATCTTCAGCGAGTGGATGGGAAAGCGCTTCAGGTACGCGAGGCTCGAATAGCCGGTGCCGAAGTCGTCGATGGCCAGGTGCACACCCATCGCGCCGAGCTGCGTGAGCGTCTGCACGGTGTCGTCGGCGTGGTGCAGCAGCATGCCTTCGGTCAGCTCCAGCTCGAGCAGGTGCGGCGGCAGGCAGGAGTCGCGCAAGGCCTGCGCGACCATGCTCACCATGTGCTTCTGCCTGAACTGCCGCGGTGACAGGTTCACCGAGATGCGCAGGCCAGGCGACTGCGCCTGCCACGCCTTCGCCTGCGCGCAGGCCTGGCGCAGCACCCATTCGCCCAACGGCACGATGAGGCCGGTGTCTTCGGCGACCGGAATGAAATCGGCCGGCGACACCAGGCGCTTGTCGGGCTGCGGCCAGCGCAGCAGCGCCTCGGCGCCGCAGACGATGCCGCTCGCCAGGTCGATCAGCGGCTGGTAGTGCAAGACGAACTCGTCGTGCTCGATCGCGCGGCGCATCGCCGTCTCGGTCGACAGGCGCCGGCTCACCCGCTCGTTCATCTGCGGGCTGAAGAACTGGTAGTTGCCGCGGCCCGACTCCTTCGCGTGGTACATCGCGGTGTCGGCATTGCGCAGCAGGGTCTGGGCGTTGTCGCCGTCTTCGGGGTAGAGCGAGATGCCGATGCTCGCCGCCGCCGGCAGGCGCTGGCCCGCCACTTCGAGCGGCCGCGCCAGTTCGGCCAGGATGCGCGTGGCCACCCGCGCGGGCTCGGCACTGTCGCTTACGCCGGGCAGGCTGATGATGAACTCGTCGCCGCCCAGGCGCGCGGCGGTGTCTTCGGTTCGCAGGCAGGTCTTGAGCCGCGCGGCAACCGCCTGCAGCAGCTGGTCACCCATGCCATGGCCAAGCGAGTCGTTGATGTTCTTGAAGCGGTCGAGGTCGAGGAACAGCAGCGCCACCCGGTTGTCGGCGCGTGCCGCGTGGGCAATCGCCTGCTCCACCCGGTCGGTCAGCAGCGAACGATTGGGCAGGCCGGTGAGCGCATCGTGGTGGGCCATGTGCACCACCCGCTGGTCGGCCAGGCGGCGCTCCGCGATCTCGGCTTCCAGCTCATCGTTGGCGCGTCCGAGGGCCAGCGTGCGCTCGGCCACGCGCCGTTCCAGCAGGTCGTGCGCCTCCTGCAGCGCGGCTTGCGCCTGCTCGCGCTCGGCATGCTGGCGACGGATCACCCCGTCGGCATGCCGCACGATGAAGAACAAGACGCCGTACAGCAGGAACAGCAGCCCCACCACGCCAAGCACCACCTGCTGCTGCGTGTGGGTGATGCGCGCGAGAAATGGCGTGACGTCGTCGTACACCTCCAACACCGCCACGATGGGCTCGCCCGGCGCCTGGCGCACCGGCAGGTAGGTCGACAGCATGTCGCGGTGCTCGACCACGCCCTCGAAGGCGCTGAACTGGTTGCGGTGCGTCAGCTCGCTCAGCACCTTCCCCGCGCGTGCGCCGATGAAGCCGGCGTTGCGGCTCTTGTCCTCGCCGATCTGCTGCGCCTCCGACGAGAACACCGTGCGGCCTTCGAGGTCGTAGACCTTCACCTTCGCGACCGACAGGCCCTTCACATGCTCGATGAGGGCGGCCGCAAAGCCGGCGCGGTCGGGGTGCTGCAGCAAGGCCTCGGGCGTGCGAAGGCGCTCGGCCGTGGCGAGGTAGGGCCCGAGGCGCGGCCACATCGAGTTGGCGAGCACCGTGGTGAGCGCCCGGTTGTTGGACTCGCCCATCTCCACGAGCGAGCGCACCGCCACCTCGCGGTACAGGTACCCGAGCGCAACTCCCACGAGCGCGATCGACATCAGGCTCGCAAAGGAGAAATAACGCAGGAGCCTAAACACGGCAGGCCACCATCTTCAGGCTGTGACACTGGGCCTGATCTTCAGCCGAGATGGGCCGGCGTGCGCGCCTGGCAGAACGCCGCGGCGTGAAAGATTGCGCTACCTCCGTGCGCCTGACCTCAGCTGCGCCCGCCCTTGCCCGCCGGGCGCCCGAGGTTGGCCGCCACCAGCGCCGCCGCGAGCGTGACCAGCCATGACACGTAGACCCACAACAGGAAGGCCGGCAGCACTGCGAACGCGCCGTACACCGCCTTGTAGGTCGGCAGCTTGAGCAGGTAGGCCGCAAAGCCGCGCTTGGCCAACTCGATGGCGATGCTGCCCAGCGCCCCGCCCACCAGCGCCTGTGGCCAGCCGACGCGCGTGTTGGGCACAACGCGAAAGAGGCACGCGAGCGCCACCGCGCCCAGCAGCGCGGGCGCGAAGTTGAGCGCCGCATGCGCCGCCGGCGGCAGGGCCTCGATCCACCCCATCGACATGCCGAGCAGGTACGACGAGGCCCACAGGCTCACGCCCAGCACCGGCGGCCCGAGCGCCAGCATCGCGAGGTAGAGGCCCACGCGCTTGAGGAAGGGGCGGTTGCGCTTGACACCCCAGATCTGGTTGAGCGCGTTCTCCACCGTCAGCAGGAGCGCGAGCGAGGTCGCGAGCAGGAACAGCGAGCCGGCCCAGGTGAGCCCGCCAGCGTTGGCCGCGAACTGGCCGAGGTGGCGCAGCACCGGCTGTGCGATGTCGGCCGGCAGCAGGTTGCGCAGGAGCAGCGCTTCGATCGCATCCTTGAAGCGCTTGAAGAGCGACGGGTAGCGGGTGAAGAGCGCGAAGCAGATGGCGAGAAAGGGCACCCCCGACAGCACCGTCGTGAAGGTAAGGCTGCCGGCGATCTGCGGCAGGCGCTCCTTGCGGGCGCGCTGGAAGGTCTGGCGGAAGAACTGGAACATCAGCGCGTGTGCGTCATTTCGCGAACGCCTTGCGCGAACCGTCTTCGAACACCGCGTCGTCGCGCAGCACCTTGCCCGCCTCGTCGAGCGTGCGCTCGCGCGTGATGCGGCCGCGTTCGTCGTAGAAGCGCTCCAGTCGCAGGATGCCCTCGGGGTCGAAGGATCGGTGGACACCGCGCGGCTGCTCGTCGTAGCGGCCGACCAGCAGCCAGCGACCCTCGAACGACAGCCGCCCGTTGTCGTGGAAGCGGGTCTCCTGCCTGGCCAGCTGCTCGCCGTGGCGCTCGTAGGCCTGTTTCGTGCGCAGCTGTCCGTTCAGGTACCACTGCTGTTCCAGCACCAGGTCGTTCGTGCGCTCACCCGGCTTCCACTGGCGCTCGCGCGTGAGGGTGCCGCTCTCGTGGTACTCGCGCTCCAGCGTGGTCACGCGGTGCCGGCCGCTCGTCACCCACTGGCGCTCGCGGCGCTTCACACCGGTCTCATAAAAGCTGCGCTCGGTGCCGCCTTCGGCCGTCATCTCGGTCTGCTCGCGCGGCTTGCCGTTGGGTCCGAGCGACTCGCTCCTGCGCCGCTCGCCACGCTCGTGCACCACGCTGCCGGTCACGCGGCCATCCTCGGCATGCAGCGTCACGGTGCCGGCGGCGCCCTGGTGGCCGCACCACGCGGCGTCGTCGGCATGCGGCCCGAGCACCGGCTGGGCGGCGCAGCGCAACTCGCGCAGCTTGCCCTGAGCGGTGTACTCGGCCACCGCCTGCTCGCGGCCGTCGTCGCTGTAGGAGGCCACGCGAAGCAGCTGCCCGTTCGCATGCCAGCGCCGCACCAGACCCACCCGCGTGCCATTGCGCAGCGTCTCTTCGAGCACCAGTTGCCGCCCGGCGAATTCGCGTGCCACGCCGTCGCGGTTGCCGCGCTCGTTGACGCTGTGCTCGCGCTGCAGCTCGCCCTTGTCGCTGTAGTAGCGCACGACGCCCATGAAGACACCGTTGCGGATCTCCTGCTCGCGCACGAGCTGGCCGGTTTCGCGGTCGCGGCAGCGCATCAGGCCGGTCTTGCCGGCGGTGGTGTGGCCGTTGCTGGGGTTGACCGACTCGCCTGCGATGTCGCAGGTCTCGAGCCTGGCGAATGCCAGGGTGGGGATGGCACAAAGCGCCAGGAGGAGGAAGCGTCGCATAGGTGAATGCTACGCAAGCGGCGCGCTCCTACAGTCGCCTTCATCACAACAGGGAGGAGCCACCATGCCATCCATCGATGCGGACCTGCAAGCCGCCTACGTCTACACCTTCCCCTATTACGAGATGGCGCGCACGCGCCACGTGACCGCCGAGCTGCAACGCCTGCCGGTCAACACGCTCAACCACCGGCGCGCGCTCGCCGACCACACCGCCCGTGCGGTGACCACGCCCAACAACGACACGCTTTACTCCAGCGCCTGGCTCGACCTCTCGGCCGGCCCGCTGGAGCTGACGGTGCCGCGCATCCCGGCTGGCCGCTACTGGTCGGTGCAGTTCCTGGACGCGAGCACCAGCACCGCGGCGATGCTGGGCTCCCGCAGCGACGGCGAAGGCGACCTGAAGGTCTGGATCGTCCGCGACGGCGACCCCACCGAAGCACCGGCCGGCGTGCGCTTGCTGCGCCTGGCCACCCGCGACGTGTGGATGCTCGGCCGCATCGTGGTCGACGGCACGCACGACCTGCCCGCGGTGCACGCCTTGCAAGACGGCCTGAAGCTGCGGGTGGTGAAGCCCGGCGCCGCACCGGCCGGCCCGGTGGCCCCCACGGTGCCGCGCGGCTCTCCCACCGACGGCGCCAACTACCTTGCGGTGGTCAACGACATGCTGCAACGCAGCGGCGTGCACGCCGCCGACCCCGAGAGGCTCAAGCGCTGGTCTGCCTTCGGCATCGGCAGCAGCACTGTCACGCCGGAGCAAGGCGCCGCGTTGACGGCCGCCCTGCCCACCCTCAACACCACGCTGCGCTCCGGCGCACCGCGGGCCGCCACCGCGAAGCTCGTGCAGCGCTGGACCTACCCCAACCCGGCGATCGGCACCTTCGGCACCGACTTCGCGCTGCGTGCCGCCGTCGCGCTGAGCGGCCTGGGCGCCTTGCCGCCGACTGAGGCGGTGTACCTCAACGCCCTGACCGACCACAACGGCGCGCCCCTCAGCGGCGGCCAGCGCTATCGTGTGCGCGTGCCCGCACAGGGCATCGACGCGAAGGCCTTCTGGTCGCTCTCGATGTACCAGATCGAACCCGACGGTCGCCTCTTCTTCATCGACAACCCGATCAAGCGCTACGCGGTGGGCAACCGCACGCCCGGCCTCGTGAAGAATGCCGATGGCTCGCTCGACCTCTACGTGCAGCAGCAGGAACCCGCCGACGCCACGCAGAAAGCCAACTGGTTGCCCGCACCGGCAGGCCCCTTCCGCCTGTCGCTGCGCGCTTACCTGCCCTCACCGGCGCTCGCCCAGGGCGAGGCGCCGCTGCCGGTGGTCGAAGTGCTGCCGTGACCCGGCAACCGCCGCCGCTCAGGCCTCGTTGGGGTTGGTGATCGCGCGCAGCGACATCCGCCGGTAGGCCTCGATCAGCGCCTTGGCCTCGCCCCGCTTGGCCGAGAGCGTGAGGCGCATGGTCTCTTCGCCGAGCTGCCACACGAGGAAGGCGAGCGTGCCGACCTTCTTCGCGTCGGCCTTCGGGAACACACGCATCATCGCCGCCGCCAGCAGCGCACCGGCGGCGCGGCTCTCGGCCATCTGCAGCTCGGCGAGCAGCTTGTCGGCCTGCATGCCGGCGTGCAGGTCGCGCATCACCGGGTTGCTGTCCATCAGCTCCTCGTAGAGGTCGAGCAGGCTGGAGAACGCGGCCGACAGGCCGGCCTTGTCGCGCACCTCGGCCAGCTCGGCCTCGATGCGCGTGCGGCATTCCAGCGCGTACTTCTCGGCCAGCGTGCGGATCACGGCGCGCTTGTCGGGGAAGTACTGGTACAGCGAGCCGATCGAGATGCCGGCCTCCTGCGCCACCTCGCTCATCTTCAAGGGCTCGCTGCCCTTCTGCGCGATCAGCGCTTCGGCCACCGCGAGGATGCGATCGCGGCGCTCCTGGCTGCGCGCCTGAAGCGGCTGGCGGCGGGCGGCGGGCAATTCTTCGGACGGGGGCGGACACATGGCGAGATGGGGTCTTCAAAAAAGCGGCTTGACAGACAAACGTGAGTATCTATCATCTTTGAACGTGATAAACACTCACGTTTTGAAGCATACCCCTCACCCCACTGGAGACCGCCATGCAGACCTCGACCCCGGCCACCGCGCCCGACACCCGCCCCATCCTCGTCACCGGCGCCACCGGCAAGACCGGCAGCCGCATCGCCGCGCGCCTGCGCGCCATGGGCGTGCCCGTGCGGGCCGGCTCGCGCAGCGCCACGCCCGCCTTCGACTGGGAGGCCCCGACCACCTGGCGCGCCGCACTGGAGGGCGTGCGCGCGGCATACGTGAGCTACCAGCCCGACCTGGCCGTGCCCACCGCCCTGGCCACGGTGACGGCGTTCTTCACGCTGGCGCGCGAGCTGGGGGTGAACACCCTCGTGCTGCTGTCAGGCCGCGGCGAGCGCGAGGCCGAGCAGGCCGAAGACGCCCTGCGTGCGAGCGGCGTCGACTGGACCATCCTCCGCGCCGCCTGGTTCGCGCAGAACTTCAGCGAGGGCCTCATGCTCGACCCGCTGCTCCAAGGCGAACTGGCCCTGCCGGTGGCCGAGGTGCGCGAGCCGTTCATCGACGTGGAAGACATCGCCGAGATCGCCGTGCAGGCGCTCACCACCGATCGCCACCGCCAGCAGCTGTACGAGGTGACCGGCCCGCGCAGCATGAGCTTCGCGCAGGCGGTACACGAGATCGCGCAGGCCAGCGGCCAGCCGCTGCGCTACACCCCCGTGCCGAACGAGGCCTACCGCGCCGCCCTGACCGCCGCGCAGACGCCGCCCGCGATGACCGACCTCGTGATGTACCTGTTCGAGACCCTGCTCGACGGCCGCAACGAGCGTGTGACCGACGGCGTGCAGCGCGCACTCGGCCGCCCTGCGCGTGATTTCAGCGAGTTCGCGCGCAAGGCGGCGGCGGCCGGCGCGTGGCCGGCACGCGTGGCCGCCTGAGGCGCTTACTGCACCGCGGCCGCGAGCCCGGTGCGCACGGTCGCCGACGGCGTGGGGCCGATCTCGACGAAGGTGTCGTTGGCAACCGTGTAGGCCGGCCAGGCGAGCCCGGTCGTGCTCGGGTTGCCGGTGCGGGCGAAGTTGGCCCACATCGTCATTAAGGTGTCGACCGTCGTCACGTCGCCGGCCCCCCATTGCATCGAGGTGTAGACGTCGGCCGAATCGCCGGCGGTGCCGGTGATGCCGTTGCCGTTCAGGTCACCGATGGGCGGCTTCGTGCCGTTGGGCAGCAGCACGAGGTTGAGGCTGTAGTTGCTCACGTGGCCCATCGGGAAGTTGAAGAGGTAGGGCAACTCGCCGCCGTGCGCGCTCAGGAGGCCCATCGCGCTCCAGCCGTCGGGCACGCGGCTGAACTTGTAGACGTACTGCGGCGACTGGTAGGTCGGCGTGCGCTGCGTGAGGAAGACCGGCAGCGCGCCCCGCAGCGTGCTGTAGTCGCCCGAGGTCACGCCCACCATCAGCGGGACGTCGCTCGGCATGCCCTCGGCCACGTTCTGCGCGTAGGTCTTGGGCAGGTAGTGGTAGTCGGCGTTGGGGCGGTAGGTTTCGCGCGGGATGCCGTTGTCGATGTCGGCCTGCACGATGGCCTGCCACGGCAGCGCACGCGCTTCGGCCAGCGTGGTCACGTTGTTGCGCGCAAAGAGCGCGGTGCCGATCGCCTCGTTGGCCGCGAGCGAGGTGGCCACGGTGCCGGTGGCCGGGATCGGGCTCGCGCCGCTCTGCACGATGGCCTTGTGGAAGAGCCCGGTGGCCATTGGCGAATTCATCAGCGAGTAGGTCTTGCCGCCGCCGCCCGACTGGCCAAAGATCGTCACGTTGCCCGGGTTGCCGCCGAAGGCCGCGATGTTGTCACGCACCCATTGCAGGGCCATCACGAGGTCCATCTGGCCGTAGTTGCCCGAGCCGTTGTAGCCGCTCTCGGCGGTCAGCAGCGGGTGCGACAGGTAGCCGAAGGCGCCGAGGCGGTGGTTCACCGTCACCAGCACCACGCCCTTGGTGGTGAGGCTGTCCGGGTTGTTGTATTGCTTGGAGTTGCCGGTGAGGATGGCGAAGGCGCCGCCGTGGAACCACACCATCACCGGAAGGTTGGCAGCGTTTTTCGGCGCGGTGATGTTGAGGTAGAGCGAGTCTTCGCTCATGCCGCCTTCGCCGATGGCTTCGAGCCGGGTGTCCTGCGCCGACTGGTGGGCCCACGCTGTGGCGTGGCGCACGCCGCTCCACGGCTGCGCGGCCTGCGGTGGGCGCCAGCGCAGGTCACCGACCGGCGGGCGCGCGTACGGCACGCCGAGGAACTGCCAGGTGGTGGCATTGGCCTCGAAGCCGCTCAGCTGGCCGCCGGTGGTGGCGACGACATGGCGCGGGCTGGTCGACCGCGCGAAGTGTTCGAGCGCGGCCGTGGTCGTGCGCGCGGTGCGCGGGCGTGGGTCGAGGTCGGTGAAGACGTTGGCGCCGTTGAGCGCCGTGAGCAGCGGCGCGAGGCTCGCGCGGAACGTGGTGCTGCTCTGGTCGAAGTTGATCGACGCGGCCTGCGCCGAGACCACGCTGCGGATCGCATCGGTGATCTGGATGCCGTTGTTGAGGTCGCCGTCGGCGTCGAGCGTCTGCAGCAGGATCAGCTTGTTGGCCACGCGCTGATCGCTGGCCGCGGCGGCACCGCTCGTGATGCTCAAGGGCGTGAGCGTGGCTGCGCCTGACGCCGAGCCGAGCGTGAGATTGCCGATCGAAAAGGTGAGCGTCTCGCCGGCCTGGTAGGCAAAGCGGCCCTGCGCGTCGGTGCTGCGCGCGCCGTGCACGCTGCCCTGCACGTTGAGGCCGGCCACGGGGCTGTCGACGAAGGTGCCGGTCTGGGTGGCGTTGTCGTCACCCGAGCCGCAGGCCGCGACCGACATCAGCGTTGCCATGGCTGCGGCGAGCACCGGCTGGCGCTTGCGTGTGTTGAACATGAATCACTCCTCGTGTGGGTTGTCGTATGGGTTGTCGTCATCAGGGAAAGACGGTCGAGAGGCCGCTGCGCACCTGCGGCGTGGCGCCGAGTTCGACGTAGCCGTCGTTCGCTGTCGTGTAGGCCGGCCAGGCGAAGCTGGCGGTGCCCGGGTTGCCGGTGCGGGCGAAGTTCGTCCACATCGTCATCGTGGTGTCGATGACGGCCGTGTCGGTGGCGTCGAAGCCGGCCGAGGCGAACACGTCGGCGCTGTCACCGGCCGTGCCGGTGACGCCGTTGCCGTTGAGGTCGCCCACGATGAGCCGCGCGCCGGTGGCCGGATCGATCACGAGGTTGAGCAGGAAATGCGTCACCACGCTCTCGGGCGCGTTGAACACGTAGGTCAGCTCGCCGCCGTGGTAGGTGGTCACGCCGCGTGCGCGCCAGCCGGCCGGCATGTGGGTGAAGAGCGCGGCGTAGTGCGGTGCCGCGCTGTGCGTCTTCATCCACGGGAACACCGTCTTCACCGTCTGGATCGGGTCGACGGTGTCGTTGGCGTTGACCACGATCAGGAAGGGCACGTCGTTGTGCGACTGCGACTCGAAGCTCACACGCTCGGTGGTCGGCAGGTAGCGGTTGTCGACGTTGGTATAGGGCGTGAGCGCCGCGGCGGCGGTGACCACCTCCGTCCACGGCCGCGCGCGCATCTCGGTGAGCGTGGCGGCGTTGAGGTTGTTGGCGAGCTGCGTGCCGATGGCCTCGGCCGAGGCGAGGCTGCGCGTGTCGGGGTAGAGCGTGCCGCTCTGGCTGATGGCCTTGTGGAAGAGGCCGCGTGCGGCCGGCGAGGCCATCAGCGAGAGCACCTTCCGCCCGCCGCCCGACTCGCCGAAGATGGTCACGTTGTTCGGGTCGCCGCCGAACTGCGCAATGTTGTCGCGCACCCATTGCAGCGCGGCGATGAGGTCCATCTGCCCGTAGTTGCCCGAGCCGCCGTAGCCGCTCTCGGCGCTGAGCGCCGGGTGCGCGATGTAGCCGAAGGGCCCGAGCCGGTGGTTCACCGACACCTGCACCACGCCCTTGGTGACCAGCGCCCGGGCGTTGTTGAAGGGCTTGGTGTTGCTGGTGAGCGAGGTGAAACCGCCCCCGTGGAACCACACCATCACCGGCAGGTTGTTCGCGGCCTTGGGCGCGGTGACGTTGAGGTAGAGGCAGTCTTCGCTCATGCCGCCTTCGCCGAAGCGTTCGAGCGCCGTCGTCTGCGCGGCCTGGTCGGCCCAGGCGACGGCGTGGCGCACGCCGCCCCAGGGCGACACCGGCTGCGGCGGGCGCCAGCGCAGGTCGCCCACCGGCGGCCGGGCATACGGGATGCCGAGGAACTGCCATGCAGTCGCACTGGCCTCGAAGCCGCTCAGGGTGCCGGCGGTGGTGGTGACGACGTGGCGCGGCCGCGTCCAGCGGATGTGGTGCTCGAGCGCCGCCGTGGCGGGAGCGCGCGCTGCGCGGGCGGGGGTCGAGGTCGGTGAAGGCGCTGGCGCTTTCGAGCTGCGCGAGCAGCGGGCCGATGCTTGCGCGGAAGGCGGTGGTGCTCTGCGCGAAGTCGATCGACGCGGCGTTCGCGGTCACCACGCGGCGGATGGTGTCGGTGAGCTGCACGCCGTTGTTGAGGTCGCCATCGGCGTCCAGGCTCTGCAACAGCACGAGGCGGTTGTTCATCGCCGGCTCGGTCGCGGCGGTGGCGCTCATGCTGTCGACGCTGGCCACCAGCGTGTCGACGAAGCCGGGCGGCGCAGGCTCATCGTCGCCCGAGCCACAGGCGGCACCGGCCAGGGCCAGCAGCGCGGCGAGCGGCCAGCGGTTGCGGGAACGTCGAAGGGGAAAGGAGCTCATGCGGTCGTCCAGGCGGGTGTGTGTTCTTGGGGTGATGGCGAGCGCCCCGCCTTTGGTATGGCGGGGCGCGACACGATCAACGCGGGATCGGGGCGATGCGCGCTTCTGCGAGCGCCTTCGCGTGGTCGGCCGGCAGCAGGTAGCCGGCTTGCAGCGCGCGGTCGGCGGCGGCCTTGTACTTGTTGTAGTAGTCGTCGCGGCTCGAATAGAGCGAGCCCAGGCGCGTGGCGGTGAAGACCGTCGTGCTGCCGCAGGTGGTGCACGCAAAGCGGTCGAGGAACTCGCTGCTGCTCGTCGAGTTGTCGAGGCCGTAGGTGGCGATCGGCACGTCGATCTCGGGCAGGCGCAGGCCGCCGAGCGCGTTGCCGTAGCTGTCACGCTGGATGCGGCCGAGCAGCGTGCTGCGCGTGATGCGTGGTGCGGTGGGCGGCAGCACGCCGTTGATCGACCAGCGCACGAGGTGGCTGTAGACGGCGTTCTGCACACGGTAGAAGGGCATGCGGTTGGCCGGCTTGTCGCAGACCACGCGCGGCCGCGTGCTCACTTCCTGCAGGCTCGACAGCATGTACTCGTCGGTGTGGGTGGAGCCGGCCACCTCCCAGTAGCGCACCTTCGGCCCATCGACCGCCTTGGAGGTCTCGGACTGCGAGTTGACGTCCATCTCGGCCTGCAGCTGGAACACCGGGTGCGAGGCATCGGCGCGGATCACCGTGCTCGACGGCGTGCCGCGGAAGTCACCCGACGACAGCTTGAAACCCGAATCACCACGGCCGTGGATCACGAAGCCGTCGATCACACGCTCCAGCGGCTGGATCGCGTTGACATACGTCACGAGCCGGATCGCCGACTGCGAGTGCCCGGTGGCGAAGATCTTGTTGGGCACCAGGCCGCCGAGCAGCACGCCGTACTGGTCGCGGATGGCCTTGGCCGTCTGCGACAGGATGTCATACGAGATGTCGTCGTTGGGCAGGTTGCCCTGCGCATAGCGCGTGGGGTTCTTCTCCTTCGAGCCTTCGAGGCCGACCCGCTGGTTGGTCAGGCCCACGTAGGCGTAGCCCTGGCGGATGAACTCCTCGCGCGAGTTGGCCCAGTCGATGTCGAGCACGTAGCCCGAGCTGACGTTGAGCCACTCCAGGATCACGATGCCGTTGAACTTGGACGGATCGCTCGGGCGGCGCACCAGCAGCGGCGTGTTGTACGGCGTGCTGCTGGAGTAGACGTAGGCGCTCCACTTGCCGTCGGAGCGCAGCGTGCTCGACGCACGATAGGTGCGGGCCAGACCCGAGATCCAGAATTCGCGGTCGGTGTAGCCCTGCGGGTTGAGGGCAGCGCTGCGGTCGAGGAAGTGGCCGCCGACGGGGGCCGGCTGGATGGCCGCCTGCGGCACGGCCGCATACGACGTGGCGGCACCGGCTGCAAGCAATGCCGCAGCCAGCGCGCGCTGTGCGCGATGGATGAAAGTCTTCATGAAGTCTCCTGGTGGAACGAGAAAGGCGGTGCTGTCGCGTGCGCACGCGAACGCGATGACCCGTGCACACACGCTCTCGTGCACGCTCTGCGGCGTGCTCGGAACGTTCGATCCAGTCTAGGAGCGCAGGGCCGACCCTGTTGACGTCATCCGTGTGGATGTCGGGTTAGTCGCTAGGCCTCTCGTACAAACTCGCGGGGCCGGTGTGGCGCGAAGGCCGCGGCCGCCGGCCGCTCGCCGCGCGACGGCACGATCGGGTCGAGCGTGACGTAGCCGCGCCCGACGAACATCACCTGCGGCGGAAAGCCGTACTGCTGCTTCCACAGCTTGGAGAAGTGTGCCGAGTCGGCGAAGCCCGCGGCCGCGGCGATCTCGGTCATGCTCACGCCGCTGCGCAGGTAGACGGCGGCCGCCTGCACCTTGAGCACCTGCTCGTACTTGCGCAGCGAGATGCCGGCCTCGCGCTGGAAGAGGTGCACCAGCCAGTCCTTCGACAGGCACACCGCCTCGGCCAACTCGGCCATGCTGCGGCGGCGGTTCTCGCGCAGCAGCCTCATCACCGTGCGCACACGCGCATCGATCGGCCGCGGTTCGGGCAGGCGCTTCATCGCCACGGCGACGAAGTCGCTGAACAGCCGATCGGCGGCCGACGACGACATGCGCCCGGCGCGGAACTCGACCAGCGCCGCCTGCAGCTCGGCGAAATGCGCCCGCGGCCACAGCTCGACGGGGCTCTCGGCGACGTTTGCGAACGAACGGAAATGCCGGTGCGTGGGCGACACGTCGAGGCACACCAGCTCGGTGCCGCGTGCGACGATGGTCTTGCGCACACCGGAGGCCACCCACACGGCCGCGGCCCGCACCGGCCCCTCTGCGGTCTCGACGGTGAACTCGCTGCCGTCGAGCGACAGCACCAGCACCACCGAATGGCGCTGACTGCTCACCGGCGCGAGCTGGCCGACGTAGACGAAGCCGTCGCGCAGCAGGTGCATGCGGCCAAGGTCACCCGGGGCCGCGGGCCGGGCCGGGCGGATCAGGGGGCGAGAAGAAGGGGTCGCCCGGGCACCGGGCTCGAACTGCAAGTCCATGTGTGCTTCGGCGGCCAGAGTGCGGCCGGCAGGCGATACGACGGACGCCCATGATTCGGCATCGCCGTGGCGTCGGGCTTGTACAGAACGGTCGCGTTGCTGCGGGTTAACCCGGCAGGCGGGGGAGCCTCACAGCCCGCGCAGGAAGTCGATGAGCAGGCGGCTGACCTCGTCGGCCCGCTCGCGCTGGATCCAGTGCCCGGCCCCGGGCAGGATGTGGCAGCCGCGCAGGCCGGGCAGCGTCTTCGGGTAGGCCTCGACCTGCGCCTTCGATGCCGGGAAGCGCATCACGCCGTCGCGCTCGCCGGCGATGAAGAGCGAGGGCTGGCGGATCGGGCAGCCGCGCCAGGGCATGGTGAGCCCCAGTTGCGCCGCAGGTTGCGGTACCAGTTGAGCCCGCCGCGGAACCCGGCGCGCTGGAACTCGCCGGTGTAGTGGTCGAGGTCGGCCTCGGTGAGCCAGGGCAGCGGTCGGTCGGGCGCAACGGTGTTGTCGAGCATGCCCTTGCCGGGGGCGAGCACGCTGAAGCCCTTGCCCTCGGGGCCATCGCCCGAGGCGCTGAAGTAGAGGCGGCGCAGGCTGTCGCGCACGTCGCGTTCCAGCTCGGCCTCGGCCACGCCGGGCGCCTGGAAATACTGCATGTAGAAGGTCTTGATGCCGCCCTTGTCGAGCGAGGTCAGCAGGTCCACGCGCCCCGGCGGCGCATACGGCACGCTCATGCCGGCCACCGCACGGAAGAGATCGGGCCGCAGCAGCGCGCAGTGCCAGGCGACCGGCGCGCCCCAGTCGTGGCCGACCACCACCGCCTGCGTCGCGCCGAGCGTGTGCACCAGCTCGACGATGTCGCCCACCAGGTGGAGGATGGTGTAACTGGCGACGTCGGCCGGCGCTTCGGTGTCGCCGTAGCCGCGCATGTCGGGTGCCACCACGCGGAAGCCCGCGGCCGCGACCGCCTCGAGCTGGTGGCGCCAGGAGTACCACGACTCGGGCCAGCCATGGCAGAAGACCACCAGCGGCTGGCCGGCTTCCCCGGCTTCGGCGACCCGCATGCGGATGCCGTTGACCTGGTGGTGCGAGAAGGTGATCGTCATGCGTCGCTCCTGAGGAATGCGCACTCTAGGTCACCGGCGGTGACCCTCTTGTCACCTTGGCGGCTTGCTCAGGAGCCGGCGCCGGCGCCCGCCATGCGCAGTCCGAACAGTTCGGCGATGGCCTGCCGGTACTGCGCCTGCCCCACCGCGTTGGTGTTGTGGTGCGAGCCACCTTCCACCAGCACGAAGCGCTTGGGCTCGCGCGCCCGTTCGTAGAGGGTCTGGCCGAGCTTCGAAGGGATCAGCGAATCGTTGCTGCCGTGCACCACCAGCAGCGGCGAGCCGACCTCGGCCACGCGCGAGGCGGAGTCGAAGCGCTGGGTGATGAAGGGCGACACCGGCAGCCAGCCCCAGCGGAAGGTGCTCACCACGTCGGCGATCGACGTGAAGCTGCCTTCGACGATCAGGCCCGCTTCGTCGCGCACATGCGCCGCGAGCTGCACCCCGATCGCGCCGCCCAGCGAGTGGCCGAAGATGAAGCGGCGCTGGTTCGGGTACTGCGCGCCCAGCCACTCCCAGGCGGCACGAGCATCTTCGGCGGCCATCTCTTCCGAGGGCAGGCCCTTGCTGCTGCGGCCGAAGCCGCGGTAGTCGACGCCGAGCACCGCGAAGCCCAGCTCGTGCATGCGGCGCATGCGCGGCGCGCTGCCGCGCACGTCGTAGCGCGCGCCGTGCAGGTAGAGCAGCACGGGGGCGTTCGGGTCGTCCTGCGGCAGCCACAGGCCGTGCAGCTTGACCGGCTCGCCCGAGCGGGCGCCGACCTTGGAGTCGAACTCGATCCAGGTGTCGTGCATGCCCTCGGCGGCGGCCAGCCCGCCGGCCCAGGTGCGCTCGCTCGGCTGGAAGATCCAGCTGCGCTGGCGTTCGTCGAGCGTGGCGCAGCCCATCTGCGCACCGAGCACCACCAGGACGACGCCGGCCAGCGTGACCATGCGGCGGAAAGACAGACGAACAGGTGCTGGGGCGGCCATGGACGAGATGGTGTCACGCCGACAACGTTGTCGGCAGCGTTCGGACAACGCCAACCCGTGCCGAGTTCCGCAGCCTGCGCCGAAATCAGGGCAACTTCCACACACCGTCGCCGACGACGAAGACCTGCTGCCCCTCTTCACGCGCCACCTCCCACCCGCCGGTGAACTCGCCGAAGGCCGGCAGCAGCAATTGCTGCGCATCGAGCAGGAAGCACGGCAGGCGCAGCCGGTCGCGGCCACGGCCGTACAACCGCACGACCGGGTGCACATGGCCGGCAAGCGCGAGCGCGCCCGGCACTGCCTGGGGGTGATGACAGGCCGCCAGCGGGCCGATCGAGAAGGGCTCGTCGACGACGGCCAGGCCGAGCGAGGCGGGCGGGTCGCCGGCGCGACGGTCGTGGTTGCCGCGCACCAGCGTGACGTGGAGCGTGGGGAAGGCCGCCCGCCACGCGGCGAGTGAGCCCAGCACCGAGGCGGTCAGCGCCTCGGGCGCATGCACGAAGTCACCCAGCACCACCAGCGACTCGGCGGCGTGCTCGCGCAGCAGCGCTTCCAGGCGGTCGAGGTTGCCGCGTGTCGTGCCGGCCGGCACCGGCTGGCCGCCCTGGCGGAAGGTGGCCGCCTTGCCGAGGTGCAGGTCGGCGATGAAAAGCGTGCGCCGCGCCGGCCACCACACGGCCCGGCCGGGCAGCAGCCAGAGCGTCTCGCCCGCCGCCTGCACGCTGAGGTGGCGCGTGCTCATCGGGCCGCCCGCCGCCGGCGCGGCGCACCCGGCTCGCGCCGGGACGGCGTGGCGGCGCCAAAGGCGAGCGTGCCGCGCACGGCTTGCGCATCGCGCGACGTGCCGTCGGCCCCGGCCGCCCGTTCCAGCTGCTCGACCATGCGCGCGATGCGATCGGCCACGCTCTCGTTCGACAGCTGCTCGCGGAAGCGCTCCACCATCAGCGGGAAGGCAAACGGCGTCGGCCGCGCCGGCTGCATCAGCACCAGCCGCTGGCCAGCCATGCGCGCAAGGCTCGCCTGCAGGCGGCCGATCTCCAGCTCCTGCGCGAGCACCTCGGCCTCGGCCTGCTGCAGCAGCCGGTTCTCCGGGTCGTACTTGCGAAACACCTCCCAGAAAAGCGACGACGAGGCCTGCAGCTGCTTGCTGCTGCGCCGCTCGCCGGGGAAGCTCTGGTAGATGAGCCCCGACACGCGGGCGATCTCGCGAAAGCGGCGGCGGGCCAGCTCGCTCGCGTTCAGGCTCGCCAGCACCTCGTGAAGCAAATCGTCGCCCGGTGCCAGCAAGCCGGGCAGCACGGCCGGCCAGTCCACCGCCTCGGCGCAGAGCAGCTCCAGACCGTAGTCGTTGAACGCCATCGAGAAAGTGCGGGGGCTCTGCCGCGCGACGCGCCATGCGATCAGGCTCGCCAGGCCCAGGTGCACATGGCGGCCGGCAAAGGGATAGAGGAAGAGATGGTGGCCCTCGCGCGTGGCCAGCACCTCGGCCAGCAGCGTCTCGGGCGTCGGCAGGGCCGACCATTGCTGCTGCAGCGCGAGCAGCGGCCTTGCGCACTGCAACTCGGGGCTGTCGAAGCGGCCAGCCGCGGCGAGCGCGAGCTGCTCCACCATCGCCTCGGCGAGCGTGGTCGACAGCGGCATGCGCCCGCCGTTCCAGCGCGGGATGGCCGCCTGCCGGCCACTCGCGCGCCGCACCCAGGCCGTCATCTCGTGGGTGCGCACGAGCTCCAGCTGGCGGCCGGCGAAGAGAAACACGTCGCCCGGCTTGAGCCGCGCGATGAAGCCCTCTTCCACGCTGCCGAGCTTGGCGCCCGCGAGGTATTGCACCGTGAGGCTCGCGTCGCTCACGATGGTGCCGATGTTGGCGCGGTGCCGGCGCGCCAGCCGCGCATCGGGCACGCGCCACACCCCCGCGTCATCGGGCACCGCACGGCGGTAGTCGGGATAGGCCCCGAGCGAGGGCCCGCCCTGCTGCACGAAGGCGAGGCACCAGGCCCAGCTCTCGCGCGACAGGTGGGCATAGGCCGCGGTGCTGCGCACCTCGTCGTACAGGTCGTCTGCGACGAAGCCGCCACCGAGCGCCACGGTCACCAGGTGCTGCACCAGCACGTCGAGCGGCTGCGCAGGCGACTGGCGCGACTCGATGTGCGCGGCCGCCACCGCCGCGCGGGCCGCCGCACCCTCGACCAGCTCGATGCTGTGCGTGGGCACGAGCGTCACGCGAGACAGGCGCCCCGGCGCATGCCCCGAGCGCCCGGCGCGTTGCAGCAGGCGCGCCACGCCTTTCGGCGAGCCGATCTGCAGCACACGCTCGACGGGCAGGAAGTCGACGCCGAGGTCGAGGCTTGCGGTGCACACCACCGCGCGCAGCTCGCCGTTCTTCAGGCCCAGCTCGACCCACTCGCGCACACCCCGGTCGAGCGAGCCGTGATGGAGCGCGATCACGCCTGCCCACTCCGGGCGTGCCTCGAGGATGGCCTGGTACCAGGTCTCGGCCTGCGAGCGTGTGTTGGTGAAGACGAGCGTGCTGACGCTCGATGCGATCTCGTCCACCACCTGCGGCAGCATCGTGAGCCCCAGGTGCCCGGCCCACGGGAAGCGGTCGGCACGCGGCGGCAGCAGGCTGTCGATGGCGAGCGCCTTCTCGATGCGGCCGCGCACCAGCCGCCCACCCGCATGACCGAGCAGCGTGTGCATCGCTTCGTCCAGGTTGCCGAGCGTGGCCGACATGCCCCACACCGCGAGCGCCGGCACCCAGCGCTTCAGGCGTGCGAGCGCGAGCTGCACCTGCACGCCGCGCTTGTTGCCGAGCAGCTCGTGCCACTCGTCGACGACCACCATGCGCACGCTGCCCAGCACCTCGCGTGCATCGGCACGCGCGAGCAGCAGCGACAGGCTCTCGGGCGTGGTGACGAGCGCCGAGGGCAGGCGCCGGTCCTGAGCGCTGCGCTCACCCGCCGGGGTGTCGCCGCTGCGCACACCGACCGTCCACGGGGAGACGGCGGCCAGCTCGGCGAGCGGCTGTGCGAGCGAGCGCAGCGTGTCGGCCGCCAAGGCGCGCATCGGCGTGATCCACAACACCGTGAGGGCCGGGGCCTTCTTCGACGGCACCATGTGCGCCATCAAGGCCCCGAGCCACACCGCGTAAGTTTTACCGGCCCCGGTGGTCGCATGCAGCAGGCCCGACTCGCCGTCCGCCACGGCCCTCCACACCTCGCGCTGGAAGTCGAACGGGGTCCAGCCGCGTGCGGCGATCCATGCGAGCAGTGGCCCCTCGACCTCGGGCGACCTTGCCCCGGCGGGGCCTTTGGCCGCAGCCTCACAATCGCTGCCGCCTTCACGTGAGAGATTCGCCATGCAAGTCCTCAAGCGTCACAACGTCCAAGTCATCGGCAGCGGCCCCACGACCGTCATGTTTGCCCATGGCTTCGGCTGCGACCAGAGCATGTGGCGACTGCTCGCCCCCGACTACGCCAAGCGCTACCGCGTGCTGCTGTTCGACCTGATGGGCATGGGAGGTTCCGACCTCTCGCGCTACGACCGCGCGAAGTACGACACGCTGCAGGGCCATGCCGACGACGTGCTCGAGATCCTCGACGCCACCGACTCCGAGAAGGCGGTCTTCGTCGGGCATTCTGTCAGCGCGATGATCGGCATGCTGGCCGACCTGAAGTCACCGCAGCGATTCGAAGGGCACGTGATGGTGGGGCCCTCGCCCTGCTACATCAACGATGGCGACTACGTCGGCGGCTTCGAGCGCAGCGACATCGAATCACTGCTCGACACGCTGGAGAGCAACTACCTCGGCTGGTCGAGCAACATGGCGCCGGCCATCATGGGTGCACCCGACCAACCCGCGCTCGGCACCGAGCTGACCAACAGCTTCTGCCGCACCGACCCCGAGATCGCCAAGCACTTCGCCCGCGTGACCTTCATGTCGGACAACCGGCGCGACCTGGCCGGCTTCAAGGCGCCGGCGCTCATCATCCAGTCACGCGACGACCTGATCGCGCCCCTGGCGGTGGGCGACTACCTGCACCGCCAGTGGCCGCAAAGCCTGCTGCGCGTGGTCGACAACGTGGGCCACTGCCCGCACCTGAGCGCCCCCGGCCCCTGCGCCGACGCGATGGACGAGTTCCTCGCCTCCATCGGCCGCTGAGCATGGACGGCGACGGCGCGGAGCACCCCCGCCCGCGGACGCGCAGCTTTACGACGGCGCTGCCTGCGGCCTGCTGCTGACGCGTGGCGACGGCCTCATCGTCAAGGCCAACACCACCTTCTGCCGCTGGCTCGACCATGCGCCGGAAGCACTCGTCGGCCACAAGCGCCTGCAGGACCTGCTCACCATGGGCGGGCGAATCTTCCACCAGACGCACTGGGCCCCGTTGCTGCAGATCCAGGGCTCGGTGGCCGAGGTGAAGCTGGAGATGTGCCGCCGCAACGGCACGCGCATCCCGATGATGATGAACGCCCTGCGGCGCGAGCATGCGGGCCAGGTGCACCACCACATCGCCGTCTTCGTCGCCGAAGACCGCCACAAGTACGAGCACGAATTGCTGCTCGCGCGGCAGAAGGCCGAAACGCTGCTGCAGAAGGAGCGCGAGGTGGCGCTCTTCGCCGAGCAGATGATCGGCATCGTGAGCCACGACCTGCGCAACCCGCTGACCGCGATCGAGGTCGGCGCGCACCTGCTGCGCCGTGGCGCGCTCACGCCCCAGCAGCAGTCCGTGCTGGGGCGCATCGTCAACTCGTCGCACCGCGCGCACCGCCTCATCGCCGACCTGCTCGACTTCACCGTCGCCCGCGTGGGCAGCGGCCTGGCCATGCGCCCGACACGCGTCGAGCTGCACGAACTCGTGGGCGAGCACTGCGTCGAGCTGTCGACGAGCTTTCCCGACACCCGTCTCGTCCACCAGAAGGAAGGGCACGGCAGCGCCGACGTCGACGCCGACCGCCTGGCGCAGCTGGTCGGCAACCTCGTCGGCAATGCGGTGGCCTACGGCAACCCGGCCCTGGCGGTGACGATCACCTCGATCGTGCGCCCCGACGATGTCTCGGTGTGCGTGCACAACTTCGGCACGCCGATCCCCACGGACCTGCAGCAACGCCTCTTCGAGCCGATGGTGCGCGGCACCTCGGCGACGCGCTCGCAGCGCAGCGTGGGGCTCGGTCTCTTCATCGTGCGTGAGATCGCGCGGGCCCACGGGGGCGACATCACGGTCAGCTCGTCGGCGTCAGAGGGCACGACGTTCTGTGCGACCTTTCCGCGTCACGCCCCCGACCCGTCGCCGGCCGCGGCACCTGTGGCGCCCTGACCAGACGCCCTCTCCTGCACGGTGCCCTGCACCGCCTGCTGCAAGGCATCGAGCAGGTCGTCGAGCCCATACGGCTTGCGAAGCTCGCGCACGTCGGCCCGCGTCTGCTGGGTGTTGTAGCCGGTGGCCACCACCGCGGCCATCGCCGGCACGTGGGCACGGGCCCACTCCACCAGGTCCAGGCCGGAGAGTGCCCCGGGCATCACGACGTCGGTGAAGAGCACGTCGAAATCGGTTCGCGAACGCAGCACCGCCTGCGCCTGGTCGGCCGAGATGCAGTGCATGACCTCGTGCCCGCCCTCGCGAAGCGCCGGCACGACGACCGACGAGACCAGCGAGTCGTCCTCGATCATCAGGATGCGCAGGCTGCGGCCGTCGAGCCGGGTGGTCGCCCCAGGCGTGGCGCCCGCTTCCACCAGATCGGTGAACGGCAGCAGCAGCGTCACGCAGGTGCCCTCGCCGACGACGCTGTCCAGCCGCGCATCGCCGTTGGACTGGCGCGCGAACGCGAGCACCTGCGCGAGGCCGAGGCCGGTGCCGGCGCCCACCGGCTTGGTGGTGAAGTAGGGGTCGAAGGCGCGTTCACGGGTTTCGGGCGTCATGCCCGATCCGTTGTCGCGCACCTGCAGGCTCACATACCCCGTGCCAGGCAGCGCGGCGCTTTCCTGCGCCGTGGCCACTCGGGCGGTGATGCCGATGGCGCCCCCGTCGGGCATGGCGTCGCGGGCATTGAAGATGAGGTTGAGCAGCGCAAGTTCGAGTTGCGCCGGGTCGACCAGCACCCGCGGCAGCCCCGGCTCGATCTCGGCCGTGAGCTGCACCCGCTCGCCCACTGCCTTGCGGGTGAGCTCCTGGGTCTGCAGCACGAAATTGAGCAGGTCGACCGGCTGGGGCTTGAGCGGCTGCGTGCGCCCGAAGGTCATCATCTGCTTCACCAGGTCGGCCGCCTTGCCGGTGGCGCGCATCGCGGCTTCGAGGAAACGCCGGTGCGGTACCTCGGCCGCGGTGTGGCGGTCGACGATGTGCAGCCCGGTGCTGATGGTCTGCAGCAGATTGTTGAAATCGTGCGCCAGGCCGCCGGTGAGGCGGCCGATGGCCTCGCGCTTCTGGCCTTCGAGCAGCGCGGCCTGGGCCTGCCGCGCCTGGTCGACGGCGCGTGCCACTTCCTTCTGCAAGGTGAGCGTGGCCTCGTGCGAGCGCTGGCCGGCGAGCGCCAGCGCGCGGCTCACGTCGTCGAGCTCGCGCACGCCGGTGGCCAGCACCTCGGGCACCTGGTCGCGCCCGAGCAGGGCCGCCGAATCCTGCAACGCGACGATCGGCTTGCCGACCTTGCGGGCAAGGAGCACCGCCAGCCCGAGACCGATCAAGAGCAGCGCCCCGGCCGCGGCCAGCGTCTGCGCGGTGAGCCGGCGCGCCGACTCCGCCAGCGAGGCACGCGGCAGTGCGAGCACCACGTTCCAGCCATGGCGGTTGGGCGGCGACACGTAGGTGAGCGAGGGCACGCCGTCGAGCGTGACCGTCTCGCCGAAGCTGCCCACGCCGGCCCGGGCGCGCTGCTGGATCTCGGGGCTGGCCTGGCGGCCCACCCACTTCTTCGGGTCACGGCTGCGGGCGATGATGAACTGCTCGTCGTTGAGGACCGACGCCAGGCTGGTGAAGGGAGGCACCTTGGCGATCAGCCCCTGCACCACCGCGGGCGAGAAGGAGACGCCCACGTTGTAGACCACCGGCCCGCCGCCGCGCACCGGCGCATAGGCCACCAGCACCGGCTCGTGCGTGAGCAGGCTGCGCTCGGAAAAGAAGACGCGCGGCGCGTCGGTCACGAAGGGCGCGGACGGCCGCGTGATCGGGGTGTAGCGGTCGAAGGGTGCGCGTGTGTTGAGCCGCTGCTGATGGCGGTCGACGACCACCACCCAGTTGCCCGTGTCCTGCATCGCGGCGCTGGCTTCGTCGTGGAAACGGCCGAAGTCGCCATCGAGCAACGTGCGCGAGGCACTCAGCGTGCTGGCAATGGCCATGCGCCTGTCGAGCTCCACCTCCACCAGCGTATTCAGGCTCTCCGCAAAACGCTCGATCCCGTGCCGGGCGTCATCGGTTTCGCGCAGATAGGTCGAACGCGCGAGCAGCGCAAAGCCCGCCACCGCCGGCAACCACACCGCGAGCACCAGCAACAGGAGAAAGGTCCGAACGCTCACGCAGGAGGCAAGGCAGGGAGATGGAACGCCCCGCACGCTATCAGAGTTTCAGGGCAGGTGCTGCCGTGCGGTCAGGGGTGTAGGCCCATCCATGCCGCCATCGTGTCGGCCAGCGAGGCGAGCACCTGCGCGTCGGTGCGGCCGCTGCGCACGCGCACGTGGAACGCGTGGTCGGCATCGTCTTCCAGCGCGAGGGTGGCGCGCGGCGACAGCGGCGACAGCACCTCGCGCAGCAGCGCCAGGTCAGCCAGCGCATCGCGCGTGCCCTGCAGGAAGAGCATCGGCACCTGCACCTGTGAGAGGTGGGCCGCGCGCGTCATGCTCGGCTTGCCGGCCAGGTGCAGCGGGAAGCCGACGAAGACCAGCCCGCGCACGCCCGGAAGCGGGGAGGCGGCCTGCGCCTGCGAGCTCATGCGCCCGCCGAAGGACTTGCCACCGGCGAAGAGCGGCAGCGCCGGCCACTGGCGATGTGCCGCGGCCACCGCCGCACGCACCGCCGCCTGCGCGACCGCGGGCACGTCGGGCCGCTTGCCGCCCTGCTCCATGTACGGGAACTGGAAACGCAGCGTCGCGACCCGGCGCTCGGCGAGCCGGTCGCTCAGCTGGGACATGAACGCGTGGTCCATGCCCGCGCCCGCGCCATGCGCGAACACATAACCCGCGGTGGCGTCGGCCGGCGTCATGCACAGGCCCGACACGGCGCCGGCACCGGGCACCTCGACGCGGATCGGCTCGGGCGTGGTCATGCGGCAAGCATCGCACGCGGGCAAGACCCCGGGCGCCAGCGCGGGCTCGCCATCGGCGATACCCTGCGCGCACAGCAGCCCCCTGCCGGCTGCAGGAGCAGACCATGCACCGACGCGCACTTCTCCTCGCCGCCAGCGCGTGCGCCCTGCCGGCGCGTGCCGACGAAGCCGTCGCGCGCCGGCTGGCGGCCGGCGGCGTGGTGATCGCCTTTCGCCACGCGCTCGCGCCGGGCACCTTCGACCCACCGGGCTTCCGCCTCGACGACTGCAGCACGCAGCGCAACCTCAATGACGACGGCCGCGCCCAGGCGCAACGCATCGGCGCCTGGTTCCGCGAGCGCAAGCTCGTGCCGGCCGCGGTGCGCACCAGCCCCTGGTGCCGGTGCGTGGACACCGCTCGCCTGGCCTTCGAGCGGGCCGAGGCCTGGCCCGCGCTCGGCTCGCCCCGCGCGGGCACCGAGTCGGTCAACGCAGCGGCCTTGCGCGAACTGCAGCAGGCGCTCGTGACCGCGACGCGCCAACGCGGCCGCTTCGAGGCCTGGGTGACGCAGCAGTTCGTGCTGACGGCACTCGTCGGCGGTGGCGTCGGCTCGGGCGAGGGGCTGGTGCTCGGCGTCGATGGCGACCGGCGGCCGCAACTGCTCGCGCGGCTCAACATCGCCTGAGACGGCGTGAACGATCAGGCAAGCAGCTTGTAGAGATAGGAGCGCGAGATGCCGAGCTGTTCGGCCGCGCGTTTCTTGTTGCCGCCGCGGCGGCACGGGCAGCAGCTTGATCTGCACGTCCATCGGGATGTCGCCCACCTCGTGGCGCAGGCGCTGCATCGCCTGGCTGTCGCCGACGAGTTCAGCGGTGGCTTCGCGCGACTCGCGCAGGCCATCGAGCTCGCGCCGGCAGCACTCCAACAGCGAGCGCAGCTGGTTCATCTCGTCGGCCCCGGCCACCTTCGGCAAGCGCATCGAGCGCGAAGTGGCCGCCTGGGGTGCGGTCATTCAGCGTGAGGCCGTCTCGCTCGATTGAGTTGATTTATGGTGATGCGCATGAGCACACGGCGCATCACCCTCCCCTGCGGCGAAACCGTCCCGGCCCTCGGCCAGGGCACCTGGAACATTGGCGACGACCCGGCCCGGCGCGCCGCCGAGATCGCCAGCCTGCGACGCGGCCTCGACCTCGGGCTCACGCTGGTCGACACCGCCGAGATGTACGGCGACGGCCGCTCCGAGCGGCTCATCGGCGAGGCCATCGCCGGGCGGCGCGACGAGGTCTTCCTCGTCAGCAAGGTCTACCCGCACAACGCATCGAAGCGTTCCATGGCGGCCTCGTGCGAGGCGAGCCTCAAGCGCCTGAACACCGACCGCATCGACCTCTACCTGCTGCACTGGCCGGGCAGCGTGCCGCTGGCCGAGACGGTGCAGGCGTTCGAGGCCCTGCAGCGCGACGGCAAGATCCGCCACTGGGGCGTGAGCAACTTCGACCTGCGCAAGATGAAGTCGCTGCACGCGCTGCCCGGCGGCACCGCGGTGCAGGCCAACCAGGTGCTCTACCACCTGGGCGAGCGCGGCATCGAGTGGGAGCTGGCGCCGTGGCAACGCGAGCGCGGCGTGCCAGTGATGGCCTACTCGCCCACCGACCAGGGCCGGCTGCTGCGCGACCCGGGCCTTGCGTCCTTCGCCGTGCGCACCGGCCGCACGGCCGCCCAGGTGGCGCTGGCGTGGCTGCTGGCACGCGAGGCGATCGTGATCCCGAAGACGGGCCACGCCGCGCGCGTCGAGGAAAACGCCGCGGCCCTCGACAAGCCGCTCACGGCCGAGGAACTGCACGAACTCGATGCGCTCTTCCCGCCGCCCGACGGGCCCGGAGCGCTCGCGATGCTCTGACGGGAACGTCGGTTGCCGCAGCCCCTCACCCAAAGCTGCAGTACTGAACGGCCCTTCACCCACCGCGGCCCGCCGCAAGGAGAGTCCCATGGCCATGACCTCGACCCGCATTGCAGGCGCCGCAGCCCTTGCGGTCACCCTCGGCACCGCGAACGCCGCCTGGATCGGCTTCGAAGACCTGACGATGACCGTGTACCCGGACAGCTGGTGGACGCCCTATGTGCAGCCCATCGATCCACAGGCCTATGCGGCCCAGGGGGTGACCATCCAGGGCGGATGGCTGTGGCCGGCCGACGGCCCGACCGGCCAGAGCATGCGGGTGTCGGACGACACGGTGATCACTTTCGCCAGCGCGAGCCTGCCCACCCATGTGAGCCTGCACCTGCGCTGGCTGCCCGAAGACATCCTCGACATCCGCGCGTCGGGCCCGTCGGGCTACACCGACAACTTCCACATCTGGGGCTACGAACACGGCCCCTCGGCGCCGCGCGATTTCGGCAACCAGCGCATCAGCTTCACTTCCGCGAACGGCATCTCGTCGATCTCGTTCGCCGACTCCGGCTTCATGCGGTTTCCCGCCTACGTGGACAACATCTGGTACGGCAACGTGGCCGCCGTGCCGGAACCTGCGCCGCTGCTGCTCGCCGGCGTGGGCGTGCTGGCCCTGTGGGCACGGCGCCGGGCCACGCGCAACCGGAGCGCGTGACACACCAACACGTCGCGCACAAGCGTGTGAAGTACGAGATCACGAACCCAGGCCCGCGCGTCGAAGCGATCGGGGCGCACAGCGGCTATCGCATCCGACTGTCTACCCTGGCCCGCTCACCGGTGGGCATGTGGCCGGTGAGCGTGCACGTGCGGGGTTCGGAGAGCGAAGACGAGGTGGAAGTCGACGTGCCGCCCCGCCACCACGCCGACGTCACCGAGGCCCTGGACCACGGCTACGACTGCGCGGTGCTGTGGATCGATGCGGTCGACCACCGCCTCTAGGTCACTGCAGGGTGAGCTCGATGTACCCGGCGGTCGGCGCCGAGTTCGCCCCCACCACCACCGCCAGCGGGCTGCCCTGCATCACGAAGAGCGTGCCGTTGTCGCTGATGCGCACACCGGCGCGGATGCCGGCAGGCGGGGTGCCCGCCAGGGCCGCCAAGGACGCCGTGTCGGCGAAGTTGTTGCCGTTGGCACGCAGGCCCGCGATGTCGTAGTTTGTGTTGGTGAGCATCGTGGTCGCCCAGTTGCCCAGGGTGCTGGCGCCGACGAACGTGCCCCCAGCGAGACCCGCGGTCTCGGGCAGGCCGATGCGGAAGCTCGGCACGCCGCCCGTCGGCGTTTCCGCGCGCAGGTAGACGAGCAGGTTGCCCGAGCGCGCCACGCGGAAGCGGATGGTGTCGTTGTGGGCCGCGTCGACGCCGGTGATCTCGCTGCCGTTGAAGCTGAGCGCGTAGGTGTAGACCGAAGCCGACGGGCAGGTCGCGATCGAGTAGATGACGATGTCGGTGCAGCTCTGCAGCGTGCCGCCCACGAAGCGCGACGAGAAGATGCGCGACGCATTCGGCGTGCTGCCGGTGAGGTTGATGCCCATGCCGTTGAAGGTGTGCGTGAGCCCGGCCGTCGAGGTGACGAACTGGCGGGCGGCGACGAAGCTCGTGACGCCGCTGCCGAAGTCGAAGCCGCCCACCACCAGGTCGGTCGCGGTGCGGAAGCGGTCGTTGCCGGTGCCACCGAAGGTGTAGCTGCCGCCCCCGGCGGTGAAGCCGCCCTGCACGTCGATGCCGTTGCCCTGCATGCGGTAGGTGCCGCTGTCAAAGTTGACCGTCAACTCATACACGCGCGCGTTCGCCGCATAGGCGAGGTAGGTGCCGTTGCGTGGGTCTCCGAAGCCGGGGCCGGAACCGGAACCGCCGTCACCGCCACCGCCGCAGCCGGCGAGCGCCAGCACCCAACACGCACCTACCCATCGCATCCACTTCGTCACACGCAACTCCTTCTTGATGACGGCTCACCGGGCCCCATGGCCCGCCGCCGGCGCAGTCTACTGGGACCGAAAGCCCTACGCCGCCGCACTCGGCCGCGCCGACACGCGCGCATGCCAGGCGTGCAGGTGTGGCGTGTCGGCCGGCATGTCCAGGCCGACGAACTTCGCGAAGTCGACGGTCGTGAGGCCGATGACGTCGGCCATGGTGTAGCGGCTGCCGGTGACGAACTCGCGGCCTTCCAGCTCGCGGTCCAGCCACTGCAGCGCCTTCGCGTAACGCTCGCGGTTCGATTCGCCGTAGTCCTTGTACTGCGTGCCCAGCCGCGCGGTGTAGGGGTGGGTGTGCACCCAGACCGCGCCCACCGGCGTCATCACCGTCAGCTCTATGCGGCGGATCCACATGTCGACGTGGGCCCGCTCGAGCGCACTGCTGCCGAAGAGCGGCGGCGCGGGGTGCAGCTCCTCGAGGTAGCGGCAGATCGCCACGCTCTCGCTCAGGTGCGTGCCGTCGTCGAGTTCGAGCACCGGCAGCTGGCCCAGGCTGTTCTTCTGCCGGAACTCGGGCGACTTGTGCGCACGGTCGCGGATCGACACGTCTTCGAGCGGCACGCTCACGCCCTTCTCGGCCAGGAAGATGCGCACGCGGCGCGGGTTGGGCGCAGGGATGGGGGCGTTGTAGAGCTTCATGCGTGGGTCTCCCGTGGTGGTGTGTGCGAAGGCCATGCTTGCAGCAAGCGCCACCAGCGGCTGTCACCGAGGCGATGCACCGCACCCGGGCAAGCCCCTACAAACGAAACACGCGCCACGACGCCACGCAACGCCACGAAACGCGGGTGAAACGGCCCCAGCCGAGACTGCCGGCATGTCTCGATCCACGCCCTCTTCCCGCCCCCTGTCGTCGCAGCACGTCCCGGTGCGCCGCCTGGGCATGGCCTGCTGCGCCTACCTGCTCGCGTTCGCCGCCGCCGTGCTCGCGTGGCTGGCCCTGGGCGACACGGTGCTCGGCGGCCGCCTCGACGCCGAAACCTACGGCGCCTGCGCCCTGTTGCCGCTGGCCGGCCTGGCCCTGCTCTGGCGCGACGTCGGCGATGCGCGGCGCTACACGCTGCACATGCTTGCGGCCACGCTCGCCGGCCCCATCGTGCTGCTGTTCTGGGCCGGCTCGCTCGACCACCCCGCCGACACCACGACGCCCGGGCGCCCGGTGCTCGATGCCGAGCAACTGGTGCGCGGCGCCGCCGACGTGCAAGACGAGCGGCTGCAGGCCGGCGGCATCGTGCTGGTGCGCGCGGCGCGCTTCGACGACGGCACCGAGCTGCGGCTCACCCGTTTCATCGACGCGTATGCCGCCGCTCGCTACGCCACGCTGCTCGCGCAGGGCATGCCCTCCGAGCCCTTCACCGACGCGGGCCGCCAGGGCCGGCGGCTGGTCGGCGTGGGCCCGACCTTCGTGCTGATCGAACAGCACGGCCCCGATCTGCTGGACCTGCGCGCCCGCGACATGGCCAGCGGCCTGGCCCGCCTGGCCGCGCAGCAGGTGCCGGCACCGGCTGCGCCGCAAGGTGACCGCAGCGCGAGCGAGCCGACGCCGCAGTGGCCGTTCTTCGCCGCGATGGCGCTTGCCCATGCGCTGGCGTTTCTTGGTCTGCTCGCCTGGGGCAGCCACCACACCACCCGCGTGCCCGCGCGCCGTGGCGCCCCGGTGGCCACGCCCGAGCAGTTGCGCGCACGGCTGCTCTCGCTCGGCCGCCCGGGTGGGCCTTTCGACATCAGCGAAGCGGCGACGGCCGAGGGTGCCCCGCTGCTGCGCGTCGAGGCCTCGCACGACCCGCACCGCAGTCACCAGATCACGCTGCGGCTCGACGCCGCCCGCGGCTGCGTGCATGTCCACGAGACGCTGCGCGTCAACGGCGACGCCCCACGCGACGACGACGAAGCCCGCATGGCGCCCATCGGCGGCGAGTGGGGCGACTGGCACGGCGCGGCCGGCCCCGATGCGCAGTACGTGTGGACGTCGGCCTGGCAGGCCACGCTCATCGACAGCCACCGCCTGCAGGCCGTGCCGCTGATGCTGCACGCCCACCATGCGGAGCTGCCGCGCCGCCATGCCGCCACGCTCGACGGCGAAGGCGTTCTCACCGTGCTGTGCGCGCTCGTCACCCGCTCGGGCTGGCACTGGCAGCCGCGGCTGTGGGGCCGCCAGGCCTGAAGCCGCTCAGCGGCCCCGAATCAGTCGCCTCTATTCGCCCGGCACCCCGAACGCCGCGACGAACGCCTCGACGAAACGCGCCGAGCCGGTGAGCGTGAGCGTCACGCTGTGCCAGTCTCCCGCTTCCACGTGCACCTGCAGGTCGTGGTCCCAGTCCATGCCGTCATCGGCCGGGCCATGCGTGTGGGGGAACGCGCGCCACGCCCAGTCGAGCACCTGTTGCACCTCGGCCAACACCGCCGCGTGCTGCGCGGCCGGGGTGGAGGCCAGGGCTTCGAGCGTGGTGACGCCGTCGTCGTTGTCACTGAGGTCAAAGGTCAGGTAGTGCATGGGTGCAACGGTGGGCAGGACAAGCGCGATTGCAGCCGGCTGCAAACTGCGGCATGGTCGCTCATCCGCCATGAAGCCGCTTCCCGACCTGCCGCGCGACGACGCGTTGCGCCAGCGCATTCAGCGCCACCTGCAAGATTTTCCGGTGCAGCGTGCGCCCGCCAGCGTGACGGGCGATCCGCTGCACACCGCGGCGGTGGCGCTCGCCATCGTCGACGAGGGGCCCGGGGCCGGCCTGCGCGGCCTGCCCACGCCCACGGCCTGGAGCACGCAGGCCGCCCTGCTGCTCACCCGGCGCTCGGCGCAGCTGCGCCGCCACGCCGGCCAGTGGGCGCTGCCCGGCGGCCGGCTCGACGCCGGCGAGACCCCCGAACAGGCCGCGCTGCGCGAGATGGCCGAAGAGGTCGACCTGGTGCTCGATGCCAGCGCCGTGCTGGGCCGGCTGGACGATTTCGTCACCCGCTCGGGCTTCGTCATCACGCCGGTGGTGGTGTGGGCCGGCGCCGCCCGCGGCTCAGGCCCAACCCGCAGGAGGTGGCAAGCGTGCACCGCATCCCGGCGGCGGAGTTCTTGCGCGCCGATGCACCGCTGCTCGACCGCATCGCGCAGAGCGAGCACGAGGTGCTGCGCATGCCGGTGGGCGACGACTGGATCGCCGCGCCCACCGCGGCGCTGCTGTACCAGTTCCGCGAGGTGTGCCTGGAGGGCCGCGCCACGCGGGTGGCGCACTACGAGCAGCCGCTCTTCGCCTGGAAATAAATTGCCGTCAGACCTGCATCGGCGGCTGCATCAGGTCGGCGTCGAAATCCATCAGCACGCTGGCCAGCTCCAGCCGCCGCCACAGCGCCGGGCGCATCTGCATGATGGCCTCGGGCGTCTTGGCCTGGGCCACCCACGCGCTGATCTCGGCGTGCTGGTCGGCCGTGAGCAGGTGCAGGGCCAACATCTCGTCCAGTGTCTGCATGGTCCACCTCCTGAAAACAGCTGCAGCAAATCTCGCGCCTGCCGCATTCTGAGGTCGCGCGTGAAACGGCGCAGAGGGCCCTCTATTCGGCGGATTGCCCCGTGACGGGGGCGTGAAGATTCACAGCACGGGGGCTCCTGCCCCGCCGACCACCGGAGATGTGCAGTGTTTCGCGAGCAAGCCCGATTGCGTGACCAGATCGTGTTCATGGAGGTGACTGAAAACCACCACGTCAAGATGAACGCCAAGCGCTACCTGACCGCCGCCCGCACCGCGCGCGAGATCGTGGAGCGCGAACTGGGCGACCTGCAGATGCGCGAATTCGCCATCCGCGAGCTGCCGGCGCTGCAGGTCACCGCCGAGAACATCTATTTCGACAGTTACGGCTGTTTTGCCGACCTCGACGGCAGCGGCCACGCGGCCCTGGCACAACGCGTGGCCGATGCGCTGATCGAGCGCCTCAGCGCTGCGCCAGCAGCGCGCGGATAACCGCCTCCGTCCGCTCGTATTCCCCTTCGCCGAAGTGCTTGTAGCGGATGCGGCCCTTCGCATCGATCAGGTAGGTGGCCGGCCAGTACTGGTTGGCATAGGCCTTCCAGGTGGCGTAGCGGTTGTCCTGTGCGACCGGGTGGCGCACGCCCAGGCGCTTCATCGCCGCAGCCACGTTGTCGGCCGAACGCTCGAAGGGGAACTCGGGCGTGTGCACGCCGACGATCGTCAGCCCCTGCGGCGTGTAGGCCTCGGCCCAGCGGTTCACGTGCGGCAGGGTGCGCTGGCAGTTGATGCAGGCGAAGGTCCAGAAGTCGACCATCACCACGCGGCCGCGCAGGCCGCTCATCGTGAGCGCATCCGAATTCATCCAGCGCTCGATGCCGGTGAACTCGGGCGCGGCGCCGAAGTCGGGCAATGCCGCTGCGTTGACCTGGGCGTGTGCCGTCGGGGCGGCCGCAGCCGCGGCCAGGGCCAGCAGATGACGTCGGGAGAGTCGGAGGTTCATGTCGTGAGGTCCTTTCATGTCGATCAAAGTCCGGTGGCGAGGCTGGGGTAGAGGTCGGCCAGCCACACCGTGACGGTGCCGTCGAGCCGCAGCAGCAACGCGAGCGCCACGCCCACCACCACCACGCCGAAGCCCTGCTGCACCCGCTGCAGCCCACCGGCCACGCGCCGCGCCCAGGTGCTCGCCGCCTGACCGCCGTAGGCGATCAAGAGCATCGGCAGCGCCGCACCCAGCGAGTAGGCGAGCAGGAGCAGCGCCGCGCGGCCCGAGGCCGGCTCGGTGGCGATGAGGGTGAGGATGGAGGCGAGCACCGGCCCGGCGCAGGGCGTCCACACCACGCCCAGGCTTGCGCCGAGCAGCAGCCCACCGAGGGGCCCGTCGCGCAGGCGCCCGCTCGGCTGCCAACCCGCCAGGCCCGACAGCGCACCGCTCGCCCGCAGACTCAGCCGGTGGTAGAGCGCAGGCCACACCATCAGCACACCGAAGCCAAGCAGCATCACCGCGGCGACATTGCGCAGGCCATCGGGCGACAGGCCCAGCACCTGCGTGAAGCTGCTGAAGACGAGCACCACCGCCGCGAACGCCAGCGCGAAGCCGAGGGCGATGAAGAGCGGCCGCGTGCGCCGCTGCGCGCCGAGCGAGGCGCCCAGCACCACCGGCAGCATCGGCAGCACGCAGGGTGCGGCGATCGTCAGCACGCCGGCGGTGAAGGCGAGCGCGGGCGAGGTCATCGCGCGGCTCCAGACGCCGGCTCGGCCGCTGCCTCCGGCGCGGGCCGGCGCCACACCTGCGTCTTGCCGAAAAGCGGCAGGCCCACATAGCCGCGCACCAGCAGTTGCGCGGGCTCGGCCGGCGTGAGCTTCACGCTGTAGTGCTTGGCGTTCTCGCGGTTGTAGATCGTGCCCTTGTAGACACCATCGCCTGCAGGCAGCAGGCCTGACAGCAAGGTCATGCCCAATGCCGGCCGGGTGTCGGCCGGCTGAATCGGCTCGCCCGGCGCGCTCATCGAACGGTTGGCGAGCACGCGCACGACCTTGCCGCACAGGGCGCCGGCCGGTGGCTCGGCGGCGCAGGGGGCGATGTCGACTTCGAGGTTGCCACTCTCGGTGACCCAGCGGCCGAGCGGCGGCGGACCGTCCGCCAGGGCGGCGCTCGCGAGGAACAGGAAGAGAACCGGGTGCAGTTTCATGGGCTTGCCTCGTTGGTCGGGTGGAAGGAAGCCGCATTACAGGCAGCCCGCTTGTCGGCGGTGTGTGCGCCCTACGCTGTTTCGTCACGTCAGGTGTCGCGCACGCCGCCAGACAAACTGGGATACAAACCCACGCGCCCGCTGCTGCGCCACCCGCCCACAATCGCCCCATGACCGACGCTGCCGACCACGTGCTCATCGTCGACGACGACGCCGACATCCGCGAAGCTCACCGCCGAGTACCTGCGTCGCCAGGGTCTGCAGGCGAGCGTGGCGGCTGATGCGCGCGAGATGCGCGCGGCACTCGCCTCGCGGCGCATCGACCTCGTGGTGCTCGACCTCATGCTGCCCGGCACCGACGGCCTCTTGCTGTGCCGCGAGCTGCGCAGCCCTGGCCAGCCGCACATGCCGATCGTGATGCTCACCGCACGCAGCGACGAGGCCGACCGCATCCTCGGCCTGGAGCTCGGCGCCGACGACTACCTCACCAAGCCCTTTGCCGCACGCGAGCTGCTCGCGCGCATCCGCGCGGTGCTGCGCCGCACCCGCATGCTGCCGCCCAACCTGGCCGCGCAGGAGCCGGCACGTGTGCTCGCCTTCGGCGACTGGCGGCTCGACACCACCGCGCGCCACCTGCTCGATGCGGGCGGCGCGGTGGTGGCGCTCTCGGGCGCCGAATACCGGCTGCTGCGCGTGCTGCTCTCGCACCCGCAACGGGTGCTCACGCGCGACCAGCTGCTCAACCTCACGCAGGGCCGCGAGGCCGAGGTGTTCGACCGCTCGATCGACCTGCTGGTGAGCCGCCTGCGCCAGCGCCTGGGCGACGGGGCGCGCGAGCCGCGCTACATCAAGACGGTGCGCAACGAAGGGTATGTGTTCAGCGAAGCGGTGAGGCCGGCGTGAGGCTGCCCGGCTCGCTGCACGCGCGCATCCTGGTGGTGATGCTGGTCGGCCTGGTCGTCGCGCACGGGCTCACCTTCGCACTGGTGCTTGCCGAGCGCAGCATGGCGATGCGCGGGATGATGGTCGCCTACCTCGCGAGCGACATCGCCAGTTCGGTGGCCGTGCTGGAGCGCCTGCCGGCCGAGGAGCGCGGCCTGTGGCTCACGCGCCTGTCGCGGCGCAACTATCGGTTGGCGGTCGACGTGGCGGCGGGCTCGGCCCCCGCGGCAACGTCGGCGCTCGCGCAGTCGGTGGCCCACGAGATGGCACAGGCCCTCGCGCCCGGCCAGCCCCTGCGCGTGATCGAAGGCGCCACGCCAGCCACCGCGCTGCGGGTGCTGCTGCCGCTGGCCGATGGCACGCCGCTGGTGGTCGAGCTCGACGAGCCGCGCCTGCGCATCTCACCCTGGGCCTGGGCCGCGCTGGCCCTGCAGCTCGCGCTGCTCGTCGGGCTGGGCGTGTGGGCCGTGCGCACCGCGACCCGTCCGCTCGAACAACTCGCCGCCGCCGCAGACGGCCTGTCGCCCGAGCAGGCCACGCCACCGCTGCCCGAAAACGGGCCGAGCGAAGTGGCACGCGCTGCCGCGGCTTTCAACCGCATGCAGCAGCGCATCGACGCGCACCTGAAGGAGCGCCTGCACATCCTCGCGGCCGTCTCGCACGACCTGCAGACGCCCATCACCCGCATGCGCCTGCGTGCCGACCTGCAGGGCGACACGGCCTTGCGCGAGAAGCTGCATGCCGACCTCGCCGAGATGCAGTCGATGGTGGAAGAAGGCCTCGCCTATGCCCGCTCGGCCCATGCCGCGCAGGAGCCCGTGCAGCGGGTGGACCTGCGCTCGCTGCTGCAGAGCATCGTGCTCGACTACACCGACGCCGGCCGCGCGGTACGCCTGCTGGAGGCCGCCCCGCTGCAGGCCGACACCCGCGCGCAGGCGCTGCGCCGCCTGGTGTGCAACCTGGTCGACAACGCGCTCAAGTTCGCCGGCAGCGCCGACGTGCAACTCACCACGACCGACACCGGCTGGGCCGTGCAGGTGCTCGACCGCGGCCCCGGCATCCCGCAAGACCAGCTCGACGCGGTGCTGAAGCCATTCGTGCGGCTCGAAGGCTCGCGCCACCGCAGCACGGGCGGCTCGGGGCTGGGCCTTGCGATTGCGAGCCAGTTGGCCCTCGGGCTCGGCGGGCAGCTCACGCTGGCGCCGCGCGAGGGCGGCGGGCTGTGCGCGAGCTTCGCCGCCAAGGGCAATCCGCGTTCCACGACGGGCGCATAGGCATGGCTGGGTTGGCGTCGACCCACGGGCTATAAACAAACGCCCCGCACCCCACTGGAGAGCTTCATGCCCACACCTTCCGCATCGTCCAAGCTGCGGCAAGTCACCGCGCCGCACGCGCCTTCGTCCCCGGTGGTGAGGGCCATCGACGTGGGCTTCGGCCTCGTCAAGCTGACGGTCAACGACGACGACGGCGTGAACATCATCCATTTCCCGTCGATGGCGATCCCGGCCGATGCAAGCGCGGTGCGCAGCCTCGGCACGCGCCGCCGCGACACCTACGACGTGCCGGTCAACGGCGCCTTGTTCGAAGTCGGCCGCGACGTTGGCCTGGCCCAGGCCGGCGGCAGCTTCGGCCGCGACGTGACCGACGAGTTCTACCGCGGCACCATCTACGAGGCCCTCACGAAAGGCGCGCTTCGCTACATGGCCGAAGCCGGCGACACGCACATCGACCTGCTGGTGCTGGGCCTGCCCGTCAACCAGTACAACGACGCCGCCCGCCGCGACTACCTGCGTGCCCACTACGAAGGCGAGATCGACGTGGGCGAGGGCAAGAAAGTCACCGTGAACAAGGTGATCGTGCAGGCGCAGCCGATGGGGGGCTATGCCGCCATCGGCGAAGAACTCGACGAACTCAATGCTGTCATCACCCGCACCGGCGGCGCGCTGGAGCCGCTTCAAAGTGCCGACGACCTCGACGACCTGTCGGTGTTGATGGTCGACCCCGGCGAGCACACGCTCGACTGGCTGCTGATCCAGCAGGGCTCGATCAACCCGCGCGCCAGCGGCGCGGCCTCCGACGCCGGCCGGCACCGCGTGGTGCGTGCGGTGCAGGAGTCGCTCGCCGCCGACGTGGGCCGCCCGCTCGGGCCGGCGGTGATGCCGCGCATCAACGAGGCGCTGCGCGCCGGCAAGCCGGTGAAGCTCTCGGGCACCGCGCATGCGCTCGACCGCTTCGAGCCGGTGGTGATGAGCGTGGTCGAGGACTCGATCAACCGCATGGTCGACGGCCTGCGCGATGCGCACGAGATCATCGATCTCATCGTGCTGGTGGGCGGCCACCCCGAGCGCTACCGCGACGTGCTCGCGCAGCGCTTCCCGGCCATCCCGGTGTTCGTGATGCCCGAGCCGATGGCCGCCAACGTGCGCGGCTTCCAGATGATCGGCGAAGCGCTCGCCGAGGGCTGAGCGGCGCCCATGCCGACGCTGCGACTGGAGTTCGAACTCGACAGCGAGGTCTACCCCGAGCTGCATGCAGCCCTCTCCCTGCTGAAGAGCAGCCGTGCACGCGCCGAGCGCGTGCGGCAGCTCGCCGCGGCCGGGCTGGTGTGGGAGAAGGTGCGCCTGCAGGGCAGCGCGGCGGTGGTCGAGCCGCTGCCGGCGCCCGCGCCACCCCCGCTCCGCTGCGCCGCCGCCGGCCCAGCCGTGAAGACGTCGAGCAGGTGATGCGCGAGCTGCCGGTGCTGGTGGACGTGGTGGACAACGTCGAGCCGCCCCGCATGGCCAGCCCGGTCGATGAAGACGACGACGACAGCGAAATGCCGGAAGCACCGCTGCACGTGCCGGCCCTCGCGCACAAGCCCGCGAGCCGCTCGCGCCTGATGCGCATGAAGGAGCGCGGCCTCTTCAAGAACGGCTGAGCCGGCGTGTGGGCGAAGGCTGACACGCGGGAGTCCCCATGCCCTGCACCGGCACCCGGCTTGCGACGATGGAGGCTCACCGGCCCCGCGCCTAACCTGATGACTCGTTCAATGAACCGAAGGAGTTGTCCATGTTGAACTCGAACACATCTGGCAAGAAGTCCCATCCCGCCGCGACCGGCACCGGTGCGGTGGTGGGCGGTGTGGCAGGCGGCGTGGCAGGCGGTGCAGCCGCCGGCGCGGCGCTGGGCGGCATGACCGGCCCGGTCGGTGCGGCCGTTGGCGCCGCCGTGGGCGCCGCTGTCGGCGCGCTCTCGGGCAAGGCCGTGGCTCGCGCCGTCGACCCGGACAAGGAAGACGCGTATTGGCGCGACAACTATGCCGACAGGCCTTATGTTGAAGCGGGCCGCGACTACGACGAGTACCAGCCGGCCTACGGCTACGGTGTCGATGCGTACAGCCGCTACCCGGGCCGCACGTTCGACGAGGTCGAGCCGGAACTCAGCCGCGGCTGGGGCGCACGGCGCGGCGAGTCGGGGCTTGAGTGGGAGCACGCGAAGCACGCCTCGCGCGATGCGTGGCACCGCCTGAGCGACACGGTGGAGCGCGCCATTCCCGGCGACTCCGACCGCGACGGCCGCTGACCTCACAGCGGTCCAACCCAAGGGCGCTTCGGCGCCCTTTTTCTATGCCTGTCTCACGCCTGCCGCTTGCGCAGCACGTCGAGCGCCTCCAGCGCGAGCTTCACGCGCGGCGGCATCAGCCGCGATGACGGCATCACCACGTGGATCGGCATCGGGGCCGGCCGGTGCAGCCGCAACACCTCCACCAGCGTGCCCTGGGCGAGCTCGTCGGTGGCCATGTAGTCCGGGACCTGCGCAAGCCCGAGCCCGAGCGCCGCGGCGGCCACCATGCCTTCACCGTCGTTCACCTGCACCTGCGGCTCGGGTTGCAGCTGCACAGGGCGGCGGCCCTGCCGCAGTTGCCACGGGCGGCTGCGGCCGGAACTGGGCATGCGAAAGACGATCGCGGCATGGCGCGCCAGGTCATCGATGCGCTTTGGCGTGCCGTGCTCGGCCAGGTAGTCGGGGCTCGCGACGAGCACCAGCGACTGCCAGTCGATGCGACGGGCCGCAAGCGACGAGTCCTGCAGCGCGCCGACCCGCACCGCCATGTCGAGGCCTTCGCGCACCAGGTCGGCGTAGCCGTCCTGCAGGCGCACGTCGAGCTTGAGCGCGGGGTGCTGGCGCGCGAAGTCGGCCAAGAGCGGCATCACGATGCGCCGCCCGTAGGTGATGGGCAGGTCGATGCGCAGGGTGCCTGAAGGCGCGGCGCGCGCACCGGCCGCTTCGGCCTGCAGGTCTTCCACCTCGGCCAGCACCCGCTCGCAGCGGCGGTACAGCCGCTCGCCGTCGTCGGTGAGGCTCACGCGGCGCGTGGTGCGATGAAAGAGCTTCACGCCGAGCTGCACCTCCAGCCGGGCGATGCTCTTCGCCACCGTGGACGGCGAGCTGCCGAGGTCGCGAGCCGCCTCGGCGAAGCTGCCGCGCCGCGCCGCCTGCGCGAAGGCCAGGAACTGTTGAACGCCACTCATCGAAGGCCTCGCATCGATTGCCGAAGTTTTGTCGTCAATGATAGGGCGCTGCAGGCACTTCTCATCTCGGCTCGCCACGCCCACACTGACATCCGTCCTGGCGCCAGGGACGTCCACCCCCGAACCGAAACCTCTTGGAGAACGCCATGAACGTGATTGAACAGACACGCCCCGAAGCCAGCCCCATCCCCGGCGTGGCCCACAGCACCTTCGCGAGCCACCACGACGGACTGACGCAGTTGTCGGTCTGGCGCCAGACCCTGAGCCCCGGCGCGGCCACGCCGCCGCACCGCCACGAGTGCGACGAGGTCGTGCTGTGCCTGGGCGGCTGGGGCGAGGTGCACAGCGCCGGCCAGGTGCAGCGCTTCGGCCCCGACAGCACCGTGGTGCTGCCGGCCCAGCGCGACCACCAGCTCTTCAACGTGGGCCCCATGCCGCTCGAGATCATCGGCATCTTCGCGGCCACGCCGGTCGCCACGTGCCTGCCAGACGGAACGACGCTCGAATTGCCCTGGACGACCTGACGGAAACACCGAACAGGGATGTTCAATGCGCGACAGCGGCCGTCGCGGTTTGTGGTCATCATGGGTTGGCAGCTCCCCTCAACGTTCCACCAGAGGCAACACCCATGACTTCTTCGAACCGACAGGCCGTCATCGTTTCCTATGCCCGCACCGGGCTCGCTAAGGCCGCACGCGGCGGCTTCAACATCACGCCGAGCATGACGATGCTTGGCCACGCGATCCGGCATGCGGTGGCGCGGGCCAAGGTCGACCCCGGCGAAGTGGAAGACGTGATCGCGGGCCAGGTGGCGGCCTCGGGCAACGTCGCGCGGGCGGCGGGCCTGCTCGCCGGCCTGCCCGTCACCACCTCGGGCATGACGCTCAACCGCGCCTGCTCGTCGGGCTTGAACGCGATCGCGGTTGCGGCCAACTACATCCTGAACGACGGCGCCAGCGTCATGGTGGCCGGGGGCGTGGACTCCATCAGCCACCAGGGGGTGGCGGCGGCGGGCAAGACCCGACGCTCACCGACCTGCACCCCGCGATCTGGATGCCGATGATCGACACGGCCGACATCGTGGCGCAGCGCTACAACATCAGCCGCGAGTACCAGGACGAGTATTCGCTGCGCTCGCAGCAGCTGATGGCCGCCGCGCAGAAGGCCGGCAAGTTCAAGGACGAGATCATCCCGGTCAAGACCAAGATGAAGCTCGTCGACAAGAACACCAAGGCCGAGACCATCGTCGATGCGGTGGTCGACCGCGACGAATGCAACCGCCCCGACACCACGCTCGAAGGCCTGGCCAAGCTGGAGCCGGTGCGTGGGCCGGGCAAGTTCATCACCGCGGGCAATGCCAGCCAGCTCAGCGACGGTGCGGCGGCCGTGGTGCTGATGGAAGCGAAGGAGGCCGAACGCCGCGGCCTGCAGCCGCTGGGCGCCTTCAAGGGCTGGGCCGTCGCCGGCTGCGAGCCCGACGAGATGGGCATCGGCCCCGTCTTCGCCATCCCGCGCCTGCTGGAGCGTCACGGTCTGAAGATCCAGGACATCGACCTCTGGGAGCTGAACGAAGCCTTCGCCAGCCAGTGTCTCTACAGCCGCGACAAGCTCGGCATCAACCCCGACCTCTACAACGTCAACGGCGGGTCGATCGCCATCGGCCACCCCTTCGGCATGACCGGCGCGCGCCTCACCGGCCATGTGCTGATGGAAGGCAAGCGCCGCGGTGCGAAGCACGTGGTGGTGTCGATGTGCATCGGCGGCGGCATGGGCGGCGCAGGCCTCTTCGAAGTGTTCTGAGCGTCGACGACAACAGCACGGAGACAACACATGACGATCACCCACAACGGCGCCGTCAGCCAGACCAGCGGCGCCGGCACCCTCACGGTCGAGGGCGACATCGGCATCCTCAGCATCGACTACCCACCGGTCAATGCGCTCTCGCAGGCCACGCGGCAAGGCATCGTCGACGGCATGAAGGCCGCCGCGGCCGACCCGAACGTCAAGGCCGTGGTGCTGATCTGCGCCGGCCGCACCTTCCTCGCCGGGGCCGACATCACCGAATTCGGCAAGCCGCCGAAAGCGCCCGGCCTGCGTGAAGCGCAGGACCTGATCGAGAACTCGGCCAAGCCGGTGATCGCCGCCATCCACGGCACCGCGCTCGGTGGCGGGCTCGAAGTGGCGATGTGCTGCCACTACCGCGTGGGCGTGCCAAGCGCCAAGTGCGGCCTGCCCGAAGTGCTGATCGGCGTGCTGCCGGGCGCCGGCGGCACGCAGCGCCTACCGCGCATCGTGGGCGTGGAGAAAGCACTCGACATGATCGTCAACGGCACGCACGTGCCGGCGAAGGAATGCTTCGAGATGGGCCTGCTCGACGAGCTGGTGCCCGAAGGCGAACTGCGCTCGGGCGCCATCGCATTCGCGAAGAAGGTGCTCGCCGAGCTGCAACACAAGGGAGGCCCGCTGCGAAAGGTGCGTGACAACGACGACAAGATCGCTGCCGCGCGGGGCAAGCCGGAGATCTTCGCAGCGGTTCGCAAGGCCAACGCGAAGAAGTTCCGTGGCCTGCCGGCGCCCGAGGCCTGCATCCAGTGTGTGGAAGCCGCGGTCAACGGCAGCTTCGAAGACGGCCTCGCCACCGAGCGCCGCCTCTTCCAGCAACTCGTGGCCGGCACCGAGTCGATCGCGCAGCGTTACGCCTTCTTTGCACAGCGCGAGGCCGCCAAGATCCCCGGCATCCCGGCAGACACGCCCATCGTCGACGTGAAGCACGTCGGCATCATCGGTGCGGGCACCATGGGTGGCGGCATCGCGATGAACTTCGCCAATGTGGGCATCCGCGTGACGCTCGTCGAGACGGCGCAGGCGGCGCTCGACCGCGGGCTGGGTGTGATTCGCCGCAACTACGAAAACTCGGCCAAGAAGGGCCGCTTCACGCTGGAGGAGGTCGAAAAGCGCATGGCGCTCATCGCCGGCACGCTCGACATGGAAAAGCTCGCCGACTGCGACCTGGTGATCGAAGCCGTGTTCGAGAACATGGCGGTGAAGAAAGAGATCTTCGGCAAGCTCGACCGCATCGTGAAGCCGGGTGCCGTGCTCGCCACCAACACCTCGGCGCTCGACGTGAACGAGATCGCGTCCGCCGCCACCTCGCGGCCCGAGGCGGTGGTCGGCATGCACTTCTTCTCGCCGGCCAACGTGATGAAGCTGCTGGAGGTGGTGCGCGGTGCGAAGACCTCGGCCACGGCGCTTGCCACCGCGATGCAGATGGGCAAGAAGATCGGCAAGGTCGCCGCCATCTCCGGCGTGTGCCCGGGCTTCATCGGCAACCGCATCCTCGGCGCGCGCGGTGCGCAGGCGCACGCCATGCTGATGGAAGGCGCGATGCCCTGGGACATCGACCGTGTGCTCTACGACTTCGGCATGCCGATGGGCCCGTATGCGATGAGCGACCTGGCCGGCCTCGACCTCGGATGGAGCAAGGAAAAGAGCAGGGGCTCCTCCATCCGCGAAGTGCTGTGCGAGATGGACCGGCGTGGCCAGAAGACCGGCGCCGGCTACTACGACTACGACGAGAACCGCAATGCCAAGCCGAGCGAGGTGACGCGCAAGGTCATCCTCGACTTCATGGCGAAGGAAAGCCGCACTCCGCGTGAGGTCAGCAAGGACGAGATCCTCGAACGCTGCACCTACGCCATGGTCAACGAGGGCGCGAAGATCCTCGAAGAAGGCATCGCCCTCAGGGCATCCGACATCGACGTGGTGTGGCTCAACGGCTATGGTTGGCCCATCTACCGCGGCGGCCCGATGTTCTATGCGGACACCGTGGGCCTCGACAAGGTGGTTGCGAAGCTGAAGGAATACGGCCCGCGCATGGGCGCGAACTTCACCATCTCGCCGCTGCTTGAAAAGATGGCCGCCGAAGGCAAGAAATTCGTGCGCACCTGAGACCACAAGGAGACAACGCCATGGACCTGAGCTATTCCCCCGAAGAGCTGGCCTTTCGCGACGAGGTGCGCGCGTGGCTCGACACCCACCTGCCTGCCGACATCCGCGAGAAGGTGCGCGAGCACCGCGAGCTGAGCAAGGACGACATCATGCGCTGGCACCGCATCCTCGCGAAGAAGGGCTGGTCGGTGCCCCACTGGCCGGAAGAGTGGGGCGGCACCGGCTGGAACATCACCCAGCGCTACCTCTATCAGGAACAGTTCGGCCTCTCGGGCGCGCCCGGCCTGCCGGCCTTCGGCCCGGCGATGTGCGCCTCGGTGCTGATGCGCTTCGGCACCCCGGGGCAGAAGCAGCACTTCCTGCCGCGCATCCGCGATGGCATCGACTTCTGGGTGCAGGGCTACTCGGAGCCGGGCGCGGGCTCCGACCTCGCGGCGGTGAAGACCCGCGCCGAACGCAAGGGCGACCACTATGTCGTCAACGGCCAGAAGATCTGGACCACGCTCGGCCACTACGGCGACTGGATCTTCTGCCTGGTGCGCACCGACCCCACCGCCGAGAAGCGGCAGGAGGGCATCAGCTTCCTGCTGATCGACATGAAGACCCCGGGCATCACCGTGCGCCCGCTGATCCTGATGGACGGCGGCCACGAGGTGAACGAAGTCTTCTTCGACGATGTGAAGGTACCGATCGAGAACCTCGTCTTCGAAGAAAACAAGGGCTGGACGGTCGCGAAGTACCTGCTGGGCCACGAGCGCATGGGCTCGGGCAACGTGGGCGGCAGCAAGCGCATGCTGGCCGAGCTGAAGGACATTGCCTCGCGTGCGATGAAGAACGGCAAGCCCATCCTCGACGACCTGCGCTTTCGCGACAAGCTCAGCCGCATCGAGATCGACCTGCAGGCGCTCGGTACACCACCTCGATGCGCTTCCTCGACAAGATGCGCCGCAGCGGCCAGCCGCCGGGGGCCGACGTGTCGATGCTGAAGATCCGCGGCACCGAGATCGCGCAGGCGATCACGCTGCTGACGGTCGAGGCCCTGGGCCCGCTCGCGCAGCCGTTCCGCGCTATCGACGGCGAGGAGCTCGACCCCGTGCAGACCAGCGTGGCACCGCGCTACTTCAACTACCGCAAGGTCAGCATCTACGCCGGCTCGAACGAAGTGCAACGCAACATCATCGCCAAGGCCACGCTGGGCCTGTGAGGAGACAAGAACATGAACTTCGAACTCACTGACGAACAACAGCAGCTGGCCGACTCGGTGCGCAAGTACCTCGCCAACGCCTACGACTTCGACAAGCGCAAAGCCATCATCAACTCACCGAGCGGCGTGGGCGACAAGGTCTGGGCCACCTTCGCCGAACTCGGCCTCACCGCGATGACGCTGCCCGAGGCCGACGGCGGCTTTGGCGGCGGCGCGGTCGACCTGATGGCCGTGATGCAGGCCTGCGGCGAAGCGCTGGTGGTCGAGCCCCTGCTCGACAACATCGGCCTGGCCGGCCGGCTGCTCGCCCGTGCCGGCAACGACGCGCAGCGCAGTGCGTGGCTGCCGGGCCTGGCCGACGGTTCGGTGCAGCTCGCCTTTGCGGGCGTGGAGCCCGGCCATCGCTACGAGCTCGCGCCGCAGTCCACCACCGTCACGAGCAGCGCCGACGGCTGGCTGCTCAATGGCCAGAAGTGCGTGGTGATCGGCGCGCCGACCGCCACACGGCTGATCGTGTCGGCCCACAACGGCAACGGCGCGAGCCTCTTCCTCGTCGACCCGAAGGCCGCAGGTGTCACGCTCAAGGCCTATCGCACGGTCGATGGGCTGCGCGCCGCCGACGTGAGCTTCAGCCACGTGAAGCTCGGCGCCGATGCGCTGCTCGGCACGGCCGGCGAGGCGCTGCCGCTGATCGAGGAGGCGGTGGACTTCGCGACCGCCCTGCTCTGCGCCGACGCGGTGGGCGCGATGCAGAGCGCCTGCGACGCCACGCTCGACTACCTCAAGACGCGCAAGCAGTTCGGCGTGCCCATCGGCTCGTTCCAGGCGCTGCAGCACCGCATGGTCGACATGGTGATCGCCACCGAAGAAGCCCGCTCGATGGCCATCCTCGCGGCGGCCAAGGTCGACGATGCGGGCCTGAGCGCCAGCGAGCGCGCCCGCGCGATCTCGTCGGCCAAGGTCAAGATCGCCGAGGCCGCGACTCGGGTGCGCGAGGAAGCGGTGCAGCTGCACGGCGGCATGGGCATGACCGAGGAGCTGAAGGTGTCGCACACCTTCCGGCGCCTCACGATGGCGGCCCAGCGCTTCGGCGATGCCGACCATCACCTGGAGCGATACGCGGCTTTGGCGTGACCCTGTACCATGGGGCAGCACTCACGAGCGACACAGGGTGACACGCGACCGGGCCCATGCGGCCCGTGACGACACAACCGCGGCCAGGCCGCGGTTTTTTGTTTCTGGAGGCTCGATGAAGAACATGCAAGAGGCCACCGAGAGGATCTGCGGTCTCAAGGGCAACCTGGTCGCACTCGAAGCGCTGGTGACGGCGATGATGAAGGTCCTCCCGCCTGAAGCCCAGGAGGAACTCAAGGGCGTGTTCGAGCAGCACGCCGAAGTGGCGCGCACGGTGCTGCTGCACGTGCCGATCTCCGAGCACTCGATCTCCGCCTTCGAGACCGACGTGGGCCGCACCGGGCGGCTCATCGACCGCTCGGATGCTGCGCTGCAGGCATCCGGCTGCGACCCGGTGCTGCTCACCGTGGCGCGGGTGCTCACCTTTGCCGGCGGCGCACCGCTCACGGCCGCGACCGGCTTCTTCTTCGAGGTCGACGGCCGGCTGTTCCTGGTGTCGAGCCGGCATGTGTTCTTCGACCCGGCCCAGGGGCACCACCCCGATCGCATCGAGATCGAGCTGCACACCGACGCTGCGAACCTCACGCAGATCCAGACGCTCTCGATCCCGCTCTACCGTCACGGCGTCGCCGCCTGGCGCGAGACGCACGACAGCGCCGGCATGGTCGACGTGGCCGCGATCGAGATCGACACGAGCCTCGTTCCGCCCCACTGCATGCTGCAAGCGTGGACGCCCGCGCACATCGAGGCCAAGCCGTCGAACGTGCCGGTGGGGTCGTCTCTGGTGGTGGTGGGGTTCCCGCTCGGCTTCCACGACACGCTGCACCATCTGCCGGTGATCCGGCAGGGCCAGGTGGCGTCAGCCTTCGGGTTGCGCTTTCAGGGCCAGGGTTATTTCCTGACCGACGCGCGAACGCACAGAGGCACCAGCGGTGCGCCTGTGTTGAGGCACCAGCACGGTGGCTGGAAACTTCTGGGGATTCACGCTGCGCGGCTCGACATGTCGGCGCGCAGTCTCAGCGAAGATGAATCGCTCGGATTGAACTCAGCCTGGTACGCGGACGTCCTGGCCCGGCTCACGACGCATTGAGGGGCGTCGCCCGCCGCTGCGGCCCAGGGCCGCGGCTACGCCAATCCGGCGTTCACCTGCTTGCACATGTTGTCGCCAACCTCCGTCAGGCGAAGGCTGCCGCCGTTCCACTCCAGCCAATTCAGGGCGACATAGTCATCGATGTCGCCTGCAGGCACCTCTGCCGCCTTGCACCTGCGAAGCAGGTCGACGGTGGCAAGCAGGGTGTCTCTGAGGGCTTCGCGGCGCGGCGCGGTCAGCTGCGCGTGAGGAGCGACCATGGTGTGTGCGTCCTGTGGCGAGCGTGTGCCGGGGATCAGATCCCGCGGATGCGCGACGCTTGCGGGCCCTTCTGGCCTTGCGTCACTTCGAACTGCACGCGCTGGTTTTCAGCGAGCGTCTTGAAGCCTTCGCCCTGGATTTCCTTGAAGTGGGCAAAGAGGTCCTTGCCGCCATTGTCCGGAGCGATGAAGCCGAAGCCCTTGCTCTCGTTGAACCATTTAACGGTGCCGGTTTCGGTGGTCATGTCGATATTCCTAGTGGTAGTGCCAAAAATGCTCCAGCTCGTGCTGGTGCGGGTAAGCAGCGTCCGAATCTGGGCGCTGAATTTTTGAGTCGTCATTCGATCCTGGTCAGCGCCGGCCGAAGCGCGACGCGCCGGCGCCGCCCGCGGGCGCAGGGCCACGACGGTCGAGATGCCGGAAAGTGATACGGCCCTTGCTCAGGTCGTAAGGCGAGAGTTCGAGCGACACGCTGTCGCCCGCAAGGATGCGGATGTGATGCTTGCGCATCTTGCCGCCGGTGTAGGCAATGAGCTTGTGACCGTTTTCCAGCGTCACGCGGAACCGCGAGTCCGGGAGGATCTCGTTGACGGTGCCGTTCATTTCAATCAGTTCTTCCTTGGCCATGTAGTCCCTGTGCAAGGTTTCGAAGAGGTCGCACCACGGGCATGGGCGCCGCAGTGCATCGGGTGAGGAGGCGTGCCCTCGAAGAGAGGACGGCCGGGTGTGTGGAGGGGAGCGTGCCAGGCACGCCAGCGGCGGATGAACTCGATCCCGCGGGTGGCTGGCAGGGGTAGATGCTGCGAGCCAGGAGCTGCCAGGGAGCCGAGATGCTGGGGTTACCGCGCAAAAAAGGTCTGGCCAAGGAGGAGATCACTCGGATCTCAGCGCGGAACAGAAGGCTCTTGGGAGGAGCGTGGTCTCGACCGCGTCGAGCCCGCAGTGTAGCCGCTATGTGGAAAGACCTTTGGTTTTAATTTCGAGCCCGCCCAAGCCATCGCGGGGAGCCCCCGCTTTCTCTCGGCAAATCGGCCGATGTGATACTGCCCCGCAGCCATCCCTCACCTCGGATGCCATCGGCATCGGCCCCACGATGAACGACCTCGACCTGCGAGAGGGCACGGGCCGCTCGCACGCCCATCACGCGGCCTTCCCGCCGCAAGACTCTCCGATGGCGGCCCTGATTCGGGGTCACGACTGGTCGCATTCGACCCTCGGCCCGCCGGCCAGCTGGCCGCGGGCGCTGCGCTCGGCGGTCTCGATGATGCTCGACTCGGTCGCCCCGATGTGGCTCGGCTGGGGCGACGCGCTCGGCATGGTCTACAACGAGCCCTACGCCCGCATCCTCGGCAACAAGCACCCGGCCTCGCTGGGCGCCCCCGTGCGGCAGGTCTGGGCCGAGATCTGGCCCGACATCGCGCCCCTCATCGACATGGCGACCTCGGGCCAGGGCCTCTACCGCGAAGACTTGCCGCTGGTCGTGAACCGCCAGGGCTGCGACGAACAGACGTGGTTCACCTTCACCTACTCGCCGCTGCGCGACGACGACGGGCGCATCTGCGGAATGATCTGCACCGTGTGGGAGACCACCGACAAGGTGCTCGCCCAGCGCAGCCTCGCCGACAGCGAGCTGCGCGTGCAGGCGCTCGATGCGCAGCGCCGGCAAGACGTTACCGAGCGCCATGCCGCCGAGGCCGCGCTCGACGAAAGCGAGCGCAAGTTCCGCGCGCTCTTCGAGGCGATGGACGAGGGCTTTTGCATCATCGAGTTCCTCGACGGCCCGCACGGCCCGATGAGCGACTACGTGCACGTGGCCGCCAACCCCGCCTACACGGCCAACACCGGCATCGCAGACGCGGTGGGCAGGTGCGTGCGCGACATGGTGCCCGACGAAGCCGCGGGCTGGGTGCAGATCTACCGCGACGTGCTCGTGACCGGCAACCCGGTGCGCTTCGAGCGCGAGCTGGTGCACACCGGGCGCTTTCTCGAACTGGCCGCCTTCCGCATCGAGCCCCCCTCGCGCCGCCAGGTGGCGGTGCTGTTCCAGGACGTGAGCGCGCGGCACCGCGCCGAGATCGCGCTGCGCGACCTCAACGACACGCTCGAGCGCCGCGTGGCCGAAGCCATCGACGCGCGCGTCAAGACCGAAGAGGCGCTGCGCCAGTCGCAGAAGATGGAGGCCGTGGGCCAGCTCACCGGCGGTATCGCGCACGACTTCAACAACATGCTGGCCGTTGTCATCGGCTCGCTCGAACTGCTCGACCGGCGCTTCATCGCCGGCGACGCACGCGCCAAGCGCTATGTCGACGCCGCCAGGAACGGCGCCCGCCGCGCCGCCCAGCTCACCCAGCGGCTGCTCGCCTTCTCGCGCCGCCAGCCGCTGCGGCCCGAGCCGCTCGACGTCAACAAGCTGGTGGCCAACATGTCCGATCTGCTGCGCCACTCGCTCGGCGGCGCGGTGCAGCTCGAGACCGTGCTTGCAGGCGGCCTGTGGCGCACCCACGCCGACCCCAACCAGCTCGAGAGCGCCATCCTCAACCTCGCCGTCAACGGGCGCGACGCCATGCCCGACGGCGGCCACCTCACCATCGAGACCGCCAACTGCCAGCTCGACGAGGGCTCCAGTGCCGAACACATGATGGGCGAGTACGTGATGGTCGCGGTGACCGACGCCGGCACCGGCATGTCACCCGAGGTCGTGGCCAAGGCCTTCGACCCGTTCTTCACCACCAAGGAAGTGGGCCGTGGCACCGGCCTCGGGCTGAGCCAGGTCTATGGCTTCGTCAAGCAGAGCGGCGGCCACGTGAAGATCTCTTCCGAGCTCGGCCAGGGCACGACCGTCAAGGTCTACCTGCCGCGCCTGGCCGGCGCCACCACCGAAGACACCGCCACCGAACCCGCCCCCGACGCCCCGCGCGGCGACAGCCACGAACTCGTGCTCGTCGTCGAAGACGAAGGCGCGGTGCGCCAGTTCAGCATGGACGCGCTCACCGAGACTCGGCTACCGCGTGGTCGAAGCCGACGGCGCCGCCGCGGCGCTCAAGCTTCTCGATGCGCACCCCGACATCGCCCTGCTCTTCACCGACGTGGTGATGCCCGAAGTCAACGGCCGCAAGCTCGCCGACGAAGCGCGACGGCGTCGCCCTGGCCTCAAGGTGCTCTACACCACCGGCTACTCCCGCAACGCCCTCATGCACAACGGCACGCTCGACACCGGTGTGCACCTGCTCGGCAAGCCCTTCACGATCGAAGAGCTGGCCGCGCGCATCCGCGAGGCGCTCGACACGCCCGACCCGGCCTGATGGGCGTGAAGCTCATCGAGATCACACCCGAGCGCGTGGTGGCCGAGATGCAGGTGCGGCCCGACCTGTGCACGGCAGGCGGCATCCTCCATGGCGGCGCCTACATGGCGTTTGCCGATGCGCTGGGGGCAGTGGGCACCGTGCTCAACCTGTCCGAAGGCCGCAGCACCACAACCACCGATTCGGGTGGCCCTGCACCGCGGGCGCACGACGATGGTGTGGCAAACGTCGATCACCAACGAGGCGGGGAAGCTTTGTGCGGTGGTGACGCAGACGGAGTTGGTGTTGGAGGGACGGGGCTAACGGGTGCGAATTCTGTGGCGGCGAGAGACTGAACTGACGCTCGCTGTTTTCGCAGGAGGGACTGCGATCGGCCAAAAGCGGTCCGTCGCGGCCTCTGCTTGAAGTGAAAGCTGCAAGCGCTGAACGGAGCAACCCGAAGTCCGTAGCGCTCAACGAGCGCCATGCCTTTCACGGAACGCCTGAGGCGTGGCACCCATCACTCGCTGAAAGAATTTCGAAAAGTTCGTCGCTTCCGAGAAGCCGAGCTGCAGTGAAATCTGTGCTGCCGGGGCGAGCGTGTGAACCAGCAACCGAGCGGCCTCCAGCGCGACCCGCTTGTCGATCACGACCTTCGCAGGGGTGCCTTGCGCGGCCAGACAAGCTCGGTTCAAGGTGCTCACTGAATATCCCAGGCGCGCTGACAACGCATGCACTGTCGGACGCTCACCAACGGCCCGCTCCAACTCCGCGATGAACAACCGATGAACCGAATGCGGCTTATCGTTGGCCATCGCGCTGTGCTCGGCAACCGCCCTGGCTGACCGCAGCAAGACACAGCCGGTGAGCTGGCGAATCAAAGCCGTTCCCAAGTCACCCTGGTCGTAGCGCTTCAGTTCATCTGCGAGACGCCTCACTTCTTCTGCAAGCTCCGCCTGAACCTTCGCGGGGCAGCGCATGCACACCGGCCACTCATTGATGCGCAACAACTCATGCGAGGCCTCGGTGTGGGCGCCAGGGCCAGGCAGCGCGCTCGACTGGAAAACGACAAACAGCCCCTCCAGACCATCGCCCGCATGCCAGCGCTGCATCTGGCCGGGCCGCACACTGATCAACGTGCCCGCCTTTAGCTCGTGCGATTCGAAATCGACAGTGTGCAAGCCGCGACCAGCAGTCACCAGTATGAGCAGATGAAACTCAATTCGCTCAGGCTGCGCCAACCACTGCTGTTGGGCCCAACGCTGCAGATCTTCCAATCGCAAAACCTCGATGCCCACCTTGGAGAGGCGCGCATTACTGAATCGCGTCTCTCGGATCGATTCACCGGCTTTCTGTGTTTGACTTGTTTTCACCATAACGTGATCGCCGGTGACCTTGATGGGGATGCCCTGAACGGGCAACAGTAGTGCACCCAAAACACCATATTGGACACCATGTACTCGATGTTTCGAACCCTCACCGCCGTCGCGACGATCGCCTTCGTCCTTGCCTCCATGTCCGGATGCGCTGGCACGACCGCGAATCCAGATCGCAAGAGCCAAGTCGTGGCCCTGCTGAAGTCAATCGAAACCGGTGATCAGGCGGCGACCACGGTGATCAACCCGGCCCGCTATGTGCAGCACAACCTTGCGGTGCCGGATGGTCTGGCAGGCTTCCAAGCAGTGCTGCAGGCCCTGCCCAAAGGCTCAGCGCGTGTGAATACCGTGCGCGTGTTCCAGGATGGTGACCATGTGTTCGCTCACAGCGAATACAACTTCTTCGGCCCCAAGATCGGGTTCGACGTTTTCCGTTTCGAGAACGGCAAAATCGTGGAGCACTGGGACAACCTGCAAACTGCGCCGAGCCGTCCCAACCCCAGCGGCAGGTCCATGGTCGACGGCCCGACCCAGGCGGGCGACCTTGAGAAAACCGAGGCCAACAAGGCATTGGTCAGGAGCTTCGTGGATGACGTGCTCGTCAACGCGCGCATGCACAAGATGGCGGGGTACTTCAACGGCGACCAGTACATCCAGCACAACCCGCAGATCGCGGACCAACTCTCAGGACTGGGCGCTGCGCTGCGAGCGTTGAGCCAGGCCGGCGTCACGATGAAGTACGACCGTATCCACAAGGTGATCGGAGAGGGAAACTTCGTGCTGGTGATGAGCGAAGGTTCGTTCGCTGGCAAGGCGACCTCGTTCTACGACCTGTTTCGGGTGCAGGACGGCAAGATCGCCGAGCACTGGGACGTCGTCCAGGCGATCCCGGCGCGCGAGGAGTGGAAGAACGCCAACGGGAAGTTCTGAGCTGTCTATATCCACGAAAAGAATTGGAGCAACGTGATGCCGAAGTTTTCTGCATGGGCCTTGCTGGTTTTGGGCATCATCCACATCGTGTTCGGCGTGTTGAGGTTTAAGGAACCGCTCTTGGGCGCTCTGTCCGGCGGGTTCTTCGGGCAATTTGCCGAACCCGAGCTTCGGCGCACGGCATTCTGGTTTCTGATGTGTGGAGTGACGCTTGTCCTCGCAGGCCATCTGGCCATTCGTGCCGTTGCGGCAGGCGATCTGAAGGCGCTAAGGGTGATGGGCACTTACCTTTTGGCCTCATCCGTCGTCGGGATAGCGGCGTTTCCAAGATCACCGCTGTGGATGGCACTTGTGCTTTCGTTGTTGCTTTTGGCCTCGAGTGTTCGCTGGTCGTCAGGACGCCAGTGAGGACGCTTGCCGTCTAAGGCTCCGCGCTATGACGCCTCATGCGTTCGTTTGCGCGTCGCCTCAACCAAGAGGTGTCGCCATTTCCTTTCGACCTGACGATCAGACCTAGTGAACCGATGAACTACCAAGCGCAACTCAATGACCTGAGTCATCGCAATGCAACCTATGAGAAGGTGATCGGCGGCTGGCCGGTTGCGCTAGAGGGCGCCGATCAACTTCATGAGGTAAGAACCTTGTGGCAAGCCGATACGGCTCACTTCACTGCGTTCTATCAAGCCAACCCAAACGAAATCGAGCCCAAGCTTCTGATGGCCGACTTTCTTCGGATGGGCCACAACATCGACATTCCTGATGCGGCAAGACACGCTGACACTGTGCTCAACGAGATCTTTCGTATCCAGGAATTTCAGATCGACGCGATCCTTTGTCGGGCAAAGATGTACGTCACTCTTCACCCAAGCCTGATGGCTGAGGCAGAGAAGCTTTTCACCATGGTCCTGGCTCGCTCCGGAGTCCAAGTCCATCCAATCGTGCATCAAGGCCTAGGTTTTGCCTGCACGAATCAAGGAAAGTTCGACGAGGCAAGGCGACACTTTAAGAACTACCTTCGTTTGGTTCCAGGGGATGCCAAGGTTGCCGATCTCTTGTCGAAACTCGATGCCGGCGAGATCGGACAGATGATCCATGTGCGGGCGGGGCAAACTGCGCCTTCTTCTTCGAAGACACGAACCGCAAAAGGTGGTTCACGTCCGTGGTGGAAGTTTTGGTGACGACGAATCACGATTGGCGCGCGGCGCAGACCTTGCACGAGTCCCATTCAGCCTGCCCCGCCAAAGGCTCCCACTAACCTGTGCAGTCCGCGTCGAGAACGGAATGCACATCGCGCAGCGATGCGCGTTGACGTCTCAATCAAACTGCGGTTTGCCACCTGCAAAGAACGCCTCAGTCGAGATGCCGGGACCTGGCCAGTGCGTCCTTCCTCTTGTGGCCTAGTTCTTGCTCGATGTCTTTCCAGCTTTCTTCGTGCCGCGCGCCAAACATAAGGGAACTGCCGAAGCACATGCCCATCAGCGAACCGACGATCAGCGCTGCCCACATGATGAGCGACCATAGCGGGCGGTAGTCGCCAGACCGCCACGCCAGATCACCGCTATGCCACATGAGGGCGCCGAGCCACAAAGGCGTCGCCAAAAGAATGAAGCCGATGATTGGCGATGGACCCGGTGCCAGCTTGCCAATTAGCACCGCAAAGGCAGGCAGCGACACCCCCACGATCAGCAAACCAGCCAGCTCTTTGGGCAGCAAGACCCACGCTGCCGCAGCAAACACAGCGATGCCGACAAAGAGTTTTGCGATCCGTGCTCCATCACGAGGCGCAGGCTCAACGTCCGGCACGAAGAATGAGGTCGCTGTTTCCGGCGCAGCGGTTCGTCGCCTGGTCAGTTCATCCGCGGCGAGACGACGGGCTACGTCGACCAAATCTGCATGTGCCAGTCGTCTCTCGATTTCGTCGGTCGACATTTCCCGGTACAAGACCGCGAGCAACTGTTCTTTGTTGTTGGCCATGAACGGCATCTCCCTCACGGTTCGTCACTTTTGCTAGACCTTCGAAAGCCTGTAGCTGCGCCCAGCAACTCGCGTCTCCGACCACTTCTACTTGCGCAGAAGCAACAAAAGCTCGACCACCCAGAACCCCAACACACCCATTTGGGCTGCCATAAAGGCGAATCGCAGCGTCACTGCTCGGGTAGAAGTGGACATGAGATGCACCGCGGACTGACACACGCGAGCTGCCAGCAACCACAGCGCCAACGGATCCGTGATTGCGCTGACACCAGCGACCGCCGCCGACACAACGAGAGCCGCCACGACAGGGAGGTTCTCGACGCAGTTCGCATGGGCTCTGCAAAGTCTGGCAGAGAACGGTGATACATCGTTGCCCCAGGGTGTGAAGGAGTTGGCCCGGCGCTGACCGCTCAGAACCAGGGCCGCACGGTGGAATGCAATGCCGGTTTGCAACGCCAGTGTCCAGGCCCCGAAGCCGAGCAATGCCAGGAGGCTGGGGGTGAGCAGGGTCTCATTCATCTCGCTATTCCTCGAATGGCGCCTGCCGAATCAGGCTCAAGAAGTCAATGCGGCGCACGTAGCAGTCGACACGCGTATGTGGCGCCAAGGTGATTTCCTTTGTCATGCACCGGCACAGTTCTTCCTTCATCTGGAGACGCGGATGGACGGTCAACACGTGGGTGCGCAACGCGAGCGGAAGTTGCTGCACTCGGTGCCCCAGCACATCGGCCATGGCTCCGGCCTGCAGCAGGTGCGCTTCGGCGCCATCTCCCGGATCAACCTGCAGGTCGAGGTGTCGCGCGATTGCTTCAGCGACAAGATTGAGGGTTGCCGGTGCGGCCACTTCCTTCAAGGAACTGGCAGCGTAGCGGGCTCCTCGGACGGCGAAGCAGTGATTGGCTGGAGTGGGGGCAGCAGGCGTCAGCCCCGCGTCATGCAGCATCGCCGCCGCAAAGAGTGCCTCGCGGTCAGGTGCCAGACCAGCAATTACCCCGAAGGCTTGGGCCCAAGCATGCGTTCGAAGTCCATGGTTCAAAAGCCACGCCGGCTGCTGGCCTCGCGCCAGTTCCCAGGCGCGATTAGCCAGCCTCCCTTGCGGTGCTTCAATCGCGTTCCACAACGCCGGATTGAGCAAGTCCGAGCGGACGCGTGTTTGCGGACGGCTGCGAGAGCGAGCTTTGCGCGCAACACCAGCCAGGAGCAGCGCGACGCTGAGCCGCCAGCGCTCCGTCAAGTCGAGTGACCCGCTGCGATGGTCGGCATGAAATGTCGGGATGAGGGAGCTTTTCATGCATCAAGTGTGATTCCCGCTCGAGTCCTACACCAGTGGCGAATATGACATCGATCGCGCCATTTAAGACATTTCCCCATTCGGGCGCGCATGGTGGCGGGCGGTCAACGTTCCTTCAACTCCGCCCAGCCGAGCGCCTTTGAGACGCTGTTTTCCCCAGACTTCACGCTGTACACCAGCGCATCACCTTCTGACAGCATGCGAAGGCGCTGGGCGTGCTTGCCGAGAGGCAGCCGAGGCGTTAGAGCGGCAATGACGAGATGCCGGTCGGCCTCCGGTGCGTCGTGTCTCGGGTTCTCGTCGAGCATGGTCTAGTCGGCTCCTCGGACAAGGCCCTTCGACCGGGCGCACAAGATGAAGTGCTCCGCCGGACCTCGCATACCGGCGAACGATGCACATGCCTGCTCGACGCACGCTGCCGAATTGCCTTGTCGGCATCTTTGATCGAGCTCCAGCTTCGTAGCGGCGCGCTACGACAGTCGAACTGTCGGACTTGTTCCTCTAGGCTCGCGGTGGGTGTCGGTCGTGATTGCGATTCCTCCGCAGGGCGGCGGCGAGACTGCTGCGTTACTGCCGGAAGACTCGGTCCAGCAGGCGCAGCAGTTGGGATCCCCGCCGGCTGCACCTCAGAATGTGGTGGCGCTTGTTTGATGACGGCACGGGCTTCAGTGGTAGTGCACGGTTGGTCTGAGTAGGCGATTCGCCCGTCCGGGCTCTTGCACTTGTGCATTGTCGATAGAGCAGTCTGGGGCAAAACCGCAAGCAGCATCCCGGCAACGACAACGCTCCAGTTCAGAAGAGCATCTCGCTGGGTTCTGGCTCCATGATCACCAAGCCGCGGTTTGAGCCCCTCGATACAACAGGTAATGCGTGCAAGTAGATCTCGCAGTCGTGGGAGGTGCGCCATCGACGCACTTCGAGGCGACGTCGGAAAAGCGGATTCGAGCGAATGGCCTGAGCGACCCGCACTTCTCTTTGGGGCGAGAGAGATAGACATGGGTCAACGTCGCGTTTGTCCCAGAGCCAAGCAAGGGGCGAACATGCCATCATTCGTGGCATTCTGGACAAGTCAATGACATCTGTTAAGAAACAAGCGCAGCGGTCCGCCAGCAAACCGAATCACATTGCCTTCGCGCTACTGCCCGACTTTCTAGACGCCAGTCTCGGCGTGACCCTTACGATTGCTCAGACTGTCAATGCGCTGTGCCGGGCGGCAGGTCGGCCCGACGCAATCCATGTGAGCATGGTCGCCCCGGAACGTAGCGCCTGTCCGTCAGCGGCAGGGCTGCGCGTCGCTCACGAACCGTTGGCAGTGGCCCGCGCTGCCGATTGGCTGATATTTCCTGGAGCCTTCATCGAGAACGCGGATGCCATGAAGGCATGGGTAGACCAACCGGCGGTGGCGCCCTGGCTCCAGATCGTTCGTGAACGTCAAAAGGATTCGCTTCCCACTGCTGCATCGTGCGCTGGCACGTGGCTGCTGGCCCAGGCGGGCGTGCTCGACACGCGGCACGCGACGACCGTGTGGTGGCTTGGCGCCGCCTTTCGCGAACGCTACCCGAGCGTACGGCTCGAAGTGGATCGGATGGTCGTGAGCGACGGACCGATCGTTACGGCCGGAGCTGCGTTCGCGCATCTTGACCTCATGCTGTATCTGATCGCGCGCGTGGTCGATGCGTCACTCGCCGAGCGGTGCGCGCGCCTGCTGGTCGCGGATCGGCGGGAGGCACAGAGCCGCTACGTGAGCTTGGCGTGGATGGCTGAGTCGGACCCCCTGATGAGGCAGGCTTGCCGCTGGATTGACAAGCACTTGGACCAGACCGTCAACGTGGAGGATCTGGCGCAAGCTCTGAACCTCACCCCACGAACACTGGCGAGGCGCTGTACGCAGGCTTTGGGGGTATCACCTTGGCGCCTAGTGCAGCGCCGACGGGTCGAAGCAGCTGTCGACCTGTTGCGGACCACGACGCTTCCCTTCGAAACGGTTGCTGGCCGTGTTGGCTATGGCGACACCTCAGCGCTGAGGGCGCTGATCCGGCGCGAATTCGGTATGTCGCCGTCTGAAGCTCCGGCCGTGAGTGCAAGCAGTGCCTCCTGCGACGCGGTAGTGTCCTTCTCGGATCCGGAAGTAAGACGCTGGAGTGAGTTGCGCTAACAGCCGTGACCGCGCCGATACGGCCAGGGACGGGCCTTCGATCGAACGTTTGCTAGTGGCAACGGGACTTGCGCGGCGAAGGACTGCTATGGGTCGAGAGCAGCCCTTCGCGTATCTCTACCGAACGCCGGCACCCCATGCACAGCAGTCGCCCAGCGAAATCTTCGCCAACCGCTCCATCACGACACCGCACAAAACAAGCGACACGCGACCAAGCCCACCATCGCGTGGAACGCCAATTGCTGAAAAAGCCCAACCAGGAGACATCACATGCTCAAGTGGGCCATCATCTTCTTCATCATCTCCCTCATCGCCGGCGTCTTCGGCTTCACCGGCGTCGCCTCGGGCTCGCGCAAGATCGCCAAGGTGCTCTTCGCCATCGCGCTGGTCATCTTCCTGATCGTGCTGGTGTTCGGCGTGTTGCTGGGCACGCTCGTCTTCTGACGGAATAAGCGCCCACGTCGGCACCGAATCGGGGCCGGCCACTAGTCCGTTCGTCCTTGCCGTGTGCCTTCGAGGCGCAACCTGAGCGCGACATCATCTGGTCTAGAACACCTGGAGCCCAAGCGATGTCCGATTTCGAGTTCCCTTCGTCGCGCCGTGGCGTGCTCAAAGGCAGCGCCGCCGCCGTGGCCGCTGCGTTCGGCGGCCCGCTGGCCGCACTCGCCGCCCGCAATGCCGAGGCCTGCACGGCCGCCAACGCCTCGGTGCTCGGCACCAGCCCCTACGGCGCGCTCGCGCCTGTCAACGACCTCACCACCGGCCTGCCGCTGATGCAGCTGCCGCCAGGCTTCAGCTACAAGTCGTTCGGCTGGGCCGGTGACCTGATGGCCGATGGCCTCGTCACCCCCGGTGCACACGACGGCATGGCCGTGGTGCGCCAGCGCCGCGTGGGCCGCAGCACCGAAGCTCGTGCTGATCCGCAACCACGAGCGCTCGACCAGCACCAACGTCAGCAACATCATGGGCCGCACGCTCGCCAACGTCGCCAAGTGGGACGAAGGCACCACCAGCGGCAACTACCAGATCGGCGGCAACACCGCGCTCGTGTGGCGCGATGGCAGCTGGGTCGAGAGCTACACCGTCTTCGGCGGCATCTACCGCCCCTGCGCCGGCGGCGCCACGCTGTGGGACAGCTGGCTCTCCAACGAAGAGATCCGCAGCAACTCGGTCAGCACCACCGGCCGCCGCCACGGCTATGTGTTCGAAGTGCCGGTGAACCCGGGCGATGCCAACCCCAACCCCATCGTCGGCATGGGCCGCATGGCACACGAAGCCAGCGCGATCGACCCCGACACCGGCTACTGGTACCTCACCGAAGACCAGGGCAACGCCAACACGCTCTACCGCTTCATGCCGAGCAACGTGGACGGCGGCCTCAACTCGCTGCACGCCGGCGGCCAGCTGCAGGGCCTGCGCGTGCGCAACGTGATGAACGCCGACCTGCGCCTGCCCCTGCTCTGCCAGGAGTACGACACAGAATGGGTCGACATCGCGAACCCCGACCTCGACGGCGCGAGCCTCTCGTCGGTGGTGGGCACCGTGTCGGCGAGCGGCCCCTACCTGCAGGCCTATGCCAACGGCGCGGCCATCTTCGGCGCGACCGAAGGCTGCTGGGTGGCCGACGGCAAGGTCTACTTCACCGACAAGCAGGTCACGAGCAACCCACGCCGCAGTGGCCGCGTGTGGTCGCTCGACATCGCCACCGGCGTGCTGAAGGCGATCTTCGTCGGCGACGACATCACGGTCGGCAACTCGCCCGACAACATCTGCGTGAGCCCGCGGGGCGGCCTGCTGTTCTGCGAAGACGGCAGCAGCTCCGGCCTCAACGCACAAGGCCAGACGGTCACGCTGCCCGGCCAGCGCCTGATGGCCCTGCGGGAAGACGGCACCACCTATGCCTTCGCGCAGAACAACTACTCGTTCACCGCGGCGCAGCTCGCCGCCGTGGGCAAGCCCAACGCCCCGACCGGCAACCAGCGCAGCACCGAGATGGCCGGTGCGTGTTTCAGCCCCGATGGCCGCGTGCTCTTCGTCAACCTGTACCACGGCGTCACCGTGGCGATCACCGGCCCCTGGGCCCGTGGCACGCTGTGATGGGGCCCCACAACATGAAGAACTTCGCCAAGAAACTCGCCCTCGCCGCGGCCCTGGCCGCCTCGCTGCCCGCCAGCGCGGCCATGGTGTCGGTGGTCGACCTCGCGGGCAACACCGACTTCATCGACTTCTCGGCCGAGGGACTCGCGGCCTTCGACCTCGGGCTGCTGAACGTGAACACGGTGCGCCTGTCGCTCAGCTTCACCGCCGCGGAAATCGCCGCCGGGTCGGTGGCCTTCAACACGCAGCTGGCCAACCTGAGCGGCCTCGGCGTACCCGGCGTGCGCTTCGGCTTCGGCACGCTGGCGGTGACGCCGGGCACTGTGCGCGGCGGCTTCGACAACGCCGCCTACGCCGTGCAGGCCGGCAGCGGCGAGATCGTCGCCCTGCGCACGGCCGGCCTGGAGTACTACAGCGCCGTGGTCGGTGACCCGCTGCTGAGCGGCGCCCCGCTCGTCGACTGGACCATCGACACCAGCGGCCTGAGCGCCAGCACGGCGTACGACCTCAACGTGGCAGCCGTGCCGGTGCCGGGCGCTGCGCTGCTGCTCGCCAGCGGCCTGGCCGCGCTGGGCGTGGGTGCACGCCGCCGCCGCGAAGCGAAACGTTGACGCCACCGCAAGCCCCTCTCCCACCGGGAGAGGGGTGAAGCGCGCTCAGAGCAGGTCGTAACGGTCGAGGTTCATCACCTTGACCCAGGCCCGCACGAAATCGTTGACGAAGACCTGCTGCCCGTCGCCCGAGGCGTAGACCTCGGCCAGCGCGCGCAGCTGCGCGTTCGACCCGAACACGAGGTCGACGGCGGTGGCCGTCCACTTGATCGCGCCCGTCTTGCGGTCACGCCCTTCGAGCACACCGCCGCCGCTCTCGGCGCGGGCCCACTGGGTGCGCATGTCGAGCAGGTTGACGAAGAAGTCGTTGCTCAGCGTCTCGCTCTTGTCGGTGAAGACACCGTGCTTCGCCTGGCCGTGGTTGGCGCCGAGCACACGCAGGCCGCCGACGAGGGCTGTCATTTCGGGGGCGCTCAGCGTGAGCAGCTGGGCCTTGTCGATCAGCAGCTCGGCCACCGAATCTTCAAGACCCTTGCCCTTCTTCACGAAGTTGCGGAAGCCGTCGGCGACCGGCTCGAGGTACTGCATCGCCTCGACGTCGGTCTGGTCCTGCGACGCATCGGTGCGGCCGGGCGAGAACGGCACGGTGATGTTGAAGCCGGCCTTCTTCGCCGCGGCTTCGACGGCGGCCGAACCGGCCAGCACGATCATGTCGGCGATCGAGATCTTCTTGCCGCCGGTCTGCGCGTCGTTGAAGGTCTTGCGAACCGCTTCGAGCTTGGCGAGCACACGGCTGAGTTCGGCGGGCTGGTTTGCTTCCCACTCCTTCTGCGGCGCGAGGCGGATGCGCGCGCCGTTGGCGCCGCCGCGCTTGTCGCCACCGCGGAAGGTGGAGGCCGAGGCCCAGGCGGTGCTCACGAGCTGCGAGATGCTCAGGCCCGAGGCGAGCACTTGCGCCTTCAAGGCCGTCACGTCTTCGTCGCTGACCAGCGGGTGGTCGACCTCGGGCACCGGGTCCTGCCACAGCAGCACTTCGTTCGGCACGAGCTTGCCGAGGTAGCGCGAGCGCGGGCCCATGTCGCGGTGGGTCAGCTTGTACCAGGCGCGAGCGAAGGCGTCGGCGAGCTGGTCGGGGTTCTGAAGGAAGCGGCGCGAGATCTTCTCGTAGGCCGGGTCGACCCTGAGCGCCAGGTCGGCAGTGGTCATCATCGGCGCGTGGCGCTTCGTCGGGTCGTGTGCATCGGGCACGGTGCCGGCACCGGCGCCGCCCTTGGGGCGCCACTGGTGGGCGCCGGCGGGGCTCTTGGTCAGCTCCCACTCGTAGCCGAAGAGCGTCTCGAAGTAGCTGTTGTCCCACTTCGTCGGCGTCGGCGTCCACGCGCCTTCGATGCCGCTCGTGATGGTGTAGACGCCCATGCCGTTGCCGAAGGCGTTCTTCCAGCCCAGGCCCTGGTCTTCGACGGCACCGCCTTCGGGATCGCAGCCGACGAGCTTGGCATCACCCGCGCCGTGCGCCTTGCCGAAGGTGTGGCCGCCGGCGACGAGGGCGACGGTCTCTTCGTCGTTCATCGCCATGCGCTTGAAGGTCTCGCGGATGTCGCGTGCCGAGGCCAGCGGGTCGGGGTTGCCGTTGGGGCCTTCGGGGTTGACGTAGATGAGGCCCATCTGCACGGCGGCCAGCGGGTTGGCGAGGTCGCGGTCGCCCGCATAGCGCTCGTCGCCGAGCCAGGTGGTTTCGGGGCCCCAGTAGATGTCGGTCTCGGGCTCCCAGATGTCGGCGCGGCCGCCGGCGAAGCCGAAGGTCTTGAAGCCCATCGATTCGAGGGCAACGTTGCCGGCGAGGATCATCAGGTCGGCCCACGAGAGCTTCTTGCCGTACTTCTGCTTGATGGGCCACAGCAGGCGGCGCGCCTTGTCGAGGTTGCCGTTGTCGGGCCAGCTGTTGAGCGGGGCGAAGCGTTGCGCGCCGGTGCCGGCGCCGCCGCGGCCGTCCTGCACGCGGTAGGTGCCGGCCGAGTGCCAGGCCATGCGGATGAAGAACGGCCCGTAGTGGCCGTAGTCGGCGGGCCACCAGTCCTGCGAGTCGGTCATCAGGGCGTTGAGGTCCTTCACGACGGCATCGAGGTCGAGCGTCTTGAACTCACGCGCGTACTTGAAGTCCTCGCCCATCGGGTTGGCCTTGGCCGAATGCAGGTGGAGGATGGCGAGGTTGAGCTGATCGGGCCACCAGTCGCGGTTGCCTTTGGCGCCGGCGGCGGTGTGCTTGCGTTGCGGTTGTTGTGCGCCCGAGAACGGGCACTTGGCTTCGGTCGACATACTTGCCTCCTGTGTTGACGACGACTGCGGGTGAGAGCCGTGATGGTCGGCGGCCGCCCCCAGGGGGTCAATTTGGAGCTGGCAATGGTGTCGATAGGTGGGGCTGGCAATGGGCCCGATAGCCGGGCCGTGCCAGCGGTGTAGGCTTGCGCGCCATGCAGATCCCGCGCTTTCGTCGTGCCTCCTGGGCCCTCGGCCTGTTCGCCGTGCTCGTCGCCGGCCCCTCGACGTCCGCCGAACCGACGGCCCACTTCGCAGGGCTGTGGCAAGACTGCACCAGCTTCCCCGGCACTTGCTACGGCTACCGGTTGGCGCAGGAGGGTGCGCGTGTCTGCGGCTCGCTGACCGAAGCACCGGCCGCTGGCGATGCGCCGCGCCGGCATGGCCACATCCGCGGCGTGGTGCAAGGCAGTTTGCTCGCGCAGGTGGCGGTGTGCGGCGTCGAGTCGCGCAGCGCATGCCCGACGGTGCTCGTCTCCAACCGCCGGGGGCTGCTGCGCTGCGGCGACACCATGGCCGAGACGGGCGGCCGGCGCTACACCTGCGAGGAATGGGCGGCGCAGAAGCAGCCGAGCGCCTACCAGCGCGTGAGCGCCGAAGCGTTCAACCAGCGCTTCGGCGCGGCGCCGCCCTCGTTGTGCGAGGTGGCGGTGACGCCCGAGGCCGGCGCACCACCGCCGTCGAAACAGTGAACGCTCAGCGCGGCTGCTTGACGATGCGCAGGTAGGGCCGCGGGGCCTTCCAGCCGTCGGGGAAGAGCTTCTTCGCGTCGTCGTCGCTCACCGAGCCGGCGATGATCACGTCGTCGCCCTGCTTCCAGTTGGCGGGCGTGGCGACCTTGTGCTTGGCGGTGAGCTGCAGCGAGTCAAGCACGCGCAGGATCTCGTCGAAGTTGCGGCCGGTGGTCATCGGGTAGGTGAGCATCAGCTTGATCTTCTTGTCGGGGCCGATGATGAAGACCGAGCGCACGGTGGCGTTGTTCGCGGCGGTGCGGCCGTCGGACGTGCCGGGCTCTTCGGCCGGCAGCATGTTGTAGAGCTTGGCCACCGCGAGGTCGGTGTCGCCGATCATCGGGTAGTTGACGGCGTGGCCCTGCGTTTCCTGGATGTCGATCGCCCATTTGGCGTGGTTCTCGACCGGGTCGACCGAGAGGCCGATGAGCTTGGTGTTGCGCTCCTTGAAGTGCTTCTCGATACCGGCCATGTAGCCCAGCTCGGTGGTGCACACGGGCGTGAAGTCTTTCGGGTGCGAGAAGAGCACGGCCCAGCTGTCGCCGATCCACTCGTGGAAGCGGATGGGGCCTTGCGTCGTCTGGGCGGTGAAGTCGGGGGCGGTGTCGTTGAGGCGAAGTGACATGGTGGGCTCCTGGTCAGTGGGTTCCGCGCAGCGTGTTCGCTCGCCGGAACCTGCGACCTTATCCAAGCCTCGACCGCCTTGCCACGAATGTTTTCGGTGGTGCTTCTGCGCTCGCGGTCATTCGCCGCGGGGCGCCTCGGCCTCGGCGAGCGCCTCGTCCAGCAGCGTGAGCGCGGCCAGCGCGAAGGCGAGCATGTTGGGCACCCGCTCGGCCGCGCCGGTGCGCAGCAGGCGGTCGCGGCACACCGGGCCGTCGACGGCGAGGCAGGTGTGGCCGGCCGGGTCGCCGTAGGGGTTGCCGTTCGGGCCGGCAGCGCCGGTTTCGGCGAGGGCCCAACTGGCGCGGAAGCGCTCGCGCTGGTGCCGGGCCATCAGCTGCGCATACGGCACGGTCGACGAGCGCAGGCCGGCCATGTCGTCGGCGGTCAGCGTCGTGAAACGGCGGAAGGCGCGGCGGGTGTAGACCACGGCGCCGCCAAGGTAGTACTCGGAGGCACCGGCGCGCGACAGCAAGGCCGCCGAGACCAGCCCGCCGGCCGACGACTCGGCGACGGCGATGGTCTCGCCGCGGGCGACGAGCCGGTCGCCGATGCGTTCGCCGAGGGCGAAAAGCTCGGGGAGGCCCGTCACGCGATGCGCCCTGGCGACGGTGCGGCTTACTTCGACGCCGCCGAGGCCGCCGGCGCAGCAGCCGGCGCCGACGCCGCCGAGGCCAGCTCGATCTTGGCCGCAGCCTTCAGCGCGTCGATCTGCTTGCGCATGTTCTGCTGCTGCAGCTGCTGGCTGAGCTGGGGCTTCACCGAGTCCAGCGGCGGCGGCTCGATGGGACGCGAATCCTCGAGCAGGATCACGTGGTAGCCGAACTGCGTCTTCACCGGCTCTTCGGTGATCTTGCCCTTCTCCAGCTTGCCGAGCGCAGCGCCGAACTCGGGCACCATCTGCTGCGGGTTGAACCAGCCGAGGTCACCGCCATTGCCCTTGGAGCCGGGGTCCTTGCTCTTCTCCTTGGCCAGCTTGTCGAAGGCGGCGGGCGTCTTCTTCAGCGTGGCGATGATGGCCTTGGCATCGGCCTCCTTCTCGACCAGGATGTGGCGCGCCTTGTATTCGGTGCCGGCCGCCGAGGCCTTCAGGCGGTCGTACTCGGCCTTCAGCATCTCGTCGGTGACGGGGTTCTTCTTGATCCAGTCTTCGACGTACGCGTTGGCGAGGGCCGACTGGCGCACGGTCTCCATCTGGTTCAGGTAATCGGGCGACTTGTCCAGGCCCTGCTTGACCGCCTCTTGCGCCACCACCGACTGCAACACCAGGCTGTCGACGAGGGCCTTGCGTGCCTCCGGCGGCACCGGCTGGCCGTTGCTGCGCTGCTTGATGACCGCGTCGACCTGGCCTTGCGAGATGGCGACCCCGTTGACCGTGGCCTCGGCGGGGCCGGTGGCGGCAGCGGGCTTGTCGTCCTTGCGCGCATTGCAGGCGCCGAGGGCCAGCAGGGAGGCGGCACTGATCAGAAGGAGGCCGGATTGGATGGTTCGCATGGGAGGTCCTCGGTCGGGTTGAATAACCGCGCAGTATCGCAACATGTGGAACTCGCCTTCGGGTTCCCCAATCTGACGACAATCCCGCCACCTCTGCAGCCACGGAAACACACCATGAGACACCTTCTCCTCAGCACCTTGATCGTCGTGTTCGGCCTCGGCGCCGTGGCCGAAAGCGTAGAGGCCAAGCGGTTGGGCGGTGGCTCCAGCTCCGGCTTCAAGCGGCAGACGCCGCCCGCACAGCCGGCCCAGCCCGTGCCGGCCAAGCCCGACGCCCCCGGGGCCACCACGCCCGCGGCCAATCCGGCCGCCGCCGCAGCGCCGGGTGCTGCCGCTGCCGCCGCAGCCCCCAAGCGCTCGTGGATGGGCCCGATCGCAGGCCTGGCCGCCGGCCTCGGCCTGGCCGCGCTGGCCAGCCACCTCGGCTTCGGCGCCGAGCTGGCCAACTTCATGATGATCGCGTTGATGGCGATCGCGGCCATCTTCCTGGTGCGCTTCCTGATGCGCCGCTTCGGCCCGGCCGCCCGCACGCCGGCACTCGCCACGCCCCAGGGCGGCATGCAGTTCGCCGGCAATGGCCCGTCGATGGGCACACCGGCCGCATTCGGCTCCGGTGGCGCTGGGCAGGCGCCGTTGACGCCGAGCGCCGTCCCCGCCCAGGGCGGTACGCTGCCGGCCGACTTCGATGCCGCGGCCTTCGTGCGCGTCGCCAAGCTGATCTTCATTCGCATGCAGGCGGCCAACGACGCCGGCAACCTCGACGATCTGCGCCATTTCTCCACCCCGGAGATGTTTGCCGTCTTCCGCCTCGACCTGCAGGACCGCAAGGGCCAGGCGCAGAAGACCGACGTGGTGCAGCTTGACGCCGAGGTGGTCGACTACGCTGAAGAGCGCGATCAATACGTCGTCAGCGTGCGCTTCCACGGCCTGGTGCGCGAAGAAGCCGAGCACGCCGCCACCGCATTCGACGAGGTCTGGCACCTGGTCAAGCCGACCGACGGCAGCCGCGAGTGGGCCATCGCGGGCATCGCGCAGAACAGCACCGCCGCTTGACGTTCTCCTCGGCCACCGGCGCTGCCCACGAGCCCGGTGGCTGAGCTTCGCGCCCTGGTTGGGGTGCTGGGCGACCAGCTCGCCCCCGGCGCGTCAGGATTCGATGTCGGGAGGCGGGAAGCGTGAAGACCGACCGCCTCTGCGGCTCAAGCTTGCCCCGCGCAGGCCGATAGATTCGCGAGGAACCCGGAACCCTGATTGATGGCCGTGCACCGGCTCACGGGCGGATCCGTTTCCCCGGAATGCCTCTCGGTTTGCAGCCATGGATACGACTCAACGCCCCCCAGCTCCCGCAGGCGCACCGCCGCGCGGCCTGGGGCTGGCTCGCCGGGTCTATCTGCCGCGCACCGTCGGTCTCGGCATCGGGTCACTGTGCGCCGGCGCGGGCATGTACCAGGCCAACGCACCCGTGTGGATCTGGACTGTCATGCTGGTCTACTGCGCCGTTTGGCCCCACCTCGCGTACCAGATCAGCACCCGCTCGGCGTCGCCCTTTGACGCCGAACGCCGCAACGTCCTGATCGACTCGTTCGGCGGCGGCGTCTGGGCCGTGGCGATGGCCTTCAACGTGCTGCCGAGCGTGCTGCTGTTGGCCGCCCTCGCGCTGAACAACGTGGCGACGGGTGGCGTCAAGCTCTTCGGCAAAGGGCTGGTCGCGCATGTCGCGGGCGCGAGCGTCGCGGTGCTGGCACTCGGGCTGAAGTTCCAGCCGGAAACGAGCTTCGTGACCATGCTGTGGTGCGTACCTTTCCTGCTGAGCTACCCGCTCGTGCTGGGGGTCGTCATGTACCGTTTGTCGGTCGAATTGAGCCGGCGCAAGCACGAAGTCCGTGGCGGAGAAACGCCGTGCCGATGAAGCGAACCTCACCAAGACCCGGGTTCTGGCCGAGCTGGCCTCGCGCGACGAGCTCACCGGGCTCTACAACCGCCGACACATGAGCGAATTGCTCGCGCAGCACCGCCTGGCCTGCAAGCGCGCGGGTGACGGCTTCGCGGTGGCACTGGTCGACCTGGATCACTTCAAGCGCATCAACGACACGCATGGCCACGCCGTGGGCGATAGCGTTCTGCGCGCCTTTGCCGAGCAGGCCGGCGAGGTGATGCGCGCCTCCGACACCATCGGGCGCTGGGGCGGCGAGGAGTTCATCGTCATCTACTCGCGCAGCACCGCTCACGAAGCGGCCCAGGGCGCGGCCCGGCTGTGCGAGCGTGCGGCCGCCGCAGTCGTCAGGGCACCGAGCGGTCAGGCGGTGACGTTCACGGTGTCCGTCGGGGTCACCGAACACGCGCCGCCCGAGTCGGTCGATTCGCTGGTCGAACGCGCCGACCGTGCGATGTACGAAGCCAAGTCTCAGGGTCGCAACCGGGTGATCACGCTACCCAGAGCCGGGACAGCCACGACAACCTGACGCGAGTTGCGGCGCGGCCCGCGTCAGGTCTACCTCGCCAACACCGGCCGCAACGCCGCCCCTGTGTGGCTCGCCTTCACCTTGACGAGCGACACCGGGTCGGTGGCCGAGACCACCGTGCCCCCGGCCGAGCCACCCTCGGGCCCCATGTCGATCACCCAGTCGGCCTCGGCGATCACGTCGAGGTCGTGTTCGATGACGACGACGCTGTGGCCGCCATCGACCAGGCGATGCAGCACGCGGATCAGCTTCTCCACATCGGCCATGTGCAGGCCGACCGTCGGCTCGTCGAGCACGTAGAGCGTGTGCGGCGCCTTCTGGCCTCTTCGCGTCACGTCGTCTCGCACCTTCGTCAGCTCGGTGACGAGCTTGATGCGCTGCGCTTCGCCGCCGGAGAGCGTCGGTGACGGCTGGCCGAGCGTGAGGTAACCCAGGCCCACATCTTTCATCAGCTGCAGCGGGTGCGCGATGTTGGGCATCGACGCAAAGAACTCCACCGCCTCGTCGATCTCCATCTGCAACACGTCGCCGATGCTCTTGCCGCGCCAGGTGACGGCCAGCGTCTCGGGGTTGAAGCGCGCGCCGTGACACACGTCGCACGGCACCTTCACATCCGGCAGGAAGCTCATCTCGATGGTGCGCATGCCCTGCCCTTCGCAGGCCGGGCAGCGGCCTTCGCCGGTGTTGAAGCTGAAGCGGTTGGGTGCGTAGCCGCGGGCGCGGGACTCCAGCGTGTCGGCGAAGAGCTTGCGGATCACGTCCCAGAAGCCGATGTAGGTCGCAGGACAGGAGCGCGGGGTCTTGCCGATGGGCGTCTGGTCGACTTCGAGCACACGGTCGATCTGCTGCCAGCCATCGATGCCGTCGCAGCCCTGCCATTTCGGCTTCGCGCCACGGGTGTTGATGAACTGCAGGTTGGCGAGCAGCACGTCGCGGGCGAGCGTGCTCTTGCCGCTGCCGCTCACGCCGGTGACAGCGACGAGGCGGTGCAGCGGGAACGGCACGTCGACCTGCTGCAGGTTGTGCAACGAGGCGTTGCGCAGCAGCAGTTGCGGCTGGTCGGCGCCGATCTCGCGGCGCGTTTGCAGCGGGTGCAGCAGCGGCTTCGCAAGGAAGCGGCCGGTGATGGAATCGGCCTGCGACGAGATCTCGCTGACCGTGCCCTGTGCCACCAGCCGGCCGCCGCGCTTGCCGGCACTCGGGCCGATGTCGATGATGTGGTCGGCGCGCCGGATGGTGTCTTCGTCGTGCTCCACCACCACCAGCGTGTTGCCCTTGTCGCCGAGCTTGTGCAGCGCGTTGAGCAGCACCTGGTTGTCGCGGGGGTGCAAGCCGATGGTGGGTTCATCCAGCACGTAGCACACACCCTGCAGGTTGCTGCCGAGTTGCGCGGCGAGGCGGATGCGCTGCGCTTCGCCGCCGCTCAGCGTCGGCGCGGCGCGGTCTAGCGTGAGGTAGCCGAGGCCCACCTCTTCGAGGAATTCCAGGCGGTTCTTGATCTCGACGACCACGTCGCGGGCGATCTCGGCATCGCGCCCGGTGAGCGTCAGCCCTTCGACCCACTCGCGGCACTGGCTCACCGACCACTGCGCGATCCAGGCGATGGAGTGATCGTCGAAGGTCACGGCGCGCGAGACGGGATTGAGGCGCGTGCCGGCGCAGATCTCGCAGGGTGCATCGACCACGCCTTCGACCTCGGCCTCCTCGGCCGGGAAGCTTTGCTCGCGGCCCTGCTCGTCGCGCTCGATCACCGAGTCGTCATAAGCCTTGCGCTGCTCCTTGGTGAGCGCAAGGCCGGTGCCGACACAACCGGGGCACCAGCCGTGCTTGCTGTTGTAGCTGAACATGCGCGGGTCGAGCTCCGGGGTAGCTCGTGCCGCAGGTCGGGCAGGCACGCTTGGTGGAGAAGACCTTCACGTTGCCGATGCGCTTCGTGCTGCTGCCGGCCATCAGCGCACCCTTCAGGCCATCGAGCGGGGTGAGCAGGTGCATCACGCCCTTGCCGAGGTCGAGCGCCTGGGTGAGCAACGCGCGCAGCTCGGGTTCGTTGTTGACGCTCACCACCAGGTCGCCGACTGGCAGCTCCAGCGTGTGCTCCTTGAAGCGGTCGAGACGCGGGAACGGGTCGACGGGCAGGAACTCGCCGTCCACGCGCAGGTGCGTGTGGCCGCGCTGCTTGGCCCATTTCGCGAGGTCGGTGTAGACGCCCTTGCGATTGACGACCAGCGGCGCCAGCAGGCCCACGTGCTGGCCTTTGTGGTCGCGGACGATCTGCGACGCGATGCTCTCGGCGCTCTGCGGCTTGACGGGCGAGCCGTCTTTCACGCAATGCTGGATGCCGAGCTTGACGTAGAGCAGGCGCAGGAAGTGCCACACCTCGGTGGTGGTGGCCACCGTGCTCTTGCGGCCACCACGGCTCAGGCGCTGCTCGATGGCCACGGTGGGTGGAATGCCGTAGACCGCATCCACCTCCGGCCGGCCCGCCGGCTGCACGATGCTGCGCGCGTAGGCGTTGAGCGATTCGAGGTAGCGGCGCTGGCCTTCATTGAAGAGGATGTCGAACGCGAGCGTGCTCTTGCCGCTGCCGCTCACGCCGGTGATCACGCTGAACTTGCCACGCGGGATGCTGACGTCCATCGACTTCAGGTTGTGCTCGCGCGCATTGACGATGCGGATCGATTCGTCGATCGGCTGGCGCAGCACGGTCTGCAGCGGGCGGCCCTCTTCCACGCGCAGCTGGCCGTTGAGGCCAAGCGCGCGGTCGTAGGCGGCCAGGGCACGGCCGGTGTGCGAGGTCGGGTGCTGCTTCACGTCTTCGGGCGAACCGACACACACCACTTCGCCGCCGCCCTCGCCGCCTTCGGGGCCGAGGTCGATCAGCCAATCGGCCGCGCGGATGACGTCGAGGTTGTGCTCGATCACCACCAGCGAGTGGCCCGCTTCGAGCAGCTTGCGGAAGGCGCGCATCAGCTTGGCGATGTCGTCGAAGTGCAAGCCGGTGGTGGGCTCGTCGAACATGAAGAGCGTGCCCTTCTTCGCCACCGCTTGCTTGCTGGCCGTGGCGCTCTGCGCGGCTTCGGCCAGGAAGCCGGCGAGCTTCAGGCGCTGCGCTTCGCCGCCGCTCAGGGTCGGCACCGGCTGGCCCAGCTTCACGTATTCCAGACCGACGTCGAGGATGGGCTGCAGCACGCGCAGCACCTCGCGATCCTGGGCGAAGAGTTGCACGGCTTCGCTCACCGTGAGCTCGAGCACATCGGCCACGCTCAGCTCGCGCATCGCTTCGCCGGGCAGGCGTCGGTCGATCTTCACCTCCAGCGTCTCGGCGCGGTAGCGGGTGCCGTCGCAGTCGGGGCAACGCAGGTAGATGTCGGAGAGGAACTGCATCTCCACATGCTCGAAGCCTGAGCCGCCGCAGGTGGGGCAACGCCCGTCGCCGGCGTTGAAGCTGAACATCGCCGCGCTGTAGCCGCGCTGCTGCGCGAGCGGCGATTGCGCGAAGAGTTTGCGGATCTCGTCGAAGGCGCCGACGTAGCTCGCCGGGTTGGAGCGCGCCGTCTTGCCGATGGGCGACTGGTCGACGAAGACCGCATCGCTCAGCCAGTCGCCGCCCAGCAGGCGATCGTGCTCGCCGGGCGTTTCGGTCGCCTTGCCGAAATGGCGGGCGAGCGCGGGGTAAAGCACGTCTTGCATCAAGGTGCTCTTGCCCGAGCCCGAGACACCCGTCACGCACACCAGCCGCTGCAGCGGGAACTCGACCGTCACGTTCTTCAGGTTGTGGTCGCGCGCCCCTTCGAGGATGAGGCGCGGCGTGCTGTCGGTGACGAGCCGCTTCATCCCCATGCCGACCTGCTTGCGCGCGCCGAGGTAGGCGCCGGTCAGCGTGTCGGCCTCGCGGATGGCCTCGGGCGTGCCGTCGAACACGATCTGCCCACCGCGCTCGCCGGGGCCGGGGCCCATGTCGATCAGGCGGTCGGCCGCGAGCATGACCGCGGGGTCGTGTTCGACCACGACCAGCGTGTTGCCGGCATTGCGCAAGCGGTGCATCGCTTCGACGATGCGGTCCATGTCGCGCGGGTGCAGTCCGATGCTCGGCTCATCGAGCACGAACATGGTGTTGACGAGCGAGGTGCCGAGCGCCGTCGTCAGGTTGATGCGCTGCACTTCGCCACCCGACAGCGTGCGGCTCTGGCGGTCGAGCGTGAGGTAGCCGAGGCCCACGTCGCACAGGTATTTCAAGCGCGTGCGGATCTCGTCGAGCAGCAGCTTGAGCGCGTCGTCGAGCAGGCTGCTCGGCAGCGAGATGCCGTCGAAGAAGCGCCGGATGCGGTCGATCGGCATCAGCATCAGGTCGTGCACCGTGAGGCCGGGCAAGGCTTCGAGCTGCGCACGCGACCAGTCGACGCCTTGCGGCATGAAGCGCTTCTCGGGCGCGAGCACGCCATCCGCATCGGCCTTGCTGCCCATGCGCCACAGCATCGCTTCGGTCTTCAGCCGCGCGCCATTGCAGGTCGGGCAGGTGGTGTAGCTGCGGTACTTGGACAAGAGCACGCGGATGTGCATCTTGTAGGCCTTCGATTCGAGGTACTCGAAGAAGCGCTTGATGCCGTACCACTGCTTGTTCCACTGGCCCTTCCAGTGAGGCGAGCCGTTGATGACCCAGTCGCGCTGCGCTTCGGTGAGTTGCGACCACGCGGTGTCTCGCGGGATGCCCGCGTCGGCCGCGTGGCGCAGCAGGTCGTCCTGCGACTCCTTCCAGGCAGGCGTCTGGATGGTCTTGATCGCGCCCGCCCGCAAGGTCTTGCGGTGGTCGGGAATGACGAGCCCCCAGTCGACGCCGATCACGCGGCCGAAGCCGCGGCAGGCCTCGCACGCGCCCATCGCGCTGTTGAAGGAGAAGAGCGCGGGCTGCGGGTCGGCGTATCGGATGTCGCTGTCGGGGCAGTGCAGGCCGGTGGAGTAGCGCCAGAGTTGCGGCTCCGAGCCCTCTTCAGCCGGCAGCACGTAGACGTTGACGCGACCGCTGCCGCGCTTGAGCGCCATCTCGATGGCCTCGATCGCCCTCACCTTCTCCGTGCCTTGCAGGCGGAAACGATCGGCCACCACGTCGAGCACCTTGCGCGGCCCAGTGGGCGACGCGACCTCACGCTCGGCCTGCACGCGGGTGAAGCCGCTTGCGGCCAGCCACTGCTCGATCTCGGCGGGGGTGGTGTTGGCCGGCAACTCCACCGGGAAGGTGATCACCAGGCGCGGGTCGCCCTCTTTCGTGCGCGCCATCAGCTCGGCGTAGATCGTCTCCGGCGAGTCGTGCCGCACGAGCTGCGCCGTCTTCCTGTCGAACAGCTCCGAGGCGCGCGCAAAGAGCAACTTCAGGTGGTCGTTCAGCTCGGTCATCGTGCCCACCGTCGAGCGCGAGGTGCGTACCGGGTTGGTTTGGTCGATGGCAATCGCCGGCGGCACGCCATCGACCCGGTCGACCGCCGGGCGGTCCATGCGGTCGAGGAACTGGCGCGCGTAGGCGCTGAAGGTCTCGACGTAGCGGCGCTGGCCTTCGGCGTACAGCGTGTCGAACACCAGGCTGCTCTTGCCCGAGCCGCTGGGCCCGGTCACCACCGTCATCTCGCCGGTGCGGATGTCGAGATCGAGGTTCTTGAGGTTGTGCTGGCGGGCGCCACGGATGCGGATGAGGCCGGAGGTCATGGGGTACGGGAGGCGCGCAGACGAGAAGGGGCGGAAATTCTAGGAGCCGGTACTCACAAGCCCGTTTCGCGGGGCTTTGGCAGTTGGGCGTCAGGAACACAGGCGTCGACACGACGCCCCCTCTCTTGGGGGAGTTTGGAGCACACGCGTGCACTTCTACAAAACGCCCCGATAGACTCGACTGGCTGGTCCCCCGGGGGGCCGCAGTCCACAACGACATGTCTCGATTCTGGGAGGGTATTCATGAGACTCTGGAAGACCACGATCGCGTGCGCCGCCTCGGCGCTGGTGCTGACCCTGATGGCCGGTTGCGGCGGCGGCGGTAAAGGCCACGGGCACGGCCCCTGCAACACCGCCGGCGGCTGCGGCAACAGCGGCGGCGGCAATGGCGGCCCCAACGCCACCACCATCTCAGCCCAGCCGCAGAACCAGACGGCCCTGACCGGTGCCACCGCCACCTTCACGGTCACCGCCACCGGCACCGACCTGCAATACCAGTGGCTGCGCAACGGCACCGCGATCACCGGCGCCAACGCGGCCAGCTACACCACCCCGCCCGTGAGCCACACCGACCATGCGGCGCAGTACAGCGTGGTCGTCGCCGGCAAGCACGGCACGGTGAGCAGCACGGCGGCAACGCTGACGCTCACGCTGAGCCCCGACCAGCAGATCTTCGAGGAAAGCATCCTCGCGGCGAACGACTCCTCGTACCGCATCCGCTGGAACCTCAACTACTCCGGCCCGCAAAACCCCGGCATCAACTTCGCGTACTCCGAGCACGGCAACCTCACGGCCTCGCCGCTGACGGCCGGCCCGCAGGACGTGACACCGACCGTGCCCTTCAACATCACCACCACCTTGCCGGTCGTGAACCCCCGCCCGACGCGCGTGCTGAAAGACGGTGCCGTGCTGGTCGTGCCTGCCGTGCAGGAAACGCGGCGCTACACCTATGTGGGCAGCCACGTCCGCGCGGAAAGCCTCGCCGCCGACGGCACCACCGTCGCCTATTCGTACATCCTGAGCGACTACTCGAAGGTGGCGCTGAGCGGCGCGGTGGCGTCCACACCGGCCGAGATGGCGCAATGGTTCAACTCGTTCTGGTCCAACGCCGCCATCCTGACCGCCGGCGCCCAGTACGACGCCGGTGCCGCGTACACCAAGTACACGTCCACCAACGAAGGCGACCGCTACGACGCGTTCGACTGCACCACCGCGACGGTGACGGCCAACATCAGCCCCTGCATCAGCAACACCACGCTGCAGGCCGCGATGACCACCGGCATCCCCTCGAACGCCGACGCCCGCACCTACACCCTGGCCGACGGCGTGCTGACCACGGTGGGCGGTGTGCCGGTGTGGGTGGCGAACGCGCCGCGCCCGGTGGCGGCCACGCTGACCTCCACGGTCACGTACCGCATCTACTTCGAACTGAACGGCAACGTCTACACCGGCGCGCTGACGCGTGACGGCGCGGTGGTCGGCGGCACGTACTACGTCGCCAACCCGGGTGCACCGGCCGTCGAGGACCGGCTGGTGTTCTTCCCGTACCAGATCCGCCTCAACAAGGCCGCACACGACAGCCTGAAGAACGCGCTGGCCCTCTGAGGCCCGCCAGGGCCGGCGCCGCGGGGCGCCGGCCCCACCCACAAGGACGTTACGTCCGTGTGGCGCGACGGGAGTCGCGCACGACGACCACAATAGAGGCCCGACCCCCAAGCTTCGCGCCCCGTGGCCCTCGACCCCATGCCTGACACCCTGCAGCAACTGCTGTCCACCGGCGCGGACGGCGCCACCGCCATTTCCGCACCCGGCCGCCCGCCGCTGAGCTACCGCGAGCTGCGCCAGCTCGTGCAGGCGACGCTCGCGAGCCTCAACGCCCTCGGCGTGGGCCGCAACGATCGGGTGGGCATCGTGCTCAACAACGGCCCCGAGATGGCCACCTGCTACATGGCCTGTGCCTCGGGCACGACCAGCGCGCCGCTCAACCCGGCCTACCGTGCCGACGAGTTCGAGTTCTACCTGTCCGACCTGAACGCCAAGGCGCTGATCGTCGAACAGGGCAGCAGCTCGCCCGCCATCGAGGTGGCCCAGAAGCTCGGCGTGCGCGTGGTCGACCTGGTGGTGCCGGCCGGGGCGCCCGCCGGCCACTTCACACTGCAGCCGCGCGAGGCCGGGCCCGCCAGCGCCACCCCGAACGGCGGCTACAGCCAGCCCGACGACATCGGCATGGTGCTGCACACCTCGGGCACGACCTCGCGGCCGAAGATCGTGCCGCTGTCGGTGGGCAACCTCTGCGCCTCGGCCGCCAACATCCGCCACACGCTGCAGTTCAGCGCGCAGGACATCGGCCTCAACATCATGCCGCTCTTCCACATCCACGGCCTCATCGCCGGCGTGCTGGCGCCGCTGTCGGCGGGCTCGCAGGTGTTTTGCACGCCGGGCTTCAACGCGCTCAAGTTCTTCGCATGGATGGATGAAGCCAAACCGACCTGGTACACCGCCGTGCCCACGATGCACCAGGCCATCGTCGGCCGCGCCAAGGGCAATGCCGAGGTGATCGCGCGCAACCCGCTGCGTTTCCTGCGTTCGAGTTCGTCGTCGATGCCGCCGCAGGTGATCAAGGAGCTGGAGGAGATCTTCCACGCGCCGCTGATCGAGGCCTACGGCATGACCGAGGCCACGCACCAGATGGCCTCGAACCCGCTGCCACCGCTCGCGCGCAAGCCCGGCACGGTGGGCCTGCCCGCCGGCCCCGACGTGCAGATCATGGGCGAAGACGGCGCCCTGCTCGGCGCGGGCGAGGTGGGCGAGATCGTCATCAAGGGCCCCAACGTCACGCGCGGCTACGAGAACAATCCCAAGGCGAATGCCGAGGGCTACCTCAACGGCTGGTTCCGCACCGGCGACCAGGGCACGAAGGACGCCGACGGCTACATCAGCATCACCGGCCGCCTGAAGGAAATCATCAACCGCGGCGGCGAGAAGGTGAGCCCGCGCGAGGTCGACGAGATCCTGATGGACCACCCTGCCGTCAACCAGGTGGTCTGCTTCGGCCTGCCCCACCCCAAGCTCGGCGAGGAGGTGGCCGCGGTGGTGGTGCTGAAGGAAGGCCAGACGGCCACCGAACGTGAACTGCAGGAGTTCGTGGGCACACGCGCCGCCGACTTCAAGGTGCCGAAGAAGATCCTCTTCATGGACGAGATTCCGAAGGGCGCCACCGGCAAGCTGCAGCGCATCGGCCTGGCGCAGAAGCTCGGGCTGACATGAAGATCGCGATCGTTGGCGCCGGAGCCATCGGTGGCTACCTTGGGGCCAAGCTCGCGTTGTCAGGCGAAGACGTCACCTTCATCGCCCGCAACCAGAACCTCGCCGCGATCAACGCCCACGGCTTCAGGCTCATCCTGGAAGACGGCCGCGAGCAACACGCCACGCAGGTGCGCGCCGTGCAGGCGATGGCCGACGCCGGCCCGCAAGATGCGGTGCTGCTCACGGTGAAGGCGCATCAGGTGAAAGACCTGCTGCCCGAACTGCGCGCGCTCTTCGGCCCCGAGACCGTGGTCGTCACCATGATCAACGGCCTGCCCTGGTGGTATTTCCACAAGCTCGCCGGCCCCTATGAAGGCCAGCAGTTGGAAAGCGTCGACCCCGGCGGCGTGATCGCCCGCCACATCGAGCCCGAGCGTGTGATCGGCAGCGTGGTCTACCCGGCCGCCGAGCTGCTCGCGCCCGGCGTGGTGAAGGTGATCGAAGGCAACCGCTTCACGCTCGGCGAGCCCGACGGCAGCCGCAGCCCGCGCATCGAGGCGCTGTCGCAGGCCCTGATGAAAGCCGGTTTCAAGGCACCGGTGAGCAAAGACATTCGCGGCGAGATCTGGGTGAAGCTGTGGGGCAACCTGAGCTTCAACCCGATCAGCGCGCTGACGCACGCGACGCTGCAGGACATCTGCCGCTTCCCCGCAACCCGCGAGCTGGCGGCCCAGATGATGCGCGAGGCGCAGGCGCTGGGCGAAAAGCTCGGCGTCGAATTCAAGGTCTCGCTCGACAAGCGCATCGCGGGTGCCGAGGCCGTGGGTGCGCACAAGACCTCGATGCTGCAAGACGTGGAAGCCGGCCGCGCGCTGGAGCTGGAAGCGCTGGTCGGCAGCGTGCGCGAGCTGGGCCGCATCACCGGCACACCCACGCCGACCATCGATGCGGTCTACGCGCTGGCGAGCCTGCTGGGCAAGACCCTCGCCGATCAAAAAGGTCGTCTGCCCCTGCAGCCGGTGTGAACAACGGCACAAGCGCATGGGCGTCAAACGCCCACCTGTACGTAGTTGCACTCGCCACAACCCACCTCCACTGCCTAACATCCGTCCCACTCTTTCGGAGGGTCAACATGAAGAAGCTGTGGTTGGCGACGTTGTGGGGCGTGGCGTTGGGGATCACTTCGCCGGCGTGGGCTCAGATCAGGATCGGACAAACCGCCGGTTTCAGCGGCGCCGTGGCCGCCTCGGTGAAAGAGGCGACCGACGGCGCCAAGCTGTATTTCGATGCGGTGAACGGGCGCGGCGGCGTGAACGGCCAGACGATCGAGCTGGTGTCGCTCGACGACAAGTTCGACCCCAAGCTCGCCGTCGCCAACGCCAAGGAGCTGATCGACAAGGGCGTGGTCTGCCTGTTCCTCAACCGCGGCACGCCGCACACGCAGGCGATCATGCCGCTGCTCACCGAGCACAAGATCCCGCTGATCGGCCCGTCGACCGGCGCGATGGTGCTGCACCAGCCGGTGCACCCTTGGCTCTTCAACGTGCGCGCCACTTACCAGCGCGAAGCCGAGCGCGCGATCTCGCACCTGAGCCTGATCGGCGTCGACCGCATCGCCATCATCCACGTCGACGACAGCTTCGGCGCCGACGCGGTGCAGGGCGCGCTCAAGGGCCTGAAGTCGGTCAATAAGGAGCCGCTGGCGCTGGAGAAGTACGACCGCGCCAAGCCCGACTACAGCGCCATCGCGCCACGCGTGGCGAGCAAGGAGCCGCAGGCCATCATGCTGATCGGCTCGGGCACGGCGATCATCGACGGCATGAAGGCGCTGCGCGCGGCCGGCTCGAAGGCGCAGCTCGTGACGCTCTCGAACAACGCCTCGGCCGGCTTCGTGAAAGAAACCGGCCCCATCGCGCACGGCGTGGTGGTGAGCCAGGTGTTTCCCTACGAACGCTCGATCGCCTCGCCGGTGGTGAAGGAAGCGATGGAACTCGCCAAGGCGAAGAACGTGGAACTCTCGCCCATCATGCTGGAGGGCTACGTCTCGGCCAAGGTGGTGGTCGAGGGCCTGCGCCGTGCCGGCGCCAACCCGACGCGCGACAGGCTGCGTCGCGCACTGGAAACCTTCAACCGCTATGACCTCGGGGGCCTGGAGTTGAGCTATTCCGCCACCGACCACACCGGCCTCGATTACGCCGACCTCTCCATCATCGGCCCCGACGGCCGGTTCAGGCGTTAGCCCCCCAGTCGCTGCGCTCCTGCCCCCAGGGGGCGACCCCCAAGCGGACCGGCAGAGCCGGCTCCGCGGGGTGGCTCGATCGACGCTTCGCTGCGCTCGCTTTTTTAGGCGGCCAGGAAACGCTCGACGAGTGCAAACTGGTCTGGGGTGTTCAGCGCTGGTGCGTGGCCGCAGCCGGCGATGGTGGCGACCACGGCGCGCGGGCCGCGCTGGCGCATGCCTTCGGTCACCTCGACCGGCAGCAGGTCGGAGGTTTCGCCGCGCAGACACAGCACCGGGAGGTCGAGGCTGTCCCACGCCTCCCACTGGTCGTAGTCGTTCGGGTGGATGCTGAACTGCATCGCCATCGCCGGGTCGTAGTGCGGCGTCACGCGACCGTCGGGCAGGCGGCGCACCGAGGTCTCGGTGAGGCGGCGCCACTGCGCGTCGCTCAGCCAGCCATAGGGCTCGTAGATCGTGCGGAAGTACTTCTCGAAACTCGGTGACGGTGTTGAAGGCCGACGGCGAGCCGGCATAGGCGCGGATGCGGTCGGTCGCGGCCTGCGCCAGCTCGGGGCCGATGTCGTTGAGCACCAGGCGCTGCAGCCGGCCACGCAGGCTGGTGGCTGCGGCGCGCAGGCCGATCGCGCCGCCCATCGAGGTGCCCAGCCAATGGAACCGTTCGAGGCCGAGCTGGTTGACGAGCGAGGTCGCCTGGCGCACGTAGAAGGCCAGCGAGTATTCCTCTTCCGGCTTGGGGCTCCACTGGCTCAGGCCGCGGCCGAGGGTGTCGGGGCAGACCACGCGATAGCGCTGCGCCAGGTGCTCGGCGATGTCGTCCATGTCGCGCCCGGTGCGTGCCAGGCCATGCCAGGCGATCACCGTCTCGGTGTTTTGCGCGCCCCACTGCGTGTAGTGCAGCTCGCGGCCTTCGCAGACGAGGTAGTGGGAAGTGAAGCTCATGATGTTCAACGGCCTTTGGATCGCAGGGCCCGCAGCCGCCCGACCACGCCGGTCGGGAAGTGGTAGACCGAAAGCACGAAGAGCAGGCCCAGCCACAGCAGCCAGCGGTCGGGCGAGACAAGCTGCGACACGACCGGCACCCCTTCGACGGCACTCGCGCCGAGCTTGAGCAGGTCCTGCAGGTAGTTCTGGGCGATGACGAAGAGCACGCTGCCCACCACCGCGCCATACATCGTGCCCATGCCGCCGATCACGACGATGAGCAGGATGTCGAGCATGATCTCGAAGCTGAGCGAGGTGTCGGGCCCGTTGTAGCGCAGCCAGATCGCGAGCAGGCAGCCGGCCAGCGTGGCGAAGAGCGCCGACAGCACGTTGCTGAGCGTGCGGTACACCACCACGCGGTAGCCGATGGCCTCGGCGCGGAAGTCGTTCTCGCGGATCGCCTGCAATACACGGCCAAAGGGCGAGTTGACGATGCGCAGCATGATGAGCACCAGCGCGACGGTGGCAAAGAACAGCAGGTAGTAGCTCAGGAAGCGGCCGTCGATGCTGGCGCCGAGGAACGGCTCTTCGAGGTACTGCGTGCCGGGCTGCAGCGCCTCGGGCACCTTGAAGTTGAGGCCGTCTTCGCCGCCGGTGAGGTCTGACAGCTGCGAAGCCAGCGACAGGAACGCCGAGGCCACGGCGAGCGTGATCATCGCGAAGAAGATCGCCTTCACCCGCAGGCTGAAGAGCCCGATCACCAGCGACAGCACCAGGGCCAGCACCAGTGCCGAGCCCACGCCGAGCGCCACCGCGCCCCAGCCCGGCCCGAGCCGCGTGCTCGCGATGGCCACGCCGTAGGCGCCGATGCCGAAGAACATCGTGTGCGCGAAGCTCACGATGCCGGTGTAGCCCAGCAGCAGGTCAAAGCTCGCGACGAGCACGATGAAGACGAGGATCTTCGCGCCGACGTTGAGCGCCTTGGTGCTCGGGAAGAGGAAGGGCGTGAGCGCGAGGCCCAGCACGATCACGATGAGGATGGCCGCGAGCCAGCGGTTGCGCGGCAGGTCGTGGGAGAGGAGACGGCTGATCATGCTTGTGCTCAACGGTTGGCCACTGGATAAAGGCCCTGCGGCCTCCAGAGCAGGATCGCCACCATCAGTCCGATGTTGGAAAACATCGCCGCCTTCGGCGCGAGGAAGCCCACGTAGTTGGCGAGCAGGCCGACGAGCAGTGCACCGACGAAGCAGCCGAAGGTCGAGCCCAGCCCGCCGATGATGATGACGATGAAGATCAGCACGTTGACCTGTGCGCCGATCTGCGGGATCACGTTCTGCTGGTACAGGCCCCACAGCACGCCGCCGAGGCCGGCGAGCGCCGAGCCCGTGACGAACACGCCGACGAAGAGGCGGCGGATGCGGTAGCCCAGGCTCTCGACCATCTCGCGGTCCTGCACACCGGCGCGGATGAGCAGGCCGATCTTGGTGCGGTTGAGCGTGAAGAGCATCGCCAGCAGCACCACCACGCCGATCACCACCGCGACGAGCCGATACTTCTCGACCGCGGCATCGCCGAAGATGAACGAGCCGCGCAAGGACGCCGGCAAGGGCAGCGGCACCTGCTGCGGCCCCCACACGACCTTGATCAGCTCTTCGCCGATGATCATGCCGCCCATGGTCACGAGGATCTGCTTCAGGTGCTGGCCGTAGACCGGCCGCACCATCACCCGCTCGAAGCCCCAGCCGAGCGCCGCGGCCAGCGACATCGCGGCAAGCATCGCGCAGAAGAGCACCCCGAGGTTGAGCAGCACGCTCGGTGACTCGGACCACCCGGCCATCGCGCCGAACACGCTGGTGGCGACGAAGGCGCCAAAGGCGATGAACACGCCGTGGCCGAAGTTGAGCACGTCCATCAGGCCGAAGACGAGCGTGAGGCCCGAGGCGATGATGAAGACGATCATGCCCATCGCGAGGCCTGCGACGGTGAGCGTGAGCCACGACGAGGGCGAGCCGATGGCCGGCAGCGCGGCGAGCGCCAGCAGCGGCACGAGGGCGAGCGGAATCCAGTCGAACGCCGCCTTCGGGATGGCGTCGGCCTGCGCGGGCGCCGCGGCGGCGGTGGGGGTCGTCGTGGTGTTCATTGGTGGGCTCCCAGCGAAAGGCCGAGCAGCCGGTGTTGAAGTTCTTCGTCGTCGGCGAGCGCCTGCATCGCGCCGGCATGCACGACGCGGCCGTCGTCCATCACCGCCACGCGGTCGCCGAGCGCTTTGGCCACTGCGAAGTTCTGCTCCACCAGCAGCACGGTGGTCTGGGTGCGCTTGAGTTCGCGCAGGGCTTCGATGAGGTTCTGCACGATGGCGGGGGCGAGGCCCTTGCTCGGCTCGTCGATCAGCAGCAGGCGGCGCGGCTCGACCATCGCGCGGGCGATCGCGAGCATCTGCTTTTGCCCGCCCGAGAGCTTGCCGGCCGGGTAGAGCCAGAACTTCTTCACCGCCGGGAAGAGGCCGAACAGCCACTCCAGGCGCTGCGTGTCCATCTGCTCGACGGTGCGTGCGCTGCGTGCGGCGAGCAGCAGGTTTTCCTTCACCGACAGGTCGGAGAAGATGCCCATGTTCTCGGGCACGTAGGCGATGCCGAGCTGGGCGATGTCGGGCGTCGGTTGGCCTGCGATCGGCCGGCCATCGAAGGTGATCGTGCCTTGCGACGCCGCCCACAGGCCCATGATCGTGCGCAGCGTGGTGGTCTTGCCCGCGCCATTGCGGCCGAGCAGCATCGTGACCTCGCCGGTCGGCACCTCGACGTCGACGCCGTGGAGGATGTGGTACTGGCCGATGTGCGTGTGCACGCCCTGCAGCTTCAGGAGCGCGCTCATGCGGCCTCCTTCGCGGCCATGCCGAGGTAAGCCTGCTGCACGACGGGCGAGGCGATCACGGTCGCCGGGTCGCCGTCGGCGACGAGCTGGCCGTTGTGCAGCACGATGATGCGGTCGGCCAGCTCGCGCACCACGTCCATCTTGTGCTCGACGAGCAGGATGGTCGCGTCGCGGCGCGCTTTCAGCTGACGGATCAGGTCGAGGATCACCGGCACCTCGTCGACGCTCATGCCCGCGGTCGGCTCGTCGAACATGAAGACCTGCGGATCGAGCGCCATCAGCATCGCCACTTCGAGCTTGCGCTGGTCGCCGTGGGGCAGGCTGCTGGCGATGGTGTCGGCCTTGTCGCCGAGCTGCACCTGCTGCGCGAGTTCGCGCGCACGTGCCAGCGTCTCCTGCCGGTCGAGCCACACCGACCACAGGTTGAGCCCTTCGCGGCGGCGCGACTGCACCGCCAGGCGCACGTTCTCCAGCACCGTGAGGTTGGGAAACAGCTGCGTGAGCTGGAAAGCCCGGCCCAGTCCACGGTGCGTGCGCGCCGAGGCCGGCTCGGCGGTGATGTCATGCCCGCCGAGCATCACCTGCCCTTCGGTCGCGCGCAGCTGGCCCGAGATGAGGTTGAAGTAGGTCGTCTTGCCAGCGCCGTTGGGGCCGACGATGGCGGTGAGCGTGCCGGGCTGGAAGGCACAGCTCACGTGGTCGACCGCCACGTGGCCGCCGAAGCGGATGGTGAGGTTGCGGGTTTCGAGCATGTCGGGGCGGTAGAGGGCCGGCCAGCCTCGGTCACGAGGCCGGCATGTCGCGTGGTGCGGGCGAACCGATCAGCGCTTGTTGCGGATCGGCACGTTCATCTCTTCCGGCTTGATCTCGCGCACGAAGTCCAGGCACACCCCAGGTGAACGCCGGGTCCACCTTGATCTTGAAGTGGTACATCGACTGCATCGCCTGGTGGTCTTCCTTGCGGAAGGTCATCTTGCCCTTGGGCGTGTCGAAGCTCATGCCTTCCATGGTGGTGATGAGCTTGTCGGTGTTGGTGTTGCCCTGGGTCTTCTTGAGTGCTTCGACGAGTGCGATGCCGGCGCTCATGCCGCCCGCGGTGAAGAAGTCGGGCGGGGTCTGGAACTTCTTGTAGTGGTTGGCGACGAGCCACTCGTTGGCCGGGTTCTTCGGAATGCCGAAGTAGTAATAAGCCGCGCCTTCCATGCCGGGGAACTGCTTGTAGGCCGTCATCGCCGGCAGGATGTTGCCGCCCGTCGCGATCTCGATGTTGTAGCGCTTGAGGTCGAGGTCGGCGATCTTGAACGGGTTGCCGGCACCGGCCCAGATGATGAAGATGATCTTGCGGCCGGGGGCGTCTTTCAGCTTGTCGATGATGCGCTGCGCACCGGCGGTGAAGTCGGTGGTGGCGACGGGCAGGTATTCCTCATGGACGATCTTGGCGGTCTTGATCGCGTCCTTGAAGGCCTTCACGCCGTCGCGGCCGAAGGCGTAGTCCTGTGCGAGCGTGGCGATGCTGACGCCGGCCTTGTCGAGCGCCACGGCGTTGGCAATGGCGTCCTGCGAGCTGTTGCGGCCGGTGCGGAAGATGTACTTGTTCCACTTGTCGCCGGTGATCGAGTCGGCCACCGCGGGCTCGACCAGCAGGATCTTCTTGTACTCCTCGGCCACCGGCAGCATGGCGAGCGCCACGCCCGAGCCGGTGGTGCCGACGGCGATGTCGGCCTTGTCGTCGCCGTAGGCGGTGGCGAGCAGGTTCTTGCCCACGTCGGGCTTGCCCTGGTCGTCTTTCTCGATCACCACCAGCTTCTTGCCGGCCACCGTCATCGTGCCGCCGGTCGCGTATTCCAGGCCCATCATCAGGCCGGTGTGCGTCTGCTTGGCATAGGCCTCCAGCGGGCCGGTCTTGCCGTAGACGTGGGCGATGCGGACCTCGTTCTTGGACTGGGCCTGGGCGAGCGGCGCGGCCAGCGCCAGCGTGGCGGTGGCAACGACGGTGAGGGCTACGCGGCGGGTGGCGAAGTGCATGGTGTCTCCTGGGTTCTTGGCGGCGCAGCTGCCGCCGGTGGGGAGACCCTTGCGCAAAGCCTGTGCCCAGAAGCACCAGATCAGGGCAAACACTAGGTTCACCTGGGAGACGGAGCAAGAAACAGGGCGCGCCGGCGCCACTTCGCGCCCAAACTCCAGACACACCAGTGTGAGCTGTGTCTTTGGGCAAGACACTGCCCAAAGTTCAGCCAGTGATCAGAGCTTCATTTCCAGACGCACCTGCCAACTGATGTAGGAGCTGGTCTCGGTGTCGCTGCTCTCGCGCACGGTGCCACCATCGGCCGCGCTGTCGTAGCGGCTGCCGGTGAGGTAGTCGCGCGCCCCGAGGTTGCTGCCCGACACGCGCAGCTGCACACCGGGCTGGATGGCGTAGAGCACGTAGGCGTCGGCCACCAGCTTCTTGCCCTGCACGACCCATTGCGTGGCGCTGAGGCGGGTGGTGTAGCCGGGCTGCCAGTTGAGGTTGCCGCCCAGCGTGAAGCCGGTTCCGCGCAGGCGGTAGTCGGCGCCGAGGTTGACGCTTCCCGAGGCCTGCTGGTCGATGCGGTTGTCGGGGCCGGGCGTGCCCTTCACCTTGGAATGGAAGACGCTGCCGTTGGCGCGCAACTCGACGCCGGGCGCGCCGGTCACCACGTCGCTCAGGCGGAACTTGGCTTCGAGTTCGAGGCCCTGGGTGGTGGCGTCGCCGACGTTCTGCATGCGAGAGACGTAGCGGCCACCTTCCAGCGATGTGATGGTGCGGATGTACTGGCTGATCTGCCGGTAGAACACGTTGGCGCTCAGGATGCCGCTGCCGGCGAGGTAGCGCTCGACCGCAAGGTCGAGCCCGGTGGCCAGTTCCGGCTTGAGGCCGGGGTTGCCCGCGCGGTCAGGCCGCGTCTCGGAGTTGTCGGTGGAGGGGCGTGTGTACGGGATCAGGTTCTGCAGCGTCGGCGAGCGGTAGCTGCGGGTCAGGCTCAAACGCACCTGGTCGCGGCTCTTGGGGTCGAACTTCCACACGGTGTGAAAGAGCGGCGTCCACACGCTGCTCTGGTTCTTGAACGGCGCGGACAGGCCGTTGGCCTCGCCTTCAGTGCGGATGCTCTCCCAGCGAAGGCCCGCGTGCACCGCCCATTGCGGCGTGAGGTTCCATTCGTCCTGCGCGTAGGCAGCGAAGCGCAGCGCCCGGGCGGAGAAGTCGTCGCCGGAGGTGTCGGCCTCGCTGTGCTCTTCGTTGCGGCGGTTGTGCTCGAACTCGGCACCGGCCACCAGCGCATGGTCGTTGGGCAACAGGGTGGTGAGCTTGGAGCCGAGCGTGGCGTTGGTGTCGCGGGCACTGTTGACGTCGTCGAACGTGACCGGCATGGCGCGCGGTGTCGAGCCGTCGTCGTTGCGCAAATACCGTTGCGAGCGACCGCTCCAGTGGCCCTGGCCGAGCCCGCCCTTGAGTTCGAGGCGACCCACGCCGTCGAGGCTGCGGTTGAACACGCTGTTCAGGCGCAGCAGGCGGTAGCGGCCGGTGTTGCTGCCGGTGCTGGTGTCGTATGGCGGGTCGGCGAGCGGGCCGCCGAAGCTGCTGTTGTAGTTGACCCGCGAACTGCGCGCGTTGTCGGTTTCGCTCGCGATGAGCAGAGGCATCAGCACCAGCGACGTGCCCTTGTCGCCGCGCCACTGCAGGCGGCCGGTGGCATGCAGCGCGGTGCGTTCTTCGGTCGATTGCGTGGTCTCCACGCTTTCACTGCGAGCGGGCAAGGCGGTGTCTTCGCGCACCGTGGTGGTCACGCTCTCCGTATCGCGCTTGAACTTGAAGGCCGAGAGCGAGAAGTTGTAGATCAGGTTGTCGACGCTGTCGTTGCGCGTCCACGAGAAGCCGGGGTGCACATGCCCCGTCTCCACGCCAAAACCCACGCGCAGGTCGTTGAGCCGCTTCTTGAAGCCTTCGCGCGTGATGATGTTGATGGTGCCGGCGATGGCACGTGCACCGGTCTCGGCGGTGGGCGCGCGCAGGATCTCGATGCGCTCGATCTGCTCGGGCGTGAGCGAGTCGATCGAGAAGCCCGAGGTCACCCGCTCGCCGTCGATCAGCACCTGCGTGTAGCCGCTGCCGAGCCCTCGCATGCGGATCGCCCCGCCCCGCCCCGGCGCGCCCTGCAGCGTGATGCCGGGCAGGCGCTTGAGCACCTCGCCCACGGTGCTGTCGCCGAACCGTTCGATCTCCTCGCGCCCGATGACGATCTTGGCCGCCGTCGACTGGCGGCGCTCGCTCTGGTCGTTGTCGCGGGTGCCGGTGATCTCGACGCGTTCGAGCTGCGGCGGCGCAGGCGACGGCGCGGCAGCGGGCGGCGGTGACGGCGTCTGTGCGTTCGCGGCGGCGGCGGCGACCGCGAGCGCGATCAGGGCGAGCGAAGGGGAAGCGTGAGGACCGTGGGCAGGCATGGGCAACAGAGACCGAAGAAACCCTGAAGCATGCACGGGATCACCAGCACCCGCATCGGTGAAGCTTCGCGGCCCAGGTTGCTGCGAGGTAAAGAAGGTGCGTCAGGCCGAACGTCGCTCAGCCCGAGCCGAGCTTTTCGTACAGCGTGGCGCGCGAGATGCCGAGCAGCCGCGAGGCCGCGAGCTTGTTGCCGCCGGTGGCTTCAAGCGCCTCGCGGATGGCACGCCGCTCCAGCTCGGCGATGGCCTGCGGCAGCGGCTTGATGGCGGCAGCCGCAGCGGCGTCGGCGACATGTGCCCGCGGCGCCGTCTCGGCCACCGGTGCCGGCACCGGCGCGCCAAGCCGCGGCACGCCATCGATCAGACGCTGGAAATGCGTCGCGGTGAGCACCGCGTCGTCGGTCATCAGCGTGGCCTGCTCCAGCGTGTTGCGCAGCTCGCGGATGTTGCCGGGCCAGGCCTGCCGCGACAGCAGCTCCAGCGCATCGGGCGACACGCTCTTGTGCGGCAGGCCGCTGCGGCGGGCGATGTCTTCGGCCAGCGCATCGACCAGCGCTTCCAGATCAGGCAGGCGCTCGCGCAGCGCGGGCAGCCGGATCGGCAGCACGTTGAGCCGGTAGTACAGGTCGGCGCGGAAGCTGCCCGCAGCCACCATCGCCGGCAGGTCGCGGCTGGTGGCGGCGACGATGCGCACGTCGACGCGCTCGACCTTGTTGCTGCCGAGCGGCTCGATCTCCTGCTCCTGCAGCACGCGCAAGAGCTTGCTCTGCAGCGCAAGCGGCATGTCGCCGATCTCGTCGAGGAAGAGCGTGCCGCCATCGGCGAGCTTGAACTTGCCGTCGCGGCCCTTGCGGTCGGCCCCGGTGTAGGCACCGGGGGCCACGCCGAAGAACTCGGCTTCGAGCAGGGTGTCGGGCACCGCGGCGATGTTGACGCCCACGAACGCCCTCGATGCCCGCGTGCTCGCGGCGTGGATGGCATGGGCCAGCAGCTCCTTGCCGGTGCCGGTCTCGCCGAGCAACAGCACGGTGCTGTCGGTCTGCGCCACGCGGCGGGCCTGGCGCTTGGTCTCCATCGCGACCGGGCTGGAGCCAATGAAGCTGGCGATCGTGTACTTGGGCCGGCGCTGCGCGGCGAGCTGCTGGCGTGCGTCGTCCAGCTCGCGCTGCAGCCGGCTGAACTTGGTCATCAGCGGCTGCATGGTGGTCTCGGGATGGTCGAGCAGCACGAGGCCGAGCGCGCCGATCACTTCGCCGCGCGCGTCGCGCAGCGGCATGCGGCTCACGAGGAAGGTGCCGGCCTGGTTGGTGAGCAGGTCCACCAGCATGGGCTGGCCGGTGTCGATCACGTGGGCCATGAGCGTGTTGGGCACGACCTCTTCGACACGGCGGCCGACGAAGTCGCTCTCTTCATGGCCGAGGCCGGGCAGGAAGCGCTTGTAGCCTTCGCTGATCCAGACGATGCGGTGCTGGCGATCGACCACCATCATGCCCATCGCAGCCTGGGCGAGGGTGTCGAACATGCTTTGCGCGGCGAGCTTGAGCACGCCGTCGGCGTCGGCTGGAAGTGGGGTCGTCGTCATGGGGCAGTGTCGGTGTGCCGGACACTTTACGCCCCACGCAAGCGCTCAGCCCTCAGGGACTTCCTTGTTGGCGGAGACGGGTTCGACCACGGCAAAGACGCCGCTGCAGCGCACCACGACTTTCTCGCCGACCTTCAGCTCGCACTCGGCGAACGAGAGCCGCGCGCCGTGCTTGCGCACGGTGACGTGGGCCTCCAGCCAGTCGCCGACCTTCGCCGCCCCGAGGAAGTCGGTCGACAGGTTGACCGACACCATCGGCGCGGAGGGCTTGCGCGTGAGGTGCATGTTGCGGCCGAGCGCACTGTCGGCCAGCGTGACCAGCATGCCGCCGTGCGCGATGCCGCGCATGTTGGTGTGCTTTTGCGCCAGGCGCAGGCCAATGACCACGCCGCCGTTCGCAGCGTCCTTTTGGTAGAGCGGGCCGGCGTGGGTGAGCCAGGTGCCGCCGGGCACCAGCGGCACGAAGCCATCCGGGATGTTGTCGTCGGTGCTCATCAGAACCAGGCGTCTTGCATGGTAAGGGTCGAGTCGTTGAGGCTGCGCAGCAGCTCGTGCTGCGGCTTGCAGCGCGGCAGCTCCCAGTCGAAGAACCAGGCGCTGGTGTGCAGCTTGCCACGATAGAAGTTGATTTCGTCGTCGCCCCTGGCCTCCTTCAGCGCGCGGGTCGCCACGAGCGCCTGCCGCAGCCACTGCCACGCGACCACCGTGTGGCCGAAGGCTTCGAGGAAGACGACCGAGTTGGCCAGTGCCAGTTCGCCTTTTTCCTTCAGCAAGGGCGCGAGCGCCTTGACCGTCTGCGTGACGTTCGACCACGCGATGGTGAGCGCATCGGCGTTGGCGCTCAGGGTCTCGTAGACCGACGCGTCCTTCACCGTCGCGGCGATCTCGCGGCCCAGCAGCTCCAGCGCGGCGCCTTGCTGCATGACGACCTTGCGGCCCAAGAGGTCGATCGACTGGATGGCGTGCGTGCCCTCGTGGATCATGTTCAAGCGGTTGTCGCGGTAGAACTGCTCCACAGGGTATTCGCGGGTGTAGCCGTAGCCGCCGTGGATCTGGATCGCGAGGCTGTTGGCCTCCAGGCACCACTGCGAAGGCCAGCTTTTCACGATGGGCGTGAGCAGCTCCAGCAGGAGGCCGGCTTCTTCACGCTTGGTCTCGTCGGGGCCGGTCTTCTGCTCGTCGACCAGGCGCGCAGCATAGAGGCCGAGTGCGAGGCCGCCTTCCACATACGCCTTCTGCGCAATCAGCATGCGGCGGATGTCGGCGTGCTCGATCAGCTTGATCTGCGGCTCGTTCGGGTCCTTGCTGCCGGCGCGGCGGCCTTGCGGCCGTTCACGCGCGTACTGCAGCGAGGCGAGGTAGCCGCGGTAACCCAGCATCACCGCGCCCATGCCGACGCCGATGCGCGCCTCGTTCATCATGTGGAACATCGCGGCGAGGCCTTGGTTCGGCTGGCCGATCAGCTCGCCGTAGCAGTTGCCCTTTTCGCCGAAGGACAGCATGGTGGACGTGGTGCCACGCCAGCCCATCTTGTGGATCAGGCCCGCGAGCGCGACGTCGTTGCGCGCACCGAGCGAGCCGTCGTCGTTGACCATGAACTTCGGCACGATGAAGAGCGAGATGCCCTTCACACCGGCCGGCGCGCCGGGCAGGCGGGCCAGCACGAGGTGGATGATGTTTTCGCTCAGCTCGTGGTCGCCACCCGAGATGAAGATCTTGTTGCCGGTGAGGCGGTAGCTGCCGTCGGCCTGCGGCACGGCGGTGGTGGTGATGTCCGACAGGCTGGAGCCGGCCTGCGGCTCGGTGAGGCACATGGTGCCGAAGAAGCGGCCGGCCAGCATGTGCGGCAGGTACTTCTTCTTTTGCGATTCGGTGCCGAAGCGGTTGATGACGTTGGCGTTGGCGATCGTCAGGCCGACGTAGGAGTTGGTTGCCGCGTTGGCGCTCTTGAAGATGGCCGAGAAGGCCTGGCCCATCAGCACCGGCAGTTGCATGCCGCCGAGGTCGTAGTCCTGCGTCGGCGCGATGAAGCCGGCTTCGCAGTACGCCTGCAGCGCCTCTTTCACCTGCGGAATGATCTCGACGCGCTGGCCGTCGAATTCGGGCTCCTGCTCGTCGCTCTCGCGGTTGTGGGTGAAGAACTTGTCGGCGGCGATGGCCATCGCGGCGTCGAGCGCGGCAACGAAGGTCTCGCGGCTGTGGTCGGCGTGGCGCTCGCGCTGCGTCAGCGCTTCGGCGTCGTTGACCTCGAAGATCTGGAAGTCGAGGTCGCGGCGGTTGAGGATGAGGTCAGCGGTCATGTTGTTCTGGATCTGATTGAAGAAGGGCCCGCAGCGTGTGGCATGCGGGCCCTTGGTCGAGAGCGAGGCGCGTCAGGCTGCGAGCAGCGTGTCGCTGAACTTGCCCAGGTGGTGGTCGACGTCACCGAAGGTCTGGTTGATGACCGTCAGGCGCTTGAAGAGGTGTGCCGCCATCAGCTCGTCGGTCACGCCCATGCCGCCGTGCATCTGCACCGCGCCCTGGCCAACCGTGCGGGCCGACTGGCCGATGTAGGCCTTGGCGGCCGACACATGGCGGCGGCGCTCGGCCGCATCCTTCGAGTCGACCTTCACCGCGGCGAGCAGCGCCATCGCGCGGCCGTACTCGGCGGCCATCGCCATGTCGGCCATGCGGTGCTGCAGCACCTGGAACTTGCCGATGGGCTGGTCGAACTGCTTGCGGTTCTTCAGGTACTCGAGCGTCTGCGCGTTCAGCGTGGCCATCACGCCCACGGCTTCGGCGCACAGCGCGGCAATGCCCCGGTCGAGCGCCCATTCGATCGCCGGCAGGGCCTGGTTGACCTGGCCCACGAGCGCGTCGGCACCGACCTTCACGTCCTTCAGGATCACGTCGGCGGCGCGCTGGCCGTCTTGCGTGCCGTAGGGGCGCAGGGTCAGGCCGGCGGCCTTGGCGTCGACGACGAAGAGCGAGATGCCGTTGGCGTCGAAGGCCGAGCCCGAGGTGCGAGCCGAGACCAGCAGTTTGTTCGCCGAGGCGGCCGCCAGCACGACGGCCTTGTGGCCGCTCAGCGACCAGCCGTCGCCGTCTTTCTTCGCCGTGGTGGCCACGTGGTGGGTGTTGTAGCGGGCGCCTGGCTCCTGATGGGCCAGCGTAGCGATCGTCGTGCCCTGGGTGATGCCGCCCAGCAGCGTGTCCTTCTGCGCCGCGTTGCCGATGTCGGCGATCAGGCTGCCGGCGATCACGATCGACGGGATGAAGGGCTCGAGCGCGAGTGCGGTGCCCAGCGTCTCGGCGATCAGCATCGTGTCGATCGCGTTGCCGCCCAGGCCGCCCACTTCTTCGGGGAACGGCAGGGCCAGGAGGCCCAGCTCGGCGTAGGTCTTCCACGCGTCGGAGCTGTGGCCCAGTTCGCTCTTGGTGAGCGCGCGGCGGTGCTCGAAGGTGTAGTCCTTGGCGAGGTAGCGCTTGAGGCTGTCCTGGATCGCGGTCTGTTCTTCGCTGAGATTGAAATCCATGGTGATTCCTTCTGTGTTCTGGTGGTCAGGCTGCGATCACAGGCCCAGGATCATCTGGCTGATGATGTTCTTCTGGACTTCGCTGGAGCCGCCATAGATCGTGGTCTTGCGGGTGTTGTAGTACGCGCCGGACAGCAGCGTCTCGCGGCCGGCAAAGAACTCCGTCAGCGGCTGCGGGTTGCCCGAGAGGTCCTGCTGCTCGCGCAGCCAGGGCACGCCGTAAGGGCCGAGCGCCATCATCGAAAGTTCGGTCAGCATCTGCTGGATCTCCGAGCCCTTGATCTTCAGCATCGAGGCCTCGGGGCCGGGCGCGTGGGACTTGCCCTCTTGCGACACGACCTTGAGGTTGGTGATCTCGAGCGCCATCAGCTCCATCTCGACCTGCGCGAGGCGGTCACGGAAGCGCACGTCTTCGATCAGCGGCTTGCCGTTGTCCCCGGGCACCTTGCGCGCGAGCGTCTTCAGGCGCTTGATGGCGACCTTGGAGCGGCCCACACCCGCGATGCCGGTGCGCTCGTGGCCGAGCAGGAACTTGGCGTAGGTCCAGCCCTTGTTTTCTTCGCCGATGCGGTTCTCGACCGGCACACGCACGTTGTCGAACCAGACCTCGTTCACCTCGTGACCACCGTCCAGCATGATGATCGGCTTGACGGTGATGCCCGGGGTCTTCATGTCGACGAGCAGGAAGCTGATGCCTTCCTGCTTGCGGCCTTCGGTGCTGGTGCGCACCAGCACGAAGATCCAGTCGGCGTACTGGCCGAGCGTGTTCCAGGTCTTCTGGCCGTTGACGATGTAGTGCTCGCCCTTTTCGTCGGTGCCGCGCACGGCGCGGGTCTTGAGCGACGCGAGGTCGGAGCCGGCGCCCGGCTCGCTGTAGCCCTGGCACCACCAGTCTTCACCCGACAGGATGCGCGGCAGGTAGTAGGCCTTCTGCGCGGCATTGCCGAAACGCATGATCACCGGCGCGACCATCTTGATGCTGAAGGCCAGCTGCATCGGCGTGCCGGCCTCGGCGCACTCCTCGTCGAAGATGTGCTTCTGCACCGCGTTCCAGCCCGTGCCGCCGAACTCCACCGGCCAGCTCGAACCGCCCCAGCCCTTCTTGTAGAGGATGTTCTGCCACGTGGTGATGTCTTCGGCCAGGTGACGCTCGCCCGAGGCGCCGCGGTTGCGGATCTCCTGCGGCAGGTTTTCGGCGATGAAGCTGCGCACCTCCTCGCGGAATTTCTGTTCTTCTGGGCTGTATTCGAGATCCATGAAAGTCTCCTGCGGCTGAGCCGTATTGCGGACGAAGTTGCGGACTGGCGAAAATGGATGCACATTCTGCATCGCAAAACGCGCAAGTATAAATTGGAACTTCTACCAACTACGTTGCCTGCAATGCATCCTAAACCCTGTCACACGGGCGACAACCCGGGGGAGATGGGTGGTTTGCGTGGGGAATCACCTTGTTTACAGGCAGGCCCTGAGCGGCTACGATGGTCGCCTTTGCAAAATAATGTTCTGCATTGCGGAACATCAAATCACGCACGACCTGCCCGCACGGGTGCCTCCCGTCGGGAGCGCCGTGCGGCCCTCGCTGTCCCTCCCGTGCCTTTCAGGAGCCAATCCCAATGAGCAATCAACCGACCTCCACCCAGTACGACGTTCGCGGCTCGGTGGCCGTGGTCACGCTGAACAACCCGCCGGTCAACGGTCTGGGATACGGCCTGCGCAGCGGCATCGTCGCGGGCCTCGACAAGGCTCTGGCCGACCCCAAGGTCACCGCCATCGTGCTGATCGGCAGCGACCGTGCGTTCTCGGGTGGTGCCGACGTGAAGGAATTCGGCACCGCCAACGCCGGCAAGTCGCCCAACCTGCCCGACGTCATCAAGGCACTGGAGAACTCGCCCAAGCCCGTGGTGGCCGCCATCGGCGGCATGGCCCTCGGCGGCGGCCTCGAGCTCGCGATGGGCGCGCACTTCCGCGTGGCCAAGGGTGACGCCAACCTCGGCCTGCCGGAAGTCAAGCTGGGCCTGCTGCCCGGTGCCGGCGGCACGCAGCGCCTGCCGCGACTGATCGGCCTCGAAGCCGCCCTGAACATGATCGTCTCCGGCGCACCCGTGCCGGCCAAGAAGTTCGAAGGCTCGCCGCTCATCGACGCCATCATCGAAGGCGACCTGCTGGAAGGCGCCCTCAAGTTCGCAGAGAAGGCCGTCGCCGACAAGCTGCCGCTCAAGCGTGCCCGCGACCTGAAGGTCAAGCCCGTGCTGCCCGGCACCGAAGCCTTCCTGCAATTCGCCCGCAACACCGTGGGCGCGACCTCGAAGAACTTCCCCGCGCCGCTCAAGTGCGTGGAAGCCGTGGCCGCGGCCACCACCAAGCCCTTCGACGAAGGCCTGAAGGCCGAGCGCGAGCTGTTCCAGGCGCTGATGCTCACGCCGGAATCGCGCGCGCTGCGCCACATCTTCAACGCCGAGCGGGCCGCGGCCAAGATCCCCGACGTGCCGGAAGACACCCCGCTGCGCGACATCAAGAAGGTGGGCATGATCGGCGCCGGCACCATGGGTGTGGGCATCACGATGAACTTCATCAACGTCGGCATCCCCGTGGTGCTGCTCGAGATGAAGCAGGAAGCGCTCGACAAGGGCCTCAAGACCATCCGCACCAACTACGAGAACTCGGCCAAGAAGGGCAAGATCACGCCCGCGCAGATCGAGGAGCGCATGGCGCTGATCACGCCGACGCTCACTTACGACGGCTTCAAAGACGTCGACCTCGTGATCGAGGCCGTGTTCGAGAGCATGGAAGTCAAGGAGCAGGTCTTCAAGACGCTCGACGAGGTGTGCAAGCCCGGCGCCATCCTCGCGTCGAACACCTCGGCGCTCAACCTCGACAAGATCGCCGCCTTCACCAAGCGCCCGCAAGACGTGGTGGGCTTGCACTTCTTCAGCCCGGCCAACGTGATGCGCCTGCTGGAAGTCGTGCGCGGCGAGAAGACCGCCAAGGACGTGCTGGCCACCTCGATGGCGCTCGCGAAGAAGATCAAGAAGATGCCGGTCGTCTCGGGCGTGTGCGACGGCTTCATCGGCAACCGCATCGTGGCCCGCTACGGCGCTGCCGCCAACGAAGCACTCAACGCCGGCGCCTCGCCGCAACAGATCGACAAGGCGCTGGAGAAATTCGGCCTGGCGATGGGCATCTACCGCATGGGCGACCTGGCCGGTCTCGACATCGGCTACGCCGGCCGCAAGCGCCGCAAGGAAGCCAACCCCGAGGCCTACATCCCCATCGTCGCCGACCGCCTGGCCGAGGCCGGCCGCTTCGGCCAGAAGACGGGCGCAGGTTTCTACAAGTACGAGCCGGGCAAGCGCGACGCGATCCCCGACCCGACCGTCGACAAGATCATCGAAGACTTCCGCAAGGAACGCGGCATGGTGGCACGCAAGGTCAGCGATGAAGAGATCATCGAGCGCTGCATCTACGCGATGGTCAACGAAGGCGCCCGCATCGTCGAAGAAGGCATCGCCGCCCGCGCGTCCGATATCGATGTGGTCTACCTCAATGGCTACGGCTTCCCCGCCCACCGTGGCGGCCCGATGCTTTACGCCGACACCGTGGGCCTGGCCAACGTGGTGCGCGCCCTGCGCCGCATCGCCGCCGAGCCGGGCGCTGACGCCAAGTTCTGGGAACCGGCTCCGCTGCTGGTGAAGCTCGCCGAAGAAGGCAAGACCTTCTCCTGAGCCGCACGCGACCAGAACTCACACAAGACAAGGAATCATCATGACCGAAGCCGTCATCGTCTCCACCGCCCGTACTGGCCTCGCCAAGAGCTGGAAGGGTGCTTTCAACATGACCTACGGCGCCACGCTCGCCGCCCACTCGATCGAGCACGCCGTCAAGCGCTCGGGCCTCGACCCCGCTGAAATCGAGGACGTGTTCCTCGGCGGCTCGCTGTCCGAAGGCACCACCGGCGGCAACATCGCCCGCGTGGCTGCACTGCGTGCCGGCCTGCCCGTGACGACCGCGGGTGTGACCATCAACCGCTTCTGCTCGTCGGGCCTGCAGGCGATCGCGATGGCCGCCCACTCGATCATCGTCGACGGGGTGCAGGTCGCCATCGGCGGCGGCGTGGAGTCGATCTCGTGCGTGCAGAACGAGACCAACCGCCACATGCGCGCCGACCCGGCGATGCTGGAGAAGAAGCCCGAGATCTACTGGAGCATGCTGCAGACCGCCGAGATGGTGGCCAAGCGCTACAACATCTCGAAGGAGTCGCAGGACGAATACGGCGTGCGCAGCCAGCTGCGCGCCGCCGCCGCGCTCGAAGCCGGCAAGTTCAAGGACGAAATCGCCCCGATGACCACCATCATGGGCGTCGTCGACAAGGCCACCGGCCGCCTGACGACGAAGGAAGTGACGATCGCCGCCGACGAAGGCATCCGCCCCGACACCACGCTCGAAGGCGTGGCGAAGATCCGCGCCGCCCTGCCGGGTGGCGTGGTGACGGCCGGCAACGCGAGCCAGTTCTCCGACGGTTCTTCCGCCTGCGTGCTGATGAACAGCAAGCTCGCCGAGAAGCGCGGCATCAAGCCGATGGGCATCTTCCGCGGCTTCGCGGTCGCCGGCTGCGAGCCCGATGAAATGGGCATCGGCCCGGTGTTCGCGATCCCCAAGCTGCTCAAGCAGACCGGCCTCAAGATCGACGACATCGGCCTGTGGGAGCTGAACGAAGCCTTCGCGTGCCAGGTGATCTACAGCCGCGACAAGCTGGGCATCCCCGACGACCGCCTGAACGTCAACGGCGGCGCCATCGCGGTGGGCCACCCGTATGGTGTGACCGGCTCGCGCCTGACCGGCCATGCGCTGATCGAAGGCAAGCGCCGTGGCGCGAAGTACGTCGTGGTCACGATGTGCATCGGCGGCGGCCAGGGTGCGGCCGGCCTGTTCGAGGTCGTGTGAGCGACGTGGCCTGATGCCTGTTGCCGATCTCTTCAGCCTCAAGGGCAAGGTCGCCCTCGTCACCGGCGGCTCGCGTGGCCTGGGTCTCCAGGCCGCCGAGGCGCTCGGCGAAGCCGGCGCCAGGCTGATCCTCACGGCCCGCAAGGCCGATGAACTGGCGGCAGCGCAGGCGCACCTGAAGAGCCTGGGGATCGAGGCCCAGGTCATCGCCAACGATTTGTCGAAGTTCGACCAGATCCCCGGCCTCGTCGACCAGGCGCTCGCCGCCTGGGGCCAGATCGACATCCTGGTCAACAACGCCGGCGCCAACTGGGCCACGCCCGCCGAGGACTACCCCGACGAGGCCTGGCACAAGGTGATGAACCTGAACGTCAACGCGCCCTTCTTCCTCACCCGCGAGGTGGGCAAGCGCACGATGATCCCGCGCAGGTCGGGCAAGGTCATCAACATCGCGTCGGTGGCGGGCCTCAAGGGCAACAGCCCTGGCGTGACCATGGTCGCGTACAACACCTCGAAGGCCGCGTCGGTCAACATGGTGCGCGCCCTGGCCGCCGAATGGGGCCAGTACAACATCAACGTCAACGCGCTGTGCCCGGGCTTCTTCCCGACGAAGATGACCCATGGCCTGCTCGACAAGATCGGTGACAGCGTGATCGCACGCGCACCGCTGCATCGCCTGGGAGGCGAAGAAGACTTGAAGGGGCCGGTCGTGTTCCTCGCAAGCGAAGCCTCGCGCCATATCACCGGGCATGCACTGCCGGTGGATGGGGGCAGCATCATCACCTGAACGCCTCGTTCAGGGCCACATGACAAGACGACAGACAGCATGACCAGCAAAGACACGTCGGCCCTCCAGTTCAGCGGAACCAAAGCGGTCGCCCCGCAGCACGCGTTCGACGTGCAGAAGCTCGATGCCTACATGCGCCAGCACGTGGCCGGCTTCAGCGGCGAGCTGCAGGTCGAGCAGTTCAAGGGCGGGCAATCCAATCCCACCTTCAAGTTGACGGCCGGCGGCAAGAGCTACGTGATGCGCCGCAAGCCGCCTGGCGTGCTGCTGCCTTCGGCCCATGCGGTCGACCGTGAATACAAGGTCATCAGCGCGCTCGCCAAGACCGACGTGCCCGTCGCCAAGGCCTACGCACTGTGCGAAGACCCGTCGGTGATCGGCACGGCCTTCTACATCATGGACTGCGTGGACGGCCGCATCCTCTGGGACCCGCTGCTGCCCGACTACAACAACGCCCAGCGCGGCGAGCTTCTACAGCGAACTCAACCGCGTGATGGCCGCGCTGCACAGCGTCGACCCCAATGCCATCGGCCTGGGCGACTACGGCAAGCCCGGCAACTACATCGAGCGCCAGGTTGCCCGCTGGACCAAGCAATACAAGGCCGCCGAGACCGAAACCATCGAAGCGGCCGACAAGCTCATCGAGTGGCTGCCCAAGTACATCCCGCAGGGCGATGAAGTGGCCATCGTGCACGGCGACTACCGCTTCGACAACGTGATCTTCCACCCCACCGAGCCGCGCATCCTCGCGGTGCTCGACTGGGAGCTGTCGACGCTGGGCCACCCGCTGGTCGACTTCGCCTACCACTGCATGACCTGGCGCATGGGCGGCGGGCAAGGCGGGCGCGGCATGGCCGGTGCCGACATCCAGTCGCTCGGCATCCCGAGCGAAGCCGAGTACGTGAAGCTCTACATGGAGCGCACCGGCCGCAAGAACGCCGTGTCGCCCGCCGAGTGGAACTACTACATGGTCTTCAACATGTTCCGCCTCGTCGGCATCCTGCAGGGCATCGCGCACCGCGCGGTGCAGGGCAATGCCTCGAGCGAACATGCGGTCGCGTCGGGCAAGCGCGCCCGTCCGCTGGCCGAGCAGGCCTGGGCCCTGGCCCAGGAGATCGACGCCTCGCGCTGAACCCTTTTTTGAGATGAGAGCGCCGCCATGTCGGATCGCCACCTTGCCCACTGGCCGCCCGGGCTGCCGAAGCACCTGACGCTGCCTGAGACCAACCTCTTCCACAACGCCGAGGTGTCGGCGCAGCGTTTCCCGAACAAGCCCTTCATCGTCTTCTACGACACGCCAGTCACGTTCTCGGAGTTCAAGGACGAGGCCGAGCGCATCGCCGGCTACCTGCAGCAAGTCTGCGGCGTGAAGGCCGGCGACCGTGTGCTGCTCTACATGCAGAACAGCCCGCAATGGGTGCTGGCCTTCTACGGCATCCTGCGGGCGAATGCGGTCGTCGTGCCCGTCAACCCGATGAACATGACGGAGGAGCTCAAGCACTACGTCCAGGACACCGGCGCGACCACCGCCTTCGTGCCGCAGGACCTGCATGCGCAGATGCAGCCGCTCGTGGGCGATGACAAAATCGCGGGAGGCCTGAAGCACCTGATCGTCGTCACCTACAGCGACTACCTGAAGCGCCCGACCGACCTCACGGTGCCCCCTTTCGTCGCCGAGCCGCGCAAGACCTTCACCGACGCCGGCAGCGTCGCCTGGACCGAGGTGCTGGCGAAAAACCTGCGCCCTGGCCCGCTGACCGCCGGCCCGGACGACCTCTGCGTGATGCCCTACACCTCGGGCACCACCGGCCACCCCAAGGGCTGCATGCACACGCACCGCAGCACGCAGAGCACGCTGGTCGGCGGTGTGCACTGGTTCGGCCGCACGCAGGATGCGGTGTTCCTCTCGGTGCTGCCCTACTTCCACGTCACCGGCATGGCCGGCAGCATGAACGGGCCAATGTATGTGGGCGGCACCATCGTCATCCTGCCCCGCTGGGACCGCGACGCCGCTGCCCAGCTGATGCAGCGCTACAAGGTCACGGTGTGGCAGGTCATCTCGACCATGATGATCGACTTCCTGTCGAACCCGAAGCTGTCGCAGTACGACCTGTCGAGCCTGCAGGGCATCCGCGGCGGTGGCGCCGCGATGCCCGAAGCGATTTGCGCGAAGTTGAAAGAACTCACCGGCCTCGATTACGTCGAAGGCTATGGCATGAGCGAAACCCTGGCCGCGACCCACATCAACCCGCCGCACCGCCCCAAGAAGCAGTGCCTGGGCATCCCCGTGTTCGACGTCGACGCGCGGGTGGTCGACCCCGAGACCCTGCGTGAGCTCGGCGTGGGCGAGACCGGTGAGATCGTGGTCAGCGCACCGCAGGTGATGCGCGGCTACTGGAACAACCCGCAGGCCACGAAAGACACCTTCGTCGAGATCGACGGCAAGCGTTTCCTGCGCACCGGCGATCTCGCGCAGGTCGACGAAGACGGCTACTTCTTCATGGTCGACCGCTTGAAGCGCATGATCAACGCCGCCGGCTTCAAGGTCTGGCCGGCCGAGGTGGAAGCGCTGATGTACCACCACCCGGCCATCTTTGAGGCCTGCGTCATCGGCGTGCGCGACGCGCGGCGTGGCGAAACGGTGAAGGCGCTCGTCGTTCTCAAGCCAGAATACAAAGGGAAGGTGAGCGAACAGGAGATCGTTTCCTGGTCGCACGACCACATGGCGGCTTACAAGAGCCCGCGCATCGTGGAATTTGTGGAGTCGCTGCCCAAGTCCGGATCGGGCAAGGTGCAGTGGCGCGAACTTCAAGAACAAGAGGCCGCTCGCCACGCGGCCCACGGCTAGTCCCCCCCAACCCCTACCGGAGACATCCAGGATGACCACCTCTCTGCAACGCCTTCGCCGCGCCCTCGTGCTGGCCACGGCTGGCGCCGCACTGGCTGCCCCCTTTGGCGCGGCCCACGCGCAGGCCTACCCCAGCAAGCCCATCACCCTGATCGTGCCGTGGCCGGCGGGCGGCTCCACCGACCGCCACCACCGTGCTCTGGCTGAAATCGCCAGCAAGCACCTCGGCCAGCAGATCATCATCGAGAACAAGCCCGGTGCCGGTGGCACGCTCGGGCCCAGCTCGATGGCCCTGACCGCCAAGCCCGACGGCTACACGATCTCGCAATACCCGATGGGCATGCTGCGCATCCCGCACATGAACAAGGTGCAGTGGAGCCCGATCAACGACTTCACCTTCATCATCGGTGTGTCGGGCTACACCTTCGGCTTCGTCGTGAAGAGCGACTCGCCGCACAAGACCTTCAAGGACTACATCGAAGCGGCGCGCAAGCAGCCGGGCAAGATCGACTACGGCTCCACCGGCATTGGCACCAGCCCGCACCTGCTGATGGAAGAGCTGGCCGACAAGGCGGGCGTGCAGCTCAACCACATCCCCTTCAAGGGCAATGCCGACCTGATGCAGGCGCTGCTGGGTGGCCACGTGATGGCCGCGAGCGATGCCTCCGGCTGGGACAAGTTCGTCGACAACAACCAGATGCGCCTGCTGGTGACCTTCGGTGAAAACCGCACCAAGCGCTGGCCGCAGGTGCCCACCGCCAAGGAGCTGGGCTACGGCATCGTGTCGAGCTCGCCGTATGGCCTGGTGGGCCCCAAGGGCATGGACCCGGCCATCGTGAAGACACTGCACGATGCCTTCAAGAAGGCGATGGACGACCCGAAGCACGCCGAAGTGCTGGCCACGCTCAACCAGGACATGTGGTACCGCACCGGCGAGCAGTACAAGTCCTGGGCGATCGCGACCTACGCGAAGGACAAGCTGCTGATCGACCGCCTGGGTCTGTCGGCGAAGTGAGCGTCTGACCCCTCCCACCCGCACGGGAGGTCGTGCGGGTGGGTTCCCGTTTTTTGTTAAACCGAGAAAGTGACTGTTGACATGAAAGTGCTGGTAGCCGTCAAGCGAGTGGTGGACTACAACGTGAAGGTGCGTGTGAAGAGTGACGGCAGCGGTGTGGACATCGCCAACGTCAAGATGAGCATGAACCCCTTCGACGAGATTGCGGTGGAAGAAGCCGTGCGTCTGAAGGAAAAAGGCGTGGTCACCGAAGTGATCGCCGTGTCTGCCGGCCCCACCCAGTGCCAGGAGACCCTGCGCACCGCGATGGCCATCGGCGCCGACCGCGGCATCCTGGTCGAGACCGATGCGGAGCTGCAGCCGCTGGCGGTGGCCAAGCTCCTGAAGGCGCTCGTCGACAAGGAACAGCCTGGCCTCGTCATCCTCGGCAAGCAGGCCATCGATGACGACTGCAACCAGACCGGCCAGATGCTGGCCGCGCTCGCCGACCTGCCGCAAGCCACCTTCGCCAGCAAGGTCGAGCCACCGCTGATTCGGCGACCGTCACCCGCGAAGTCGACGGCGGCCTGGAGACCCTGAAGCTCAGCCTGCCGGCCGTGGTCACCACCGACCTGCGCCTGAACGAGCCGCGCTACGTGACGCTGCCCAACATCATGAAGGCCAAGAAGAAGCCGCTCGAGACGATCAAACCCGACGCGCTCGGCGTCGACGTCGCCCCACGCATCAAGACCCTGAAGGTCGCCGAGCCCCCGAAGCGCAGCGCCGGCATCAAGGTCGCCGATGTCGCGACCCTCGTCGACAAGCTCAAGAACGTCTCCAAGGTCCTCTGAGAACAGGCAAGGAACTCACAACATGACCATCCTCGTCATTGCTGAACACGACAACAAGACCGTCAAGGGCGCGACCCTGAACACCGTGACCGCTGCCGCCGCCATCGGCGGCGACGTGCACGTGCTCGTCGCCGGCAACGCAGCCGCCGAAGCCGCCAAGGCCGCCAGCCAGATCGCTGGTGTGGCCAAGGTGATCCATGCCGACGGCGCCCAGCTCGACCACGGCCTGGCCGAGAACGTCGCCGCCCAAGTCCTGGCCATCGCCGGCAACTACAGCCACATCCTCTTCCCCGCCACCGCCGCCGGCAAGAACATCGCCCCGCGCGTGGCCGCCAAGCTCGACGTCGGCCAGATCAGCGACATCACCAAGGTCGTCTCCGCCGACACCTTCGAGCGCCCGATCTACGCCGGCAACGCCATTGCCACCGTGCAGAGCGCCGACAAGGTGAAGGTCATCACCGTGCGCACCACCGGCTTCGATGCCGCCGCCGCCACCGGTGGCAGCGCCGCCGTCGAAACCGCTGCCGCAGCCGCCGACAGCGGCAAGAGCAGCTTCCAGGGCAGCGAGATCGCCAAGAACGACCGGCCCGAGCTGACTGCCGCGAAGATCATCGTCTCCGGTGGCCGGGCACTCGGAAGCTCGGACAAGTTCACCGAAGTGCTCACGCCGCTGGCCGACAAGCTGGGGGCCGCACTGGGCGCGAGCCGCGCCGCGGTCGATGCGGGCTACGCCCCCAACGACTGGCAGGTGGGCCAGACCGGCAAGATCGTCGCCCCGCAGCTGTACATCGCCGCCGGCATCTCGGGGGCCATCCAGCACCTGGCCGGCATGAAGGACAGCAAGGTGATCGTGGCCATCAACAAAGACCCCGAGGCGCCGATCTTCTCGGTCGCTGACTACAGTCTCGAGGCCGATCTCTTCACCGCCGTGCCCGAGCTGGTGAAGGCGCTTTAATCAGCGCGGCAATCACAAAAGCGACAGAGCGGAGCAATCGATGCGAGCGCACCAGCGTCCACTTCGACAAGCCCCGTCTCAGTCGCTATAAAACCGGGTTCCACCACAGGAGACATGCCATGAATGCACCGCTTGAATTCGCGTCGCTCAAGAACCAGGTCTCCGCAGAAGAGTGGCAAACCCGGGTGGACCTGGCCGCCGCCTACCGGCTGGTGGCCTTGTTCGGGTGGGACGACCTCGTCTTCACGCACATCTCGGCGCGCATCCCCGGCGAGCCGCACAACTTCCTGATCAACCCTTACGGTCTCTTCTTCGACGAGATCACCGCGTCGAGTCTGGTGAAGGTCGACCACCACGGCGAGAAGGTGATGCCGTCGAAGTTCGACGTGAACCCGGCCGGCTTCGTGATCCACAGCGCGATCCACGAAGCGCGCCCCGAGGTCAACTGCGTGCTGCACACCCACACGCTGCACGGCGTGGCGGTGTCGGCGCAGAAGAACGGCCTGCTGCCCTTGTCCCAGCAGTCCACCCTGCCGCTCAACCAGCTGGCCTATCACGACTACGAGGGCATCGCCCTGCGCGACGAGGAGAAGCCGCGCCTGTGCGCGGACCTCGGCCGCGCCAACTGCCTGATCCTGCGCAACCACGGCCTGCTCACCTGCGGCCGCTCGGTGGCCGAAGCCTTCCAGGCCATGTACACGCTCGAGACCTCGTGCCGCATCCAGATCCTGGCGCAGTCGGGCGGCAGCGAGCTCACGCACATTCCGCAAGACGTGGTGGAGCTGAACATGCGCCAGGCCCGTGACGCCTCGCGCGGCCAGGGCTCCAACCTCGTGTGGCCGGGTCTTTTGCGCCGGCTCGATCGCCGCAACCCGGGGTACGACGCGTAAGAGGGATCGAAAGAGTCCATGGCCATCCTGGTGCTGTCGAACCCCCTCCCGTCGGCACCTTTCGCCGCAGCCCTTCGCCAAGCCTCCGCCGGCATCCCGGTCTGGACCGAACAAGACGCCCCACCACCTCAGGCGGTGGAGGCCATCCTCGCCTGGCGCATGCGCCCAGGCATCCTGCCGAACTACCCCAACCTGCGCGTGCTGTGCTCCACCGGCGCCGGCGCCGAGAAGCTGCTGGTCGACGACCTGCCCGAGCACGTACCCGTCACGCGCGTGGTCGACCCGATGCAGGGCATCGAGATCGCGCAGTACGTCGTCGCGACCACGCTGCAGTTCACGCGTGATCTTCGGCTCTACGCCGAACAGCAGGCCCGCGCCGAATGGAAACGCCACCCGGTGCGCACTGCGGTGCGCTGCCGTGTCGGCGTGATGGGCCTGGGCGCGGTCGGCCAGGCCATCGCCCGCGCCTTCATTCCGCTCGGCTACCCGGTCGGCGGCTGGAGCCGCACGCCGCGCGAGGTGCCGGGTGTGGCCACCTTCGCCGGCCCCGACGAGCTGCCCGAATTTCTCTCGCAGGCCGACATCCTCGTCTGCGCGTTGCCGCTCACCGCCGAGACCCGCGGCCTGCTCAACCACCACACACTCGCGCAGCTGCCGCGCGGCGCGTACTTCATCAACATCGGCCGCGGCGAGCAGGTGGTCGAACCCGACCTGCGTGCGCTGCTCGACGGCGGCTACCTCGCCGGTGCCGCGCTCGACGTCTTTGAACGCGAGCCACCGCCCCCCGACAACTGGGTCTGGTCGCACCCGCAGGTGGTGGCCACGCCGCACATCGCGGCACAGGCTTCGTTCGACACCGTGGCCCAGCAGTGCGTCGATGCACTGCGGCGCGCACGCGACGGGCTTCCTCAGCCCCTGGCCGTGGACCGACAACGCGGCTATTGACGCTCAATTCACGACAACAACAGGAGACCAGCCGATGACGATTCCCCACTCGACCTTGCGACGCACCCTCCTGGCCACACTCGCCACGAGCGCCGTGCTGCTCGCCGGCTGCGCCACCCCGGGCGCTGGCGACAGCGGCAAGACCCCCGGCACGATGAACGCCGCCGCGCTGAAGAAGCTCGACGACCTCGTGACCCGAGACGCCGCCGCCGGCCGCCTGCCGGGCGCGGTGATCGTGCTCTACCGCGACGGCAAGGTCGTGCATGAAAAGGCCATCGGCGTGCGCAACCCGCAGGCCTCCTCATCGTCCCCGATGACGGTCGACTCCATCTTCCGCATCTACTCGATGACCAAGCCCATCGTGTCGGTGGGCACGATGATGCTGGTGGAAGACGGCAAGGTGCTGCTGAACGCGCCCGTCTCGCGCTACCTGCCCGAGTTCAAGGACCTGAAGCTCGCCGTCGAGAAGAAAGACGCCGCGGGCAACCCCGTGCTCGAGCTCGTGCCCTCGCCGCGCCAGCCCACTGTGCAGGACCTGCTGCGCCACACCTCGGGCCTGACCTACGGCGTCTTCGGCAAGTCGCTCGTGAAGAGCGAGTACTTGAAGGCCGGTGTCGAAGGCGTGGACCTCAGCAACACCGAGTTCTCCAAGCGCATCGCGACGATGCCGCTTGCCTACGTGCCCGGCACGATGTGGGAGTACAGCCGCTCGACCGACGTGCTGGGCGCGCTGATCGAGCGGGTGTCGGGACAGACGCTGGGCGTCTACCTGCAGCAGCGCATCCTCGGGCCGCTGGGCATGAAGGACAGCGGCTTCTCGGTACCGGCCGACCAGCAGGGCCGCATCGCCGAGCCCTTCAAGCTCGACCCCGACAGCAAGCAGCCGGTCAACCTGATCGACATCACCAAGCCGCCGGTCTACGAATCGGGCGGCGGCGGCATGGTCTCGACGGCGGTCGACTACCTGCGCTTCTGCCGCATGATGCTGAACGGCGGCGAACTCGACGGCGTGCGCATCCTCTCGCCCAAGACGGTGGCCTCGATGATGAGCAACCACCTGAGCGACGACATGCTGCGTGCGAGCCGCGTGCCCGGCGCCAACACCGGCTACCTGCCCGGCCCGGCCTACGGCTTCGGCCTCGGCTTCGCGGTGCGCATGGCGCCCGGCGAGTCGGCCAGCGCCAGCAGCGTGGGCGAATCGAACTGGGGCGGCTTCGGCGGCACGGCCTTCTGGATCGACCCCAAGGAAAAGCTCATCGCCATCTGGATGATGCAGGCCCCGAACCAGCGCGGGTACTACCGCGAGGTGTTCCGCAACATGGTCTACGGCGCGTTTTGAACGGAGACACCATGACCCGCTGGAAACGCCGCCCCGAAGGCTCGACCTGGGGCGACTTCGGCCCCGACGACCAGCTCGGCCGCCTGAACCTGCTCACGCCAGAGAAGGTGAAGCAGGGCGTGGCCGAGGTGACCGAAGGCCTCTCCTTCGGCCTCAGCCTGCCGCTCGACTACCCCGGCGGCGCCAAGCTCAACCCGCGCCGCAAGCCGCCCGACCTGCGCCCCACCGACCTCAGCGGCGACCCGTTCATGAACATGCCGCTGCGCCGCTTCGACAAGCGCAACACCGACGTCGTGTGCGACGACCAGGTCAACATCACCCTGCAGTACTCCACGCAGTGGGACACCTTCGCCCACGTCGGCTCCTGGTTCGATGCCGACGGCGACGGCGAGCCGGAGAAGGTCTACTACAACGGCTTCCGTGCGCATGAAGACGTGCTCGGCCCCGGCGACCTGAAGCTCGCGTCGTGTGGCTGCGGCGAAGGCGGCTCGTATGCGCTGAAGCTCGGCGTCGAGACCTTCGCCGTCAAGGCCATCCAGGGCCGCGGTGTGCTCGTCGACCTGCACGCCCACATCGGTCACACGCGCGAACGTGTGGGCTACGACCAGCTCATGCGCATCATGGAGGCCGACAAGGTGCAGGTGGACAAGGGCGACATGCTGCTCTTCTACACCGGCTTCGCCGACGTCATCCTCTCGATGAACCGCGACCCCGACATGAAGGTGCTCAACAACGCGTGCGCCACGCTCGACGGCCGCGACGAAAAGCTCCTGCAATGGGTGACCGACAGCGGCGTGGCCGCGCTCATCGCCGACAACTACGCGGTCGAGGCCTATCCGGCACGTGACACGGAGGGCGACGCCGAGCGCGCAGCCCTGCCGCTGCACGAGCACTGCCTCTTCAAGCTGGGTGTGCCGCTGGGCGAGCTGTGGTTCCTGACCGAGCTCGCCGGCTGGTTGCGCGCCCACCATCGTTCCCGCTTTCTCCTCACCGCGCCGCCGCTGCGGCTGCCCGGTGCGGTCGGCTCGCCCGTGACCGCTGTCGCCACCGTCTGATCCACTTTCCTCGCTCCCTTTTCGCCATGGACCCGATCGCAGCCCCCTTCGAAAAAGACTTCGGCGTCATCGCCGACCAGATCCGCGCCCACGCCAAGCGCGACCCGCAACACCTCGCCGTCGTCGACAAGACGGCGAGCGTCACCTACGCCCAGCTCGACGCGATGATGGACCGCGTGGCCGCCGCGCTGAAGCGCGACGGCGTGAAGCCGCAGCAGGCCATCGCCATCTGCGCCTACTCGTCGGTGCACTACGCGGCCATCTTCCTCGGCGCGCTGCGCGCCGGTGTGGTGGTGGCCCCGCTCGCCCCCGGGTCGACGCCCGAGCAGCTGAAGGGCATGCTGACCGATGCCGACGCAAAGATCCTCTTCACCGAAGAGGCCACCGCCGAGGCGGTGAACGCGGCCGAAGCGCTCGGCATCCCGCGCGTCTCGCTCGACGGCTCGGCGGTGGGCCGGCAACTGGTCGACTGGGTCGCGCCCTTCGGCACCCGCTTCAAGGAAGTGAAGCCCCAACCCGACTGGGCCTTCAACATCATCTATTCCTCGGGCACCACCGGCACGCCGAAAGGCATCGTGCAGCCGCACAAGATGCGCTGGGCGCACGTGCGCCGCGGCGGTGGCGCCTACCAATACGGCCCGGGCGGCGTGACCGTCCTCGCGACGCCGCTCTACAGCAACACCACGCTGGTCGTCTTCTTCCCCACCCTCGCCTGGGGCGGCACCGTGGTGCTGATGCCGAAGTTCGACGCCAAGGGCTACCTCGAACTCGCGCAGAAGCACCACGCCACGCACACCATGCTCGTGCCGGTGCAGTACTCGCGCATCATGGCCGTGCCCGAGTTCGACTCGTTCGACCTGTCGAGCTTCAAGTTCAAGTTCTGCACCAGCGCGCCTTTCGGCGCGGCGCTGAAAGCCGACATCCTCAAGCGCTGGCCCGGGGGCCTGGTCGAGTTCTACGGCATGACCGAAGGCGGCGGCAGTTGCATCCTCGAAGCGCACCTCTACCCGAACAAGCTGCACACCGTGGGCAAGCCCGCCGAGGGCCACGACATCCGCCTGATCGACGAGCACGGCAAGGTCGTGCCGCAAGGCGAGATGGGCGAGGTGGTGGGCCGCAGCGTCTCGATGATGACCGGCTACCACCAGCAGCCCGAGAAGACACGCGACGCCGAGTGGCACAGCCCCGAGGGCGAGCGCTTCATCCGCACCGGCGACGTGGGCCGCTTCGACGAAGACGGTTTCCTCACGCTGATGGACCGCAAGAAGGACATGATCATCAGCGGCGGCTTCAACATCTACCCGAGCGACCTGGAGGCGGTGATGCGCCAGCACGCCGCGGTGGCCGACGTGGCGGTGGTGGGTGTGCCGTCGGAGGCGTGGGGCGAGACGCCGGTGGCCTACGTGGTGAAGAAGCCCGGCGAGCCCATCACCGAGCAGGCCCTGCAGGACTGGTTTGCCCATCAGGTCGGCAAGACACAGCGCGTCTCGGCGGTGCACTACATCGACGAGCTGCCACGCAGCGCCATCGGCAAGGTGCTCAAGCGCGAGCTGCGCGACAGGCATGTGGCCGAGAGCAAGCCTCACATCGTGGCATGACCCCGCACCGCATCGAATCGCTCGACGAGCTGCTCGGCCTCTACGGCAAACCCAGCGAACGGGCGATGCGCAAGCAGCTCTCGGCGCTGGAGCAGCACACACGCCGCTTCATCGAACTCACGCCCTTCGTCGTGGTGGCCACCGCCAGCGCGGGTGGCATGCCCGACGCCTCGCCACGCGGCGGCGCGCCGGGCTTCATCAAGCCCTGGGACGATCGCACGCTGCTGATCCCCGACTCGCCCGGCAACAACCGCCTCGACTCGATGCGAAACATCGTCGAGACCGGCAGGATCGGCCTCATCTTCATGATCCCCGGCGTCGACGAGACGCTGCGCATCAACGGGGCGGCCCATCTCTCGCGCGACCCGGCGCACCTGGCGGCGCTGCCCGACGACAAGCGCGCACCGAAGCTCGCCATCGTCGTCAGCACCGACGAGGTCTACCTGCACTGCCCCAAGGCCTTCATGCGCTCGCGCCTGTGGAGCGCCGAGGCGCAGGTGCCCCGCGCCGCGCTGCCGACACTCGGCGAGATGATCCGCGACCAGAGCGGCATGCCAGGCCCGGCCGAAACGCAGGAGCAGATGCTCGCGCGCTACCAGGCCGATCTCTGAAGGCCCCGTTTCAGAACAGCCTTGCGGGCAAGGCCCGTTGACGGTCGATACACATATCTATAGCCTTATCAGATATATCTGATAAGGCCATGAACGCACCCATCGTCACCACCTCGCTCGGCCAGGTCCGCGGCAGCGCCACCGCACGCGGCCTCGCCTTCAAGGGCATCCCGTACGGCGCCTCCACCGCGGGCACAAACCGTTTCCTAGCCCCCCAGCCGGCCACGCCGTGGAGCGGCGTGCGCGACGCCACGGCCTACGGCCAGAGCTGCCCGCAGATCGTCACGCCGCGCACGCGCCTCTTCCAATGGCTCGCCAGCGACGCCCCGCTCGGGGAGGACTGCCTGGTGCTCAACGTCTTCACGCCGGCCGCCGACGCAGCCAAGCGCCCGGTGATGGTGTGGCTGCACGGCGGCGCGTTCTCCATCGGCTCGGGCAGCTCGCAGGTCTACGACGGCGCCACGCTCGCGCAGACGCAAGACGTGGTCGTCGTCACCGTCAACCACCGGCTCAACCTCTTCGGCTACCTGACCCCGCTCGCCCACAGCGAGCCGCGTTTCGCCGACGCCGGCAACGCCGGCATGCTCGACCTCGTGGCCGCACTGCAGTGGGTGCAGCAGAACATCGAACGCTTCGGCGGCGACCCCGGCTGCGTCACGCTCTTCGGCCAGTCGGGCGGTGGCGCGAAGGTGGCCATCCTGATGGCGATGGCCGAGGCGCAGGGCCTCTTTCACCGCGCCATCGTGCAGAAACCGTCGTCGGGCTTTCGTGTGCAGCCGCGCGACGAATGCGAAGCCGCCACGCGCAAGCTGTTCCAGAAGCTCGAGCTGCCCGAGGGAGACTTCGCCACGCTGCAATCGGTGCCGAGCGAGACGCTGTTGCAGGCCATGCAGTCGGTGGTCGGCGCCAGCCTGGGGCAAGACAGCTTCCGCCCGGTGGTCGACGGCCGCACGCTGAAGGGCCACCCGTTCCATCCGTCCGCGCCCGAGGTGTCGGCCCTGGTGCCGCTCATGATCGGCCACACCCGCACCGAGGCGACCTTCTTCCTCGCCGCCGACCCAAGCAACTTCACCGTCGACGGTGACGAGGCGCGACAGCGCATCCGGCGTTTCCTGCGTGTCGACACGGCGCAGGCCGATGCGGTGCTTGCGGTCTACGAGCAGCACCATCCAAAGGCGCCAGGCAGCGAGCTGCTTGCCTACATCGCAAGCGACTACCTCTACCGCCTGAACAACATCACCGGCGCCGAGCAGAAGGCGCGTCAAGGCACCGCACCCGTCTACGCCTATGAGTTCGCGTGGGAGAGCCCGGCGTTCGGCGGCAAGTTCATGTCGCCGCACACCGCGGAGATTCCGTTCGTGTTCGGCAATGTCGCGCTCGCCAGTGCCTTCACCGGCGACGGCCCCGAGCTTGAGAGGCTCGAGCGCCAGATGATGGCCGCCTGGGCGCACTTCGCCCGCAACGGCAATCCCAACCACGACGGGCTGCCTGCCTGGCCGGCCTACACGCTGCCGGAACGCGCGACGATGGTCTTCGCGGCCGAGAGCGCCGTCGTGAACGACCCGCGCGGCGCCGAGCGCATGGCCATCGGCCAGGTCCCTGCCTTTCACCCCGGCAGCTCGCTGTATGCGCGGTGAACGCCCCGACATGACCACCACCTCTGCCCTGCCGCTGTCGCGCTACACCGTGCTCGACCTCACCATCGCGCGTGCCGGCCCCACCGCCGTGCGGCTGCTGGCCGACTGGGGCGCGCGGGTGATCCGCATCGAAGCGCCGCCGCGGCAATCGAGCGGCAACATCACCGGCGCCCTGCGCCGCAGCCCCGACGAGCAGAACCTGCACCGCAACAAGCGCAGCCTGTGCATCGACCTCAAGCGACCCGAGGGCGTGGCGCTGCTGCATGAGCTGGTTCAGCGCGCCGACGTGGTAGTCGAGAACTTCCGCGCCGACGTGAAGACGCGCCTGGGCCTCGACTACGCGCAGCTGAAGGCGATCAACCCGCGCATCATCCTCGCGAGCATCTCGGGCTTCGGCCAGGACGGCCCCTACCGCGACCGCCCCGGCGTCGACCAGATCGTGCAGGGCCTTGCCGGCCTGATGTCGATCACCGGCGAGCCCGGCCGCGGGCCAATGCGCGCCGGCATCGCGGTGAGCGACACCTCGGCCGGCATGTTCCTCGGCCAGGGCATCCTGCTCGCGCTGCTGCACCGCGAGCACACCGGCGAGGGCCAATGGGTGCACACGTCGCTGCTCGAAGCCATGCTCAACAAGCTCGACTTCCAGGGTGCGCGCTACACCATGAGTGGCGAGGTGCCGCGCCAGCAGGGCAACTTCCACCCGACCGCGGTGCCGATGGGCGTGTACGAGGCGAACGACGGCCTCGTCAACCTGGCCGCCAGCACGCAGAAGATGTGGGTCGCCCTGTGCCAGGCGCTCGGCGCCGACGATCTCTTCAACGACCCCGACTACACCGACGTGCGCTCGCGCGTGAAGCACCGCGAGCGTCTCAACGTCGACGTGAACACGCTGATGCGCCGCTTCTCGACCGGTGAACTCGTCGACAAGCTCAATGCGGTCGGCGTGCCCTGCGGGCCGATCAACGACATCGGCCAGGCCTTCAACGACCCGCAGACGCAACACCTGCGCATGACGCGCCCGGCCCGGCACCCGGTGCTCGGCGAGGTGAAGCTCGTGCGCTCGCCGATCAACCTGTCGGGCTTCCCACATCCCGAGGCCTTCCACCATGCCGCGCCCGATGCCGGCGAACACTCGCGCGAGCTGCTCGCCGAGCTGGGCTTCGACACCGCCACCATCGACCACTTGAAAGAACAAGGAGCCATCGCGTGAGCACCATCCCCCTCAAGACCGACAAGCTCATCGCGACCGTGGAGGGCGGCATCGGCTGGCTCACCTTCAACAACCCCGAGCGGCGCAACGCGATCTCGCTGGAGATGTGGGCGGGCCTCGGCGATGCGCTGGCCGCGTTCCAGCACGACGACAACGTGCGTGTGGTGGTGATGAAGGGCGCCGGCGGCCAGGCCTTCGCGTCGGGTGCCGACATTTCCGAGTTCGGCGAGAAGCGCTCCAATGCGGAGCAGCGCAGGCAGTACGGCGACGTGGCCGAGGCCGGCCGCCAGTGGCTGTCGAAGCTCGACAAGCCGCTGATCGCGATGATCCAGGGCTTCTGCATCGGCGGCGGACTGGCGGTCTCGCTGAGCGCCGATGTGCGTTTTGCATCCGAAGGCTCGACCTTCGGCATCCCGGCCGCGAAGCTGGGCCTGGGCTACGACTACAGCGGCGTCGCGGCCCTCGCACGGCTCGTGGGGCCTTCTTCCGCACGCGACATCCTCTTCAGCGCCCGCTTCTTCGATGCGCAGGAAGCGCTGCGCATGGGCCTCGTCAACGCCGTCCTGCCCGAGGCCACGCTGGAGGAGCATGTTCGACAGTACGCCGGCACTATCGCCCGCAACGCACCTCTCACGATCCGCGCCGCCAAGCTGGCGGTCAACACCTTCGAGCGCTACTCGCGCACCGATGCCTCGCAGGTGGCCGCGTTGATCGACCAGTGTTTCAACAGCGAGGACTACATCGAGGGCCGCAAGGCCTTCATGGAAAAGCGCCGGCCGGAGTTCAAGGGCCGCTGAAGCCGGCGCCCTCCTGCGTTTTCCCCATCCGGGGAAACCTGTGGGCAGCACCTGAACCGACGGGGCCGTCGCGGAAAATCCGCGTCGCTCGCGGCCCGCCAGAGGCCCGGCACTTCCTCAACGCTGTCAACACTTCATACCCAAGATGAAACGCACTTTGCAAATCTTCGCGGCCCTCGTCACCACCGCCGTGCTCGCCGGCTGCGCCGGCACCAACTTCAAGCGGCCCGACCCGGGCGCACTGGAAGTCGGCAAATCCACTTCAGCCCAGGTCACCCAGGTGATGGGGCCGGCTCCGCAAACCGGCGAATCGCTTCGCAACGGCGAGAAGCTGAAGGTCCACCGCTACGCCTACGCAGAAGGCGCGGGCACGGGCAAGTACCCGGGCGTGGTGCCGGCACGTGCGATCGTCTTCCTCACGCACAACGACCTGCTGGTGGCAGAAGAGTTCGTGAGTTCCTTCCCCACCGACGCCACCGACTTCGACGACAGCAAGGTCGCGAGCATCGTCAAGGGCAAGTCGACGCGCAGCGAGGTCAATGCGTTGCTCGGCAAGCCGAACGGCAAGGGTGTCTACCCCTTCATCAAGACCAAGGGCGAGTCGGCCGACATCTACAGCTACTCGCACGCCAAGGGCAGCGTCTTCAACATGAAGTTCTACAGCAAGAACCTCATCGTGTCGTACGACGCCAAGGGGACCGTCAGCGACGTCGAGTACACCTCCACCGGCGAAAAGTAAGCGAGAGCGCACGCTGGCGGCGTGCGCCGTGGATGACGCTAGAGTGGGCACATGTCACCCGAACTCATCATCCGCGACCATGTCGCCACGATCACGCTGCGGCGCCCGCAGCAGGCCAACCGCCTGGCACCCGAAGACCTGGCCACGCTCGCCGAACACGTGGCCAAGGTGAATGCAAACGAAGCGGTGCTGGTGCTGCGCCTGCAAGCCGAAGGCAAGTACTTCTGCAGCGGCTACGACATCGGCCAGATCGGCAGCGCACGCGACGTGAGCTTCGACCAGATGGTCGACGCGATCGAAGACGCCCGCCCCGTGACCATCGCGGTGCTGCAGGGCGGCGTGTACGGAGGTGGCACCGACATGGCGCTCGCCTGCGACTTCCGCATCGGCTGCGATGCGGTCGACATGTTCATGCCCGCGGCCCGCCTGGGCCTGCACTTCTACCAGCGTGGCATGGAGCGCTACGTGAGCCGGCTCGGCATCAACATGGCCAAGCGCCTCTTCCTCACCGCCGAGCGCATCGGTGCGCGCGAGATGCACACGAGCGGCTTCCTCACCCACCTCGTGCCGGCCTATGAAACCACGCACACCGCCGACCAGCTCACGCAGACGCTCGCGCAGATGGCACCGCTCGCGCTGCTCGGGATGAAGAAGCACCTCACGCGCATCGCCCGCGGCACGCTCGACGCCACCGACCTGCAGCGCGACATCACCCGTGCCGCCCTGTCCGACGACCTGAAGGAAGGTGCCGCCGCCTGGGCCGAGAAACGCACGCCGGTGTTCAAGGGCCGCTGAAAGACGAACATGAAGCTCATCGACTGCACCGAAGCACGCCACGCCGGCGCCATCCTCGACATCTTCAACGAGGCCATCGTCACCTCGACCGCGCTCTACGACTACAAGCCGCGTGCGCCCGAGTCGATGGTCGGCTGGTTCGCCACCAAGCAGGCCAACGGCTTCCCGGTGATCGGGCTCGAAGACGAGGCTGGCACGCTGCTCGGCTTCGCGAGCTACGGCACCTTCCGCGCCTGGCCGGCCTACAAGTACTCGGTGGAACATTCGATCTATGTGCACAAGGACCACCGCGGCAAGGGCCTCGGGCGCACGCTGCTCGGCGCCATCGTCGAGGCCGCACAGACGCGCAACGTGCACACGCTGATCGGCGGCATCGACGCCACCAACGCCGGCAGCATCGCCCTGCACGAGAGCCTGGGCTTCACGCACGCGGGCACCATCCGGCAGGCCGGCTTCAAGTTCGGCCGCTGGCTCGACCTGGCCTTCTACCAGCGCATCCTCGACACCCCGGCCGATCCCGCCGATGGCTGAGTCGAGCGCACGCCACGACGGGCTCGACCGGCTCAAGGCCGGCGTGACGCTGCTGGTCGTCTTCCATCACACCTCCATCACCTACGGCGGCTCGGGGGGCTGGTTCTACCGCGAGCTGCCGACCAACGACGCACCCTCGTCGCTGCTGCTCACGATCTTCTGCGCCATCAACCAGGCCTGGTTCATGGGCCTCTTCTTCCTGATCGCGGGCTACTTCACACCGGGCTCGCTGGCGCGCAAGACCGCCGTCGGCTTCGTGCGCGACCGCCTGCTGCGCCTGGGCCTGCCGCTGGTCGCCTTCGGGCTGCTGCTGGGGCCGCTGACAATCGCGATGGTGCAAGGCGTGACCCGCGGGCGCAGCATTGCCGAGGTCTACGCCGGGCTGTGGGCGCGCGGCCATTTCGAGACCGGGCCGCTGTGGTTCGCGCAGGCCCTGCTGATCTTCGGCGCCGTAGCGCTGCTGTGGCACCGGCTGCGGCCGACGTCGCCGCGGGCCACGCCGTTTCCGTCCAACCGCACTCTGCTGCTGGCGGCATTGGCCTGCGGGGCGGTCGCCTTCACGCTGCGGTTGTGGTGGTCGGTGGGCATGAACGTGTGGGGCTTGCAGCTCGGCTACTTCGCCAGCTACGTGATCCTCTTCGCGGCAGGCTGCATGGCGGCACGGCGGGGCTGGCTGGAGCAGATGGCCCACGCGCCGGTGCCCGAGCAGGTGCGCCTGTGGCGGCGCATCGCCTGGTGTGCGCTGCCGGTGCTGGCACTGCCCATCGTGCTCGGCAAGCTGGTGCCGGCGCTCACGGGCAACCCGATGGGCGGCTTGAGCCTGCCGGCCCTGCTCTATGCCTTCTGGGAGCCCTTCGTCGCCTGGGGCGTGGTCCTCACGCTGCTGCTGCGCGCGGTGAGGCCGGGGGCACCGGCCTCGTCTGCGCTGTGGCAGAAACTCTCGCGTCGCGCCTACGCGATCTACGTGATGCACCCGCTGCCGGTGGTGGCGGTGGCGCTTGCCTGGCGCGAGGTGCAGGCGCCGGCCCTGCTGAAGTTCGCCGTCACCGGCAGCGTGGCCTGCGTGCTGTGCTACGTCATCGCCGGTGCACTGCTGCGCGTGCCCGCGATCCGGCGCGTGCTGTGAGCCTCAAGCCTCGGCGCCGCGGCGGCCACCTCAGTACTTCTTGAGCTGGGCCAGCAGGTCGGCGTGGTAGGTCGCGTCGCCGAAGAGTTCTTGCAGCACCCGCGCACGCTTCATGAAGAAGCCCATCTCGAACTCGTCGGTCATGCCGATGCCGCCGTGCATCTGCACACCTTCCTGCACCGCGAGCGTGACGGTCGTGCCGGCCTTGGCCTTGGCGACCGAGATTCAGGCCAATGGCGGTGGGCGTGCCTTCGTCGAGCGCCTGCAGCGCTTTCAGCACCGCCGAGCGGGTGAACTCGATCTCGCAGTAGAGGTGGGCTGCCCGGTGCTGCAGCGCCTGGAACTCGCCGATGATCTTGGCGAACTGCTGGCGCTCCTTGAGGTAGTTGACCGTTCGGGTGAACACCTCGTCGGCGATGCCGAGCATCTCGGCCGAGGCGGCCACGCGGCCGGCGCTGAGCGCAGCATTGAGCGGCACGAGGCCTTCGCCGACCTTGCCGAGCACGGCACTTTCAGGAACGCTCACGCCACTGAAGGTGACGCGCGCCGCGTTGTGCGCATCCACCATCACCACACGTTCGACGCTCACGCCTTTTGTCTTCGCATCGACGAGGAAGAGCGTGACGCCGGCGAGATCTCCCTTCGCACCGCTGGTGCGGGCTGCGACGATCAAGAGCCCGGCCACGTGGCCATCGAGCACGAAGGTCTTGCTGCCGTCGAGCGTGTAACCACTGCCGCTTCTCTCGGCCTTCAACGCGGTGTTGCGCGGGTTGTGCTTGCTGTGCTCGTCGACGGCGAGCGTCGCGATCAGTTCGCCCGAGGCGATCTTCGGCAGCGTGGCCTGCTTCTGTGCCTCGCTGCCGGCACTCAGGATGGCCGTCGCGGCGACCACGTTAGAGGCGAGAAAGGGCGAGGCCGTGAGGTTGCGGCCGATCTCTTCCATCACGACGCCGGCTTCGACCAGGCCCAAGCCCATGCCGCCGTAGGCCTCGGGGATCAGCACGCCGGTAAAGCCCATCTCGGCGAACTGCTGCCACAGACCGCGGCTGAAACCATCGGCGCTGCGTGTGTCGCGCAGCTTGCGCAGTTCGGAAACGGGGGCGTTGTCGGCAAGGAAGGACTTTGCGCTGTCGCGCAGCATCCCTTGTTCTTCTGTCAAAACGAGTGCCATGAGGTTCAGGCTCCGGGAAGGTTCAGGATGCGCTTCGCGATGACGTTGAGCTGCACTTCACTCGTGCCGCCTTCGATGGAGTTGCCTTTCGTGCGCAGCCACGCACGGGCCAGTGCGCCTTCGCGCGAGCGTGGGCTCTCCCAATCGAGTGAATCGCTGCCACCGGCTTGCATCATCAGTTCGTGGCGGCGCTTGTTGGTCTCGGCGCCGTAGTACTTGAGCACCGAGCTGAAGGCCGGGTTGCCCTGGCCGGCGCGGGCCATGTCCATCGCGCGTTCCATCGTCAGACGGAACGCCGCTTCATCGACCTCGAACTGCGCAATCTGTGCACGCAGCACCGGGTCGGCGACACGCCCGGCCGCATCGGCTCCGACGTGTTCCAGCGCAAACACGCCGAGCGGCTTGGCCGCGCCCCGATCGCCGATGCCGCCGATCATCTCGCGCTCATGCGTCAGCAGGTACTTGGCGACGTCCCAGCCGGCGTTGAGCGTGCCGACGAGGTTCTTCTTCTCGACGCGCACGTTGTCGAAGAAGGTCTCGCAGAACGGCGACTTGCCCGAGATGAGCAGGATGGGCTTGGTGGTGACCCCCGGGGTCGCCATGTCGAAGAGCACGAAGCTGATGCCGGTGTGCTTCTTCGCCTGCGGGTCGGTGCGCACCAGGCAGAAGATCCAGTCGGCCTTGTCGGCGTAAGACGTCCAGATCTTCTGGCCGTTGACGATGAAGTGATCGCCCTTGTCTTCGGCCTTGGTCTGCAGCGACGCAAGATCGGAGCCGGCATTGGGCTCCGAATAGCCCTGGCACCAGCGGATCTCGCCGCGTGCGATGGGTGGCAGGAATTCAAGCTTCTGCTCGTGCGTGCCGAACTTCAGGAGCGCCGGCCCGAGCATCCAGATGCCGAAGCTCTGCACCGGCGCGCGGCAGTTGAGCGCCCGCATTTCCTGCGCGAGGATCTTGGCCTCGTCGCCACTGAGCCCGCCACCACCGTATTCCTTCGGCCAGGTCGGCACCGTCCAGCCCTTGGCGGCCATGCGCTCCAGCCACACCTTCTGCGCGTCGGACGAGAACTTCCACTTCCGGCCGCCCCAGCAGACATCGTCTTCGCTGGTGACGGGCTTGCGCATCTCGGGCGGGCAGTTCTGCTCCAGCCAGGCGCGTGTTTCCTCGCGGAAGGTTTGAAGCTCGGGCCGCTCTTGTGTGGTCTTTGCGGTTGCAGTGCTCATGCGTCGCCTCCGATGGATCAGATGGTCACGCCACCGTCGATGACGAGCGCCTGGCCGGTCATGAACGAACCCGCCTTCGAGGCGAGGAACACCGCCGCGCCAGCGATCTCATCGGGCTCGCCGATGCGGCGCAGCGGCGCGTTGGCGGTCGAGCGCTTGAGGGTCTCGGGGTTGTCCCAGAGGGCCTTCGCGAAGTCGGTCTTGATGAGGCCGGGGGCGATGCAGTTCACGCGCACATTGCTCGGGCCGTACTCGACGGCGAGGTTGCGCGCGAGCTGGAAGTCGGCTGCCTTGGAGATGTTGTACGCGCCGATCACCGGCGAGCCGCGCAGGCCGCCGATCGACGACACGATGATGATCGCGCCATCCTTGCGCTCGATCATCTGCGGCGCGGCGAAGTTGATCAGCCAGTGGTTGGCGATCACGTTGTTCTCGAGGATCTTGCGGAACTGATCGTCTTCGATGCCCGACATCGGGCCGTAGTACGGGTTCGATGCGGCGTTGCACACCACGATGTCGATCTTGCCGAACTGCTTGTTCGTTTCATCGACGAGGTGCTGCAGATCGGCCTTGGACGAGATGTTGGCCGGGATGGAAATCGCGCGCCCCGCGCCATGCGTCTTGTTGATCGCCGCGGCCACTTCGGCGCAGGGCTCGGGCTTGCGCGACGAGATCACGACCTTGGCGCCGTGCTCGGCCATGCGCTCGGCAATGGCGCGGCCGATGCCACGCGACGAACCGGTGATGACGGCGACCTTGCCTGTGAGATCGAACAACGACATGAGAGCTTCCTTGCTGGTTAAATGGAGGGGCTTCGAAGGTGGGTCGCCCAGCTGGGCGAAAGCAACCAACCGACTTTTCTAACCCGTTGTCTCCGAGTGAGGATCTTTCCTGTGAAAACAGGGCATTTTCTGAGCCTCGGAAAACATACCAGATTGTTTGAAAGAGGACTATGAGCATTAGCTTTGACGGCCGTGTCGCGATCGTGACAGGCGCAGGTGGCGGCTTGGGCCGCGAGCATGCATTGGCACTCGCCCAGCGTGGCGCGAAGGTGGTCGTGAACGATCTCGGCGAAGGCGCGCAGAAGGTGGCCGACGAGATCAAGGCGGCCGGCGGCCAGGCCATCGCGGTGTCGTGCTCGGTGACCGACTTCGACGCGGTGCAGGCGATGGTCAAGACCACGATGGACACCTGGGGCCGCGTCGACATCCTCGTCAACAACGCCGGCATCCTGCGCGACAAGAGCTTCTCCAAGATGGAGATGGCCGACTTCAAGCTCGTGGTCGACGTGCACCTGATGGGCGCGGTCTACTGCTGCAAGGCGGTGTGGGACATCATGCGGGCGCAGAAGTACGGCCGCATCGTCAACACCACCTCGTCGTCGGGCCTCTTCGGCAACTTCGGCCAGTCGAACTACGGCGCCGCGAAGATGGCGCTCGTGGGCCTGATGCAGACGCTTTCGCTCGAAGGCGCGAAAGACAACGTGCGCGTCAACTGCCTGGCCCCGACTGCCGCCACCGCGATGACCGAAGGTCTGATGCCGCAAGTCGTGCTCGACAAGCTGGCCCCCTCGGCCGTGACGCCGGGCCTGCTGTACCTGGTGAGCGAAGACGCGCCCAGCCGCGCCATCCTCAACGCCGGCGCCGGCACCTTCGCGCGCAGCTACGTGACCATGACCCTCGGCACGCACATCGGCACCGGCGCCGATGCCGACGACCAGGTGGCGGCGCAGTTCGAGGCGATCTCGTCGCGTGACGAAGAGATCGTGCCGCAGAGCGGCAGCGAGCAAGGGCGCAACGAGGTGGGCAAGGCAATGGCGGCGTCGAGCTGATCGGCCGCCAGCGGCCGCGCTTAGGCGGCGGCCGCGTCCTGACGCGCGCCCTCGGCGCCTGCCAGGGCAAAGTTCACGAGCGCGCGCAGCTTGTGCGGCGCCACCGGCTTCAGCAGCAACTCGAAGCCGCGCTCGGCCGACTCACCCCCAGGTCACCGGCCAGGCTGCCGGTGATGACGATGGCCGGCAAGTCGCCACCGAAACGCCCGCGCACGGCCTCGATCGCTTCGACGCCGGTGTGGTGGCCGTCGAGGCGGTAGTCGACGACCAGCAGGTCGGGCCTCGCGGCATGGGCTTGCGCCGCCCAGGCGCGCACCGCCGACACGCTCGCGAAGGCCAGCACCTTCGCGCCCCAGCCCCCGAGCAGGGCGTCGAGGCCCGCGAGGATCGTGGCATCGTCGTCCACCACCAGGATCGTGCGCCCGACCAACGCGCGCGACGAAGCGGCCGGGCCGCAAGGCTCGTGAAGCGCATGCGCCTGCGAGGCATCGCCCACCGGCAGATCGATCGTGAAGACCGAGCCGCGGCCGGGTTCGGAGCGCAGGACCAGCGGCGCCTCCATCAGCGAGGCCAGACGCTGCGCGATCGAGAGGCCAAGCCCCAAGCCCTTGCGCTCCTGCGGCACCTGCGCCTGGGTGTCGGCCACCTGGTAGAACTCTTCGAAGATGCGCTCGCGCTCGTGTTCAGGAATGCCGACGCCGGTGTCCCACACCTGCAGCCGCACGCGCTGGCCGCGTCGGCGGCAGCACACGAGCACGCCGCCGTCATGGGTGTAGCGCACGGCGTTGGAGACGAGGTTGCGCAGGATGCGCTCGACGAGCACCGGGTCGGCGTGCAGCAGCTGCTCCCCACCCCGGAAGCGCAGCGACAGGCCCTTGTCGAAGGCCACCGGCTCGAAGTGCAGGCGCAGCTTGCGGAAGATCTCGCCCGCCGCGAAGTGCTCGGGTGAGACGGTGACGGCGCCGCTGTCGATCTTGGTGATGTCGAGCAGCTCGGAGAAGAGCCCTTCGAGCGCATCGACCGAGCCGTTGATGCTGGCCACGAGGGGGGCGAGTTCCTTGTCGTGGCTGCGCTGGCTCAGCGCTTCGGCCAGCAGGCCCATCGCATGCAACGGCTGGCGCAGGTCGTGACTGGCGGCAGCGAAGAACTGGGTCTTGGCGCGGTTGGCCACCTCGGCGTCGTGGCGCGCCGCATCGGCGGCGCGGCGGGCTTCGTCGGCCGCAGCCTTTTCGTCCCGCAGCTGCCACATCATGCCCTCGCCGAGCTTGCGGAAGTTCATCAGATAGAAGCGCGACAGGAAACCCGTGCTGCCCACGATCATGAGCAAGGTGGCCGCGAGCATGATGCTCGACACATCGCCCGGCGACGCGACGTGCACCACCATCGGCAACAACGAGCAGAAGAAGTGGATCTCGAAGGCGAAGTACTTCATCGAGATGTGATACGAGTTGAGCACGCACAACCCATAGAGCACGAAGCCGAGCAGCATCTGCTCCTTGGCGCCGCCATAGGGGAACAGCAACCAAGCCGTGATGCCCCAGTACACCCCCGACACCGCGGCCAGCGCGAAGAAGCGGTGGTAGGAGCCCTCGGCGCGGCGCTGCGGGTCGGCACGCCAGCGCTTCAAAGCACGTATCGCCACCAGGCGCGCCCCGACGAACACGCCCAGCGCCGCCCACCACCCTGCCAGCACCCCGGTGGGCAGCAAGGGCCAGTACCAGGGCATCAGCATCAAGGCCGCCAGGACGTTGAGCGCCGTCATGCGGGGCAGGATCCAGAACGCCCGATCCACCCACGCCACTTCCATGCTGGCCTCGAAGATGCCGCGCCCTTGTGGCTCGACAAGGCGCTGGCTGGGCACTTCCGGCGTTTTGATCACGCGATACAACTCGATGTCTTGGGGCGCCTCACCGGCGGGCGCTCAACAGCGCGCACCATGCCATCAAACGCCGATGGGCGGAGTGATCCACCGCACACCTCACGCAGAAAGGGCGCAAAGGATCGACACCTTTGCGCCCTTGTTCACACCCGCCCGCGAGCAGGGCAAACGGTTCAGGCCTTGGGGGCGCGGTACTTGCCCATTTCCCAACGGGCGATGGCGCGGTTGTGCACCTCGTCCGGGCCGTCGGCCAGGCGCATGGTGCGCATGCTGGCGTATTGCTTGGCGAGGCCGAAGTCTTCCGACACACCGCCGGCGCCGTGCGCCTGGATCGCGTCGTCGATGATCTTGAGCGCCATGCGCGGAGCAGCCACCTTGATCATCGCGATCTCGAGGCGGGCGACCTTGTTGCCGACCTTGTCCATCATGTCGGCGGCCTTCAGGCACATCAGGCGCGTCATCTCGATCTCGATGCGGGCGGTGGCGATGCGCTCTTCCCACAGCGAATGCTCCGAGATGCGCTTGCCGAAGGCCACGCGCGACTGCAGGCGCTTGACCATCTTTTCCAGCGCGACTTCGGCGCTGCCGATGGTGCGCATGCAGTGGTGGATGCGGCCCGGGCCGAGGCGGCCTTGCGCGATCTCGAAGCCGCGGCCTTCGCCGAGCAGCAGGTTTTCCAGCGGCACGCGCACGTCCTTGAACACCACTTCGGCATGGCCGTGAGGTGCATCGTCGAAGCCGAACACCGGCAGCATGCGCAGCACGGTGATGCCCGGGGTGTCGAGCGGCACGAGGATCTGCGACTGCTGCGCATGCGAGGGCGCTTCGGGGTTGCTCTTGCCCATCACGATGGCGATCTTGCAGCGCGGGTCGCCCACACCCGACGACCACCACTTGCGGCCATTGAGCACGTAGTGGTCACCGTCACGCTTGATCTCGAGCGCGATGTTGGTCGCATCCGACGAGGCCACCGCCGGCTCGGTCATCAGGAATGCCGAGCGGATCTTGCCGTCGAGCAGGGGCTCCATCCATTGCTTCTTCTGCGCATCGTTGGCGTAGCGCGCGAGCACTTCCATGTTGCCGGTGTCGGGCGCCGAGCAGTTGAAGACCTCGGAGGCAAAGCCCACCTTGCCCATCTCTTCCGCACACATCGCGTATTCGAGGTTGGTGAGGCCGGCGCCGCGGTAGGGGCTGTCTTCGGGCAGCGAATCCTTGGGCAGGAAGAGGTTCCACAGGCCTTCCTTCTTGGCGATGGCCTTGAGCTCCTCCACCACCGGCACGACCTGCCAGCGATTGGCGCCGAAGCCCTTCATCTGCTCGTAGTACGTCGGCACCGCGGGGTACACGTACTGGTTCATGAACGCGACCACGCGATCTCGCCAGTAGACCTGGCGTTCCGACATCGAGAAATTCATTCGCTGCTCTCCAAAGTGTGTGAGTGACCGGGGCCGGCCCCGTGGCACGAGTCGAAATTCTCTGGCAGACTGAATTTTCTAAACCCAATGTCGCTCCGCCACAAAGAACGCCACCCCATGGTGCGTTTATAGATGACACCGCAGCGAGATCAAGTCTCGTCTGCGACAAGGGGTCGGCACGCCATCAGCACATACCTGTCTTTCCAGATTTCGCAAACCCCGATGACCGCCGAAAGCCCCAAGGAACTCAACATTCAGTCACCACTGGCGCCGTTCAAAGGGGATAAACCCGAGGCGCCAAGCTGGTTCGACAAAGCCCTGCAGCGCACACCACAACGCAGCTTTCTCGACGTGCAAGGCGCACGCATCGAAACCCTGGCCTGGGGCGAAATTGGCAAGCCCGGCCTGCTGCTGCTGCACGGCAACCGCGCGCATGCCGACTGGTACAGCTTCATCGCCCCCTTCTTCGCCGACGACTTCCGCGTGGTCGCGATGTCGTGGTCGGGCATGGGTGGCTCCGACTGGCGCGATACCTACTCCATCGAGCAGATGTCGGAAGAGGCCGGCGCCGTGGCCATGGCCACCGGCCTTCACGAAGGCAAGTCCAAGCCGGTGGTGGTGGCGCACTCGTTCGGCGGATTTCCGGCGCTGCGCTACTGCGCACGCGCCGGCCAGAAGGTGGGCGGACTGGTGTTGGTCGACTGCCCGGTGATGACACCCGAGATGCGCAAGGCACGCCGCGGCCGCGGCCCGAGCAACACCGAAGCGCGGCCCAACCGCGTCTACGCCGACCTGCCCACCGCACTGGCACGCTTTCGCTTCGCGCCGCCACAGGTCTGCAAGAACCTCTACATCGCCGACCACATCGCGCGCACCTCGCTGAAGCAGGCCCCGCTTGAAGGCGGCGCGGGCGACGACGCACGAGAGGGCTGGACCTGGCGCTTCGACCCCTTCCAGTGGCGCGACCTGCGCATGGAAAACCCCGTGCCCGATTTCCAGTCGCTGCAGTGCCCGGTGTCCATCGTGTGGGGCGCGCAATCGCTGCTCTTCGACGCCGACATCCTGGCCCACATCGCAAGCCTCTCGCCGCCCGGCACGCCGCGCATCGAGATCCCGGCCGCACGCCACCACCTGATGGTCGACCAGCCGCTTGCGTTCGTGACCGCACTGCGCGGGCTGCTGGCCAACTGGCCGCGCTGACGCCTTCGCGACAAGCGCCCGCAAACCACCCGTCGCAATATCGCGGCGGACACGAACTCACCTCCCGAGTTCCGCGCTCTGCGTGCGCGTTTACCCGCATTTCGAATCTTGGGTATGCACTTGCCGTGCCCCGTCCGCGCCCCGCCGCTAAGTATTTGCCCTGCGAGACTTGCGCTTTCAATCAGTGGATGATTCGCCCGGCTTCGCAGCAAGATGCTGCAAGAACCCGAAGGCAGGCGCATGCAAACTGAATTCCGATACGCAGAAGATTGGGTATGGTGGCGAGCCACCACACGCGGAGGGCAATGCTGATGCGCGGCTATGTGATCCGGCGCCTGCTGTCGCTGTTGCCCACCCTCTTCTTCGCGAGCCTCATCGTGTTCATCACGGTGCGGCTGATCCCCGGCGACATCATCGACATGATGCTGAGCCAGAACGACGTGGCGGCCGACAAGAAGAGCCGCGACCAGGTCGTCGCCGCCCTCGGTCTCGACAAGCCGATGTGGGAGCAGTACATCACCTGGGTGTCGAACATCATCTTCCGCGGTGACCTCGGCAGCTCGCTCTGGCAGAACTCGCCCGTCACCGAATTCCTGAAGGCGCGCATGCCGGTGACCTTCGAGCTGGGGCTCCTGGCGCTGATCGTCGGCCTGATGATCGCCATCCCGATCGGCGTCTACTCCGCGATCCGCCAGGACACCGCGGGCGACTACATCGGCCGCTCGTTCTCCATCCTGCTGCTGGCCGTGCCGAGCTTCTGGATCGGCACGATGGTGATGGTGTTTCCGTCGATCTGGTGGGGCTGGTCACCCGAGGTGGAGTACGTGCCCTTCTTCACCGACCCGATCCAGAACCTCAAGCAGATGATCATCCCGGCGATCATCCTCGGCGCGGCGCTCTCGGCGATCACCATGCGCCTCACCCGCACGATGATGCTGGAGGTGCTGCGGCAAGACTACATCCGCACCGCCTGGGCCAAGGGCCTCGGTGAGCCTCTCGTCGTCATGCGCCATGCGCTTCGCAACGCGCTCATCCCCGTCGTCACGCTGATCGGCCTGCAGGCGCCGCTGCTGATCGGCGGCGCGGTCATCATCGAACAGATCTTCGTGATCCCCGGCATGGGCCTCTTGCTGCTCGACGCCGTGAACCAGCGTGACTACCCCATCATCACCGGTGTGTTCCTCGTCGTGGGCGTGGCGGTGATGGTCATCAACCTGGTCGTCGACTTGAGCTACGGCCTGCTCGATCCCAAGGTGAGGTACCGCTGATGGCTGCCGTCATTGAGAACACCGTGGCGGCCGTCGCCGCTGCGCCCCGCGCACCCTCGCGCGGTCTGATCAAGCGCCTCTTCAAGCAGAAGCCGCTCGGCACCGCCGGTGGCCTGGTGCTGCTCTTCATGCTGGTCGTGGGCGTCTTCGCCGAAGTCTTCGCGCCCTACGGCTACAACGAAATCAACATGCTCGAGCGCCTGCAGGCGCCGTCGTGGGCGCACTGGTTCGGCACCGACAACCTCGGCCGCGACGTGATGTCGCGCTGCATCTACGGTGCGCGCCTGTCGGTGATCATCGGCTGCTCGGCCGCACTGCTGTCGACCATCATCTCGATCATCATCGGCGTGACCAGCGGCTACTGGAGCGGCCGCTTCGACATGGTGATGCAGCGCTTCGTCGACGCGTGGATGAGCTTCCCCGGTCTCATCATCCTGATCGTCGTCGTCTCGGTGTTCGGCCCCGGCATGCCGCAGACCATCATCACGCTGGGTGTGCTGCTGGGCATCGACGGCTCGCGCATCGTGCGCAGTGCGGTCGTGGCCGTGCGCGAGAACATGTACGTGCACGCCGCGCAGTCGCTTGGCGCCTCGTCGCTGCGCATCCTGTGGAAGCACATCCTGCCCAACGTGATGCCGGTGGTGATCGTGATCTTCACCACCCGCGTGGGCACCGTGATCCTCGCCGAATCGGGCCTCGCCTTCCTCGGGCTGGGCGTGCCGCCGCCGGCGCCCACCTGGGGCGGCATGTTGTCGGGCAGTGGCCGCACCTACATGTTCCAGGGCCCGTGGCTCGCCCTGGCGCCGGGCCTGTGCCTGACCGTGATGGTCTATGCGACCAACGTCTTCGGCGATGCCCTGCGCGACCTGCTCGACCCGCGCATGCGTGGCTCGCGCTGAGCGCATTCGATTCGACCTCGCCTCCATCAATAGGAACTTCATGCAACTCACGACCTTGGCACGGCAGCTGCGCGCCATCGCCCTCCCCGCGGCCTTGGCGGTCGCGGCCACGTCTGCGTTCGCGCAGGCCGGCAAGCCCCAGTACGGCGGCCAGCTCAACATCGGCAACGTCTACGTCACCGTCTCGCCCCTCTCACCCGACAACGCCGACTGGCCGTGGAAGCACAACCAGGACACGGGCCTCGTCTACGAGCAGCTCTTCGCTGCCGACCTCACCAAGGCCCGCCGCAACGGCGGCAAGTACCCGTTCATCTCCGACGCCTGGCTGCCCACCGACTCGCTGCGTGGCGAGCTGGCCGAGAGCTGGAAGATGGAGCAGAACCCGCTGCGCGTGGTGGTCAAGCTGCGCCGTGGCGTGATGTTCCCGGCCAAGCCCGGCGTGATGGAAGCGCGCGAGCTGACCGCCGAAGACGTGGTCTTCAGCTACGAGCGCCTGAACAAGAGCCCGAAGAAGATCCCCGGCTACTTCGACCACCTCACCAAGGTCGAGGCGAACGACAAGCACACCGTCACCTTCCACTTCAAGGAATACAACGCTGAGTGGGACTACCGCTTCGGCTGGGGCTACTACTCGGCCATCATCCCGAAGGAAGTGGCCGCCGCCGGCGCCACACAGTGGAAGAACCTCAACGGCACCGGCCCGTACACGCTCGGCGAATACGTGCAGAGCGCCTCGCTCAGCTTCAACAAGAACCCCAACTACTGGGACAAGGAAAAGATCGGCGGCCAGGAATACAAGCTGCCCTTCGCCGACAAGATCACCTACCGCTACATCAAGGACGAGGCCACCTTCCTCACGGCGCTGCGCACCGCCAAGCTCGACATCCTGGAAGCGGTGCGCTGGAGCGCGGTGGAAGAGCTGAAGAAGAGCGCGCCGCAGATCCAGTGGAGCCGGTACCTCGCCAACGGCGGCAGCTTCATCGCGCTGCGCATGGACACCAAGCCCTTCGACGACGTGCGCGTGCGCCGCGCGCTCAACATGGCCGTCGACAAGCAGGCCATCATCAAGCAGTACTACGGCGGCAACGCCGAGATGTTCACCTACCCGATGCACCCGAACTACACCGGGTACTACGAGCCGCTGGAGACCATGCCGCCCGAGGTGAAGGAGCTCTACACCTTCAACCCCGCCAAGGCCAAGCAGCTGCTGGCCGAAGCCGGGCACCCGAAGGGCTTCAGCTTCAAGGTGCAGACCTCGAGCAGCAGCGTCGAGGCCGACCTGCTCGCGATGATCGCCGCCTACCTGCAGAAGGTCGGCGTGACGATGGAGATCGAGACGCTCGACTACGGCGCCTACCTCTCGGCCATGACGACCAAGAAGAACGCGCCGGGCTACTTCATGTTCCTCGGCCACACCAACCCGACGACCGCGCTGCGCAAGAGCTTCGTCAAGGGCCAGATGTGGAACCCGTCGCAGTTCTATGACGCCGACATCGAGAAGAAGATGGCCGAGGTGCTGGCCGAGCCCGACGAGCGCGTGCGCCAGGTCAAGGTGCGCCTGATGACGCGCCAGATCCTCGCGCAGGCGCCGAGCATCCTCTTGCCCACGCCTTACGTCTACACCGGCTGGTGGCCGTGGGTGAAGAACTACGGCGGCGAGCTGCGCGCCGGCGCCGAACGCCCTGGCCCGATCCACGCCCGCATCTGGGTCGATCAAGAGCTGAAGAAGAAGCTGGGCAAATAAGGAAGACACCCAGCGGCCCCACATCCACTTCCAACAGGAGACGAGCCCATGAAGACGTTCAGCAGTTGCTTGCATGCATGCGCCCTCGCGGGCGCCATCGCCGTGGCGCCTGCCACCGCCTTCGCCCAAGGCAAGCCGCAATACGGCGGCGAGCTGCGGCTGGGGACCGTCTACGTGGGCATCTCGGCCCTGTCGTGGGACCCGGCCGACTACAACTGGAAGATCAACCACGATGCCGGCGCGCAGTACGAGGTGCTGTGGGCGGGTGACCTGTCGAAGTCGGTGAAGAACGGCGGCAAGCACCGCTTCGTGGCCGACGCCTGGCTGCCGAGCGACGCCATCCGCGGCGAGCTGGCGGAAAGCTGGAAGTGGGTCGATCCGCTGACGGTCGAGGTCAAGCTGCGCAAGGGCGTGATGTACCCCGAGAAGCCGGGCGTGATGAAGTCGCGCGAGTTCGTCGCCGACGACGTGGTCTATGCCGTCGAGCGGCAGCAGAAGAGCCCGAAGAAGATCCCCGAGTACCTCGACCACATCGCCAAGGTCACGGCGAAGGACAAGCACACCGTCGTCTTCAACTTCAAGCACTACAACGCCGAGTGGGACTACCGATGGGGCTGGGGCTACTACTCGGCCATCGTGCCGAAAGAAGTGGTCGAGGCCGGCGCCTCCAACTGGAAGAACGTGAACGGCACCGGCCCCTTCCTGCTACAGGACTTCCAGGCCGGCAACTCCAACACCTACGTCAAGAACCCCAACTACTGGGACAAGGAAAAGATCGGCGGCCAGGAGTACAAGCTGCCCTTCGTCGACAAGGTCACCTACCGCACCATCAAGGACGAGGCCACGCGCTATTCGCTCCTGCGCACCGGCAAGCTCGACATTCTTGAAGTGATCCGCGCGAGCGAGGTCGAAGACCTGAAGAAGCAGGCGCCGCAGCTCAAGTGGTCGCGCACGCTGGCGATGGCCGGCACCTACATGGCGATGCGCGTCGACACCAAGCCCTTCGACGACATCCGCGTGCGCCAGGCGATGAACATGGCCGTCGACCGCCAGGCCATCATCAAGTCGATCTACAGCGGGCACGCCGAAGTCTTCGGCTTCCCGATGCACCCCGACTACGTGGGCTACTTCGAGCCGCTCAATGCGATGCCAAAGGCGGTGCAGGACCTTTTCACCTACAACCCGACCCGCGCCAAGCAGCTGCTGGCCGAAGCCGGCTACCCCAATGGCTTCACCTTCAAGGTTCAATACAACTCGGTCAATGGCACGCACGCCGACCTGGTGCAGATGCTCGCCGCCTACTACGACAAGATCGGCGTCAAGCTCGAGATCCAGCCGATGGAGTACCCGGCCTTCCTGTCGGCGATGACGACGCGCACCAACGCGCCGCTCTACCTGATGGACAACGGCCACACCAACCCGACGACCTCGATCCGCAAGAACTTCGTCAAGGGCCAGGTCTGGAACCCCTCGCAGTGGGACGACCCGGCCTACGAGAAGAAGGTGAGCGAAGTGCTGGCCGAGCGTGACGAAGGCAAGCGCCAGATCATGCTCAAGGTGCTGACGCGCGAGATCCTGGAGAAGGCGCCCTATGTGTGGCTGCCCACGCCCTACAACCACGTGGCCTGGTGGCCGTGGGTGAAGAACTACGACGGTGAATTGCGCGCAGGCGCGGTGCGCCCGTGGCCGATCTACTCCCGCATCTGGATCGACCAAGAGTTGAAGAAAAAGATGGGCAAGTGACGCCAAAGGAACGCAATTGACCGAACCCCTGCTCCAAGTCCGCAACCTCACCACGCGCTTTCGCACCGAGCGCGGTGAGGTGACTGCGGTCGACAACGTCTCCTTCGACGTCGCCCCCGGCGAGACGCTTGCCATCGTCGGCGAGTCGGGCTCGGGCAAGAGCGTCACCGCGCTCTCGATCCTGCGGCTCATCCCCAACCCGCCGGGGCGCATCGAGAGCGGCCAGATCCTCTTCGAGGGAAAGGACCTGGTGAAGATGAGCGACGAGGAGATCCGCGCCGTGCGCGGTGACCGCATCGCGATGATCTTCCAGGAGCCGATGACCTCGCTGAACCCGACCATCACGGTCGGCAAGCAGATCGCCGAGCCGATGAACCTGCACCGCGGCACCCCATGGGAGCAGGCGCTCAAGACGGCAGGCGAGCTGCTGGCCAAGGTGCGCATTCCCGATGCGGCCTCCAAGGGCAGCGCCTACCCGCACCAGTTCTCGGGCGGCCAGCGCCAGCGCGCGATGATCGCGATGGCGCTCGCCTGCAAGCCACGGCTCATCATCGCCGACGAACCCACCACCGCACTCGACGTGACGGTGCAGGCCCAGGTGCTCGACCTCCTGAAGGAGCTGTGCCGCGAGACGCAGGCCTCGCTCATCCTCATCACGCACGACCTCGGCGTGGTGGCGCGTTATGCCGACCGCGTGGCGGTGATGTACGGCGGGCGCATCGTCGAGCAATCGTCGGCGCGCAACATCTACAAGACCCCGAGCCACCCCTACACCCGCGGCCTGCTCGCCTCGGTGCCGCGGCTGGATGGCGACTCGTCGCAGCGGCTCGTGCCCATCGAAGGCTCGCCGCCCGACCTGTCGCGCCTGCCACCGGGTTGCGCGTTTGCGCCGCGCTGCCGTCTCGCCACCGACGAGTGCACCCAGCAGCGGCCGCAGCTTCGCTCGGTCGGCAACAACCACATCATGGCCTGCATTCGCGATGTCACAGCCTAATCAAAACGCCACCGCTGCCAACAGCACCTCCAAGGCCGACCCGCTGCTGCGCGTCGAGAACCTGAAGGTCCACTTCCCCGTGCACGCGGGCGCCGTGCTGCGCAAGCAGGTCGGCGCCGTGAAGGCCGTCGACGGCGTGTCGTTCACGCTCAACCGCGGCGAGACGCTCGGCCTCGTGGGCGAATCGGGCTGCGGCAAGTCGACCACGGGCCTCGCGATCCTGCGCATGCAGGACATCACCGAAGGCAAGGTGTTCTTCGAAGGCGAAGACATCACCGCGCAAGACAAGCGCACCGGGCGCTTCCGCCGCCGCATGCAGATGGTCTACCAAGACCCGTACGGCTCGCTGAACCCGCGCATGACAGTGGCCGACATCGTGAGCGAGCCGATGGAGGTCTACAAGGTGGGCTCCAAGGCCGAGCGTAAGGAGCGCGTGGCCCATCTGCTCAAGACCGTGGGCCTGCTGCCCGACATGGCCGACCGCTACCCGCACGAGTTCTCGGGCGGCCAGCGCCAGCGCATCGCCATCGCCCGCGCACTGGCGCTCGAGCCCAGCCTCATCATCTGCGACGAGCCGGTGTCGGCGCTCGACGTGTCGATCCAGGCGCAGGTGGTCAACGTGCTGGTCGAACTGCAGCAGCGGCTGGGCCTGTCGTACCTCTTCGTCGCGCACGACCTCGCGGTGGTGCGCCACATCAGCCACCGCATCGCGGTGATGTACCTCGGCCGCATCGTCGAGATCGCCTCCAAGGACGACCTCTACCAGCGCCCGATGCACCCCTACACCCAGGCGCTGATGTCGGCCGTGCCGGTGGCCGACCCCGAGATCGAGGCGACCCGCCCGCGCATCGTCGTCACCGGCGAGGTGCCCAGCGCCCTGCGTCCGCCCTCGGGCTGCCGGTTCCACCCGCGCTGCCCGATGGCGATGGACGTCTGCAAGACCAAGGACCCGGCCCTGCTCGACAAGGGTGCCGGCCGCGCAGTGGCCTGCCACCTGCACGACGGCGCGGTGATGCAGATGCCGGAATCGCGCAAAGTGGCCGCTTGATGTTGCGCCAGGCGGAACGGGAAGGAATTGCTGGCCGATAATTCGCGCCTTGCCACATGGCACGCAAGCCTTCTTCCCCGACCTCGCCAATGTCCGCGACGCTTCCTGCCCAGACGCAGCGCTTCCAGGAGAAGCGCGAAGCCATCCTCAGCGCCGCCGCCAACCTGTTCAACCAGCATGGCGTGAAAGGCGCGACGCTCGCCGACATCGCCGCCAGCGTCGGCCTGGTCACCAACAGCGTCACCTACTACTACCGCAAGAAGGAAGACCTGGCGACCGCCTGCTTCCTGCGCGCGATCGAGGTCTTCCGCGGCATCATCGAACAGGCCTCGCAGAAGAGCGGCATCGAAGCCCGCCTGCAGGAGTTCTTCCGCCTGCAGACCGCCCTCTTCGCCGACATCGACCGCGGCGCCCGCGCCCCGCTGATGCAGTTCAACGACATGCGCGCGCTGCCGAGCCCGCATTTCGAGGTCGTCTCAGACGCCTACAACGACATGTTCCGCCGCCTGCGCGAGCTGATGCGCACGCCGCAGACCTCAACGCTCGGCCGAGCCGACCTGGCCGCGCGGACCTACATGGTGTTGTCGGTGGCGCACTGGATGCGCGGCTGGATCGACCGCTACGAGACCGACGAATACCCGCGCATCGCCGAGCGTGTGAGCGACATCGTGATCCACGGCAGCGCCGCGCCCGGCGCGGTGTGGACACCCTCGCAGGCCGAGCGCGAATGGCGCCTCACCGTCAACGACGACGCCACCGCCGAAGCCTTCCTGCGCGCCGCCTCCTTCCTCGTCAACGAGCAGGGCTACCGCGGCGCCTCGGTCGACATGATCTCGGCCAAGCTCAACGTGACCAAGGGCTCCTTCTATCACCACAACGACAACAAGGAAGACCTGATCTTCGACTGCTTCCAGCGCACCTTCGCCGTGATCCGGCGCGCGCTGAGCCTCGCCGAAAGCATCGAGGGCCGCGGCTGGGACCGTGCCTGCGCCATCTCGCGTTCGCTCGCACGCTTCCAGCTGTCGCCCGAAGGCCCGCTGCTTCGCCTGGGCGCAACGAGTGCCCTGTCGGACCCCGAGCGCCGCAGCGACGTGCGCCGCACCATGAGCCGGCTCACCGAGCGCCTGGCCGGCGTGGTGGTCGACGGCATGATGGACGGCTCCATCCGCCCGCTGCACCCGGTGATTGCCGCTCAGGTGGCCAGCGGCCTGGTCAACTCGGCCGGCAGCCTCGGGCACTGGGTGCCCAGTGCCACGCAGGACAACGTGGCCGAGATGTACGTCCGGCCCATCTTCCTGGGCATCCTCTGCCCCCCGAGCGTGGCCGCGTGACCCGTGGCGACCCGACACGCGGTACGCCGCATCCCGCCGCCGCGCACGCTGGCGCTTGATTCGATCGCCGACCTGCAGGCCTTCCGGCAGTCGGTCCACAAGCGCTGGCAGATGCCGCGCCTGCGCGTGGCGCTGCGCCTTCCCGCGCTGCGCTCGGCGCGCAACGAACACTACGAGCGCCGCATCAACCGCCAGCTCGGCCGCAGCGGCGGCTGGACGGCGCTGTGGACGGCCATCGCCTTCACCGGGCTCGCGATGTTCTTCCCCGTGCCGCCGGCGGGCGTCGAGTCGGTCCCGGCGCTGGCCGCGTGGGTCGCGGAAGTGGCGCTCGGCTGGGTCGTCGGCTGGCTGGTCGGCAAAGGCGGCGCGATGGCCCAGGCGCACTGGCGCATCGATCGGCTGTGCCGGCAGGCCGAAGCCGAGGCAGCGCCAAGCCAGCGCTGAAACGCCTTCAGGGCGCGGGGCCGAAGTATTTGCGGATCAGCGTGGGCGTGCCATCGACCGTGGCCGCGTCCACGTTGGCGGTGAAGCAGGCCGTGTTCGGTGCATGCGCCTTCTGCGAGAGGGTCGCGTAGACCCACTCGCCCTTGGGCGGCCGCCACAAGGCCACCGCCTGCGGGTAGAGGCCATCGCGTTCGATCATCGGGTAACGACGCACGATGCTCGCGGCCACCTCGGCCCCGTCATGCGCATCGAGCACGGCGCCGTTCACACCGTGCTTGAACGCGAGCTGGGCGCTGGTCACGCAGTTGTCGATCACGGTGTGGCCCCGTTGATCGACGGTGGCGAGCGGCTGTGCGAACGACGCCGCGGCACACCCACAAGAGAGCGCTGCACAGGCGCAGCGGGTGGCATTCGAAAGGACTGTTGTCATCCTGGGCCTCCACGCGTCGAGGACTGCCGGAAACCGGCAAGCCACGTTCCGGGCAGGCCCGAATCCGTCGAAACACGCGGAACAAGCCGGCCTGGACCTGCATCGTGAGCTTCGACCGCGAAGATGTATACCCCCGAGGCCGAGCTGCCTGCAGCACCCCGCGACTGGTGCGCGCCCCCAGCCCGCGGTGCGGAACCATGTCGAAACCGGGGGTCTAAGGGTTACCGCCAGTCCCTGGCCTCACCTTCCCGGTGAGTTGGTGTTTGCATACTGGGCCTCAAGTCTGGACAATCAAGTCCTCGCGACCCTCAGTTTTGCTCGTTTCACCATGAAGCGTGCGCATCAACCGAGATCGCGGGACAATACAGGGTTTGCGTTTTCAACCAATTGAGGAAGTTACTTTGGCAAAAGACGTCGTCAAAACCAAGATCCAGGCCGATGGGCTGCGTTACAAGGTCAAGGAAGGCGGCTCGCCGTTTGCGAGCGCAGGTGACTTCCAGGCCGGCACCATGTCGTGTTTCCTGTGCGGCAAGCATCGCCCCCGCAACACCCTGAAGACCCGCCGCCTGCTGGGCAAGGCGCAGCACGTGTGCGCCCCGTCCTGCAAGGAGGCCGAGGAAGCGGCACGCGCCAAGCTGTCGCCCTCGTCGTCGTCGACCACCACCACGACGGCCGCGGCCTGATCGGCCTACCGGGGCTCTTCCCCGAGCCCCGGTGGTGCCGACCCGCTCGGCGCCGACAGAAACGCCAGCAGCCGGCACTCGGCCACCGTCAGGCCCCGGCAGCGTTTCAACACCCCTTCCGCCAAGACGCCGACGCCTCGCTGCGTCGCCAGCGCCACCACCCCCGGGTGCACATACGACTTGCGGCACACCGCCAGCGTGTTGCCCAGCAGCCCCGCCACCTCGCGCAAGACGTCGTTGGCCCGTTTGCGGCTGACCGGCCCCGGGTCCCGCAATGCGCACAACCGCGCCAGCGCATGCACGCTCGCATGCCAGGTGCGGAAGTCCTTCGCGGTGAAATCGGCGCCGCTCAGGGTGCGGATGTATTCGTTGACGTCTGACGAGCTGACGCAGCGCGTCTGCCCGCCATCGTCTTCGTACTGGAACAGGTCGTGGCCCGGCATGGCCTGGCAGGCGCGCACGATGCGCGCGACCTGCGGGTCTTCGAGCGCCACCTCGTGCCAGACCCCGCTCTTGCCGCGAAAGCGCAGGCGCAGCCGCGCGCCCTGCACCGCCGCATGCCGGTTGCGCAGCGTGGTGAGGCCGAAGGAGCCGTTCTCGCGGGCGTATTCGTCGTTGCCGATGCGCACGAGCGTGGTGTCGAGCAGCCGCACCAGCGCGGCCAGCACCGAGGCCCGGCTGCCGAGCGGCGCGCCGAGGTCGCGCTTGACCTTCGCGCGGATGCGCGGCAGCGCCTGGCCGAACTCGCGCATGCGCTCGAATTTGTGCGCGTCGCGCGCCTCGCGCCAGTCCGGGTGGTAGCGGTACTGCTTGCGGCCCCGTGCATCGCGGCCAGTCGCCTGCAGGTGGCCTTGCGGCAAGGGGCAGATCCACACCTCTTCGTAGGCCGGCGGGATCGCCAGCTTGCGGATGCGCTGCAGCGCCTGCGGGTCGCGCAGCAGCCGGCCATTCGGGTCGCGGTAGCGGAAGCTGTCGCCATCGCGCAGGCGCCGGATGCCGGGCATGGTGTCGCTGACGTAGAGCAGCCCGGGCGGCGTCGCATCGACGGTGGTGGTCGTGCGCATGTTCATCGCCCCGCTGTCGGGTCGAAACCCATCGCCTTCATCGCCCGCGCGAGGCTCTGCTTCGTCTTCGCGTAACCGGCCCAGGGCGTGTTGCCGATGGCCAGGCGCTCGGCCACGGTGTGCACTGTCCACTGCGCGCCACCCGTGAGGCCGGGCAACTCGTCCCAGGCGACCGGCACCGACACGCCCAGCCCCGGCCGCGCCCGGGCCGACCAGGCGCACACCGTGGTCGCGCCCAGGCCGTTGCGCAGATAGTCGACGAAGATGCGGCCGACGCGGTTCTTCGGGCCGCTCTTCGCCACGAAGCGGTCGGGGATCACCGAGGCCAGGTGCGCCACGATGGCCTGAGAGAAGTCCTTCACCGTGTCCCAGTCGTACTTCGGGGCGAGCGGCACCACCACATGCAGGCCTTTGCCGCCGCTTGTCTTCAGGAAGCCCGTGAGGCCGATCTCGCCGAGCATCGTGTGCACAAGCTGGGCACCTTCCTGAACCCTCGGCCACGCCACCCCCTCGCCCGGATCGAGGTCGAACACCATGCGGTCGGGCCGGTCCATTGCCCGCGTGGTCGCGTTCCAGGTGTGGAACTCGATCACGTTCATCTGCGCGGCCGACAGCAGCGCGAGCGGTGTGCCGACGGCCAGCAGCGGGTCGTGCGACGGGTACAGCGCCCGGTCGAGGATCTGGATGTGGGGAAAGCTCTTCTTCTCGGCGTGCTTCTGGAAGAAGAACTGCCCCGCCACGCCCTCGGGTGCGCGCAGCAGCGACACCGGCCGCTGCTTCAAGTGCGGCAGCATCAACTCGGCCACTTGCGCGTAGTACGCGATCAGCTGGCCCTTGGTGATGCCGCTGCCCGGGTCGATCACCCGCTCGGGGTGCGTGACGCGGAAGTCCTTCGGCAATGCCGTCCGGGCCGGCGCCGCCGCCACGTGCTGGGCCACCTCTTTGGTGATGCGCTCGGCCCGCTTGTCGCTGCGCAGCCCGTGGAACACCGCCTGGCGCACGTGGCCGCTTTTCGTCCACTCGGCGAATGCCACCTCGGCGATCAGCTTGGGCTTCACCCAATGCGGCTTCACGCGCTTGACCGTGCCCACACGCATCGGCCCATCGGTGTAGGGGCTCGTCGGGGTCTCGATCGCATCGAGCTGCTTGCGCAGCGCGGCCAGCGTCTTGTCGTCGAAGCCGCTGCCCACATTGCCGGCATAACGCAGGTGGCCCTGCGCGTCGCGCACGCCCAGCAGCAGCGAGCCGATGCCGGCGCGCGAGCCCTTGGGGTCGGTGAAGCCGCCGATCACGAACTCCTGCCGCTGGCCGAGCTTGAGCTTGACCCAGTCGGCCGAGCGGCGCGAGCGGTACGGCGCCGAGGCGCGCTTGGCGATCAATCCTTCGAGGCCCGCTTCGCGGGCCGAGGCCAGCAGTTCGCGCGGATCGGCATCGAAAGACGCACTGAACTGCACCGCGCCCGCCGCGTGCCCTTCGAGCAGCGACTGCAGCCGCTCGCGCCGCTCGCGCAACGGGTGCTCGCGCAGATCCTGACCATCGTGGAAGGGCAGGTCGAACACGTAGTACTGGATGCCCTGCGTGCGCTGCGCATCGAAGGCGTTCTGCAGCAACTGGAAGTCGGGCGTACCCGCCGGGCCCGCGACGATGATCTCGCCATCGAGCCAGCCCCAGCCGATGCCGAGCGCACGGACGGCCTTCACGAGCGTCGGCAAGCGGTGCGACCAGTCGTGCCCGTTGCGGGTGAAGCTGCGCACGTCGTCGCCGTCGATGCGCGTCACGATGCGGTAGCCGTCGAACTTGATCTCGTACAGCCAGTCGTCGCCAGGCGGCACGTCGTCGACCAGCGTGGCGAGCTGCGGGGTCAGCGACAGCGGCAGTTCAAGCCCGGACCTGCGCTTTGCGGCACGCGCCTTTGCGGGGGATTTCGCGGGAGACTTCGCCGGCGCCTTGGCCGCGACCGGGCGCTTCGTCGTGCCCACGAGCACGCTGTCGGGCAGCGCCTCGATCACGTCGAACTCGCTCGCAGGCTTGGCCTCGTCATCGGCTTCCTTGATCAGCAGCCACGGCACCTGCCGCTCGTGCTCGCGCGACTTCATGCGCACGAGCGTGAAGCCGCCGTTGAGCTTTTCGCCATGAAGCTCGAACTTGAGCTTGCCCTCTCGGTAGCCCTGGTGCGGGTCGCCGAGCGGCACCCAGGTGCCGCGGTCCCACACGATCACCGAGCCGGCGCCGTAGTGGCCTTCGGGGATCACGCCCTCGAAGCCCCCATACGACAAGGGGTGGTCTTCCACCTGCACCGCCATGCGTTTGTCGTGCGGGTCGAGGCTCGGGCCCTTGGGCACGGCCCAGCTCTTGAGCGTGCCGTCGAGTTCGAGGCGGAAGTCGTAGTGCAAGCGCCGCGCCGCATGCTTCTGCACGACGAAGCTCAAGGCCTCGCCCGACGCGCCCACCTCGCCGGCGGGCTCCGGCGTGGCGCGGAAGTCGCGCTTGCGCTGGTAGGTGGCGAGGCTGCCGGTGCCCATGGGTTCACGCCGCACGCTTCTTCTTCGGTGCCGCCTTGTGTTGGGGGTCGCGCCTGCCCTTCAGGCTCTGCTGCAGCAGGGCCGTGAGGTCGACCACATCGGCGCCCTTGGGCAGCGGCTCCTCTTCCGGTTCGAGCACTGTTTCGGTCTCGCCCGCTTCAACCTTGCGCTCCACCAGCGCCATCACCTGCTCCTTGAAGCGGTCGGCAAATTGCGAGGGGTCGAAGGGCACGGTCATGTCGTCGATCAACTCGCCCGCCATCTGCAGCTCGCGCTCACTGATGTGGTTCGCCTTCACTCCTTCCTCGGGCAGCGCGAGGTCTTCCCAGGTGCGGATCTCGTCGCTCCAGCGCAAGAGATTGAGCACCAGCGCCGGCCCGGCGGGCACCAGTGCGGCAAGGTGCTGCTTGGTGTGGATCACCACCCGCGCGAGGCCCACCCGCTCGCTCTTGCGCAAGGCCTCGCGCAGCAGCGCGTACACCTTCTGGCCCTTGCCCACCGGGGCCAGGTAGTACGGCCGGTCGAGATAGACGAACGGGATCTCGCCCATCGACACGAAGGCCTCGATCTCGATCGCCTGGGTGGAGCGCGGGTACACCGCCTCGATCTCCTCGTCGCTGAGCAGCACGTATTTGTCGTTCTCGTACTCGATGCCCTTGACGATGTTTTCCTTGGTGATTTCACGGCCGGTGCGCTTGTTGATGCGCTTGTAGCCGACCGGGTCCATGCTGCGTTTGTCGAGCCAATCGAAGTCGACCCCGCTTTCGGTGGACGCCGAATGCAGGCTCACGGGGATGTGCACCAGCCCGAAGCTGATGGCGCCTTTCCACAGTGAACGCGATGCAGTTGCCATGCGCGCAAGGCTACGGGCGCGACGCGATGAAACACCAGTCCGCAAGCGCCGATTCCGCTGTGGGAAAGCACCTACCGATCGGTAATTTTTGCAAGCTGGACTGCGGCATGGGGCTTTGCACGGTCCTCCAAAATCGGCCGACTGTTTGTCTCGACCTGGAGCTGCCGCGTTGCCCGCAGATGCATGGCTGTTGAATGAGCTGCGTGACAAGACACGCACCGAACACACACGGATCGAATCCGTGCTGCGGCTGGCGCATCCCATGAGTGCAGCTCGTTATGCGAGCGTGATGACCGGCTTCCACGAGTTCCTGCGCCGCTGGGAGCCACGCCTGGCGGCCGCCCTGCCCGCGCACCTGCGCGACTGGTCGGCCAAGCGCAGGCGCAGTGGCTTCGCCGCCGACGACCTGCGCCATCTCGACGCCCCGCACACACCTCATCTCGCGCATGCGGCCGAGCGCGCGGTGCACAGCATCCCGATGGCCGATGTGGCCGGCGCCCTGGGCTCGATGTACGTCATCGAAGGCTCGGCCCTCGGTGGCCAGGTGATCACCCCGATGCTCCGCCAGCACCTCGGCCTCACGCCCGCCCGCGGTGCGAGCTACTTCCACGGCCACGGCGCGGCCACCGGGGCGATGTGGCGCGACTTCCGCGAGGTCATCACCCGCGAACTCGGCCACGACGATACCGCCGCCCGCAGCGCCTGCCACAGCGCGCAGCGCACCTTCGTCGCGCTGTGCGAGGTGTTCGAAGGCGTGACCGCATGAGCGAAAGCCTCACCCAGCTCGACCTCGCGCAATGCGCACGCGAGCCGATCCGCGTGCCGGGGGCCATCCAGCCGCACGGCTGGATGGTCGCGCTCGATGCCAACACCCGCGCGCTCGTGGCCTACAGCGCCAACTGGAGCCGGCTGCTCGGGGAATCGGCCGATTTGCCGCAGCGCATCGAAGACGTCTTCGCGCACCTCGACTTCGAGGTCGCCGACCTGTCGCGCAACGACGGCTCGTCGTCGCTCGGCCACCTGCGTGTGGCCGGCCGTGCCCTGCACGCCAGCGCGCACCTGCGCGACGGCCTGCTCAACGTCGAACTCGAAGCCCAGCCGGAAGAGTCAGGCTCGCGCTCGCCCATCTATTCGCTGACGCGCCAGCTCTTGCCGCGCATGCAGTCGGCACAGACGGTCGAGGCGCTGTGCAAGCTGGCGGCGCAGGCGATCAAGCAGCTCACCGGCTTCGGCCGCAGCCTGGTCTACTCGTTCGACAGCGACGGCCACGGCGCCGTGCTGGCCGAGGAGATCGACGCCGGCTACGACTCCTACCTCGGCCACCACTTCCCCGGCTCCGACATCCCGCCGCAGGCGCGCGAGCTGTACAAGGTGAACCGCTTCCGCCTGATCGCCGACGCGACCTACACGCCGGTGCCGGTGCACGTGGTCGACCCGGCCTGGCACGACAGGCCGCTCGACATGTCGCTGCTGCAGCTGCGCAGCGTCTCGCCGGTGCATCTGGAGTACATGCGCAACATGGGCACGCTGGCGTCGAGTTCGGTGTCGATCATCGTGCGCGGCGAACTGTGGGGACTGATCTCGGTGCACGACCACGCGCCGCGCCGGCTCGACTACGCCACGCGCATGGCCTGCGAGCACCTGGGCCAGCTGCTGTCGCTGCAGATCGAGGCCAAGGAAGACAACGCGCGCATCTCGCAGGAAGCGGAGCTGCGCCAGTTGACGCTTGCGCTCGTGGCCCACCTCGCCGACAGCGACGCCACGCTGCAGCGCCTGGTCGACCACCCCGGCCTGCTGTTGCGCATCGCCCGTGCCGGCGGGGCAGCGGTGGTGCTCAACGACCAATGCTGGACGGTGGGCGACGTGCCCGACGAAGCGAGCCTGCACCTGCTCGTCGACTGGCTCGCCCCGAGGACCACGCACACCTTCCACACCGCGCGGCTGCCCGAACAATGCCCGCCGCTCGCCGCCCACACCGCCATCGCCTCCGGCCTGCTCGCGATCTCGATCTCGCAGGTGCACCGGCAGTACATCCTGTGGTTCCGGCCCGAGGTGGTGCAGGAGGTGCAGTGGGCCGGCGACCCGCGCAAGAACGTCGACGTGCATGGCGACGGCCGGCTGCACCCGCGGCGCAGCTTCGCCACCTGGCGCGAGGAGGTGCGCGGCCGCTCGCTCGACTGGTCGGCCGGCGAGCTGGGCGCGGCGCTGGAGCTGCGGCAGGCGCTGATCGGCATCGTGCTGCGGCGCGCCGAAGAGCTGGCCGAGGTGGCAGGCGAACTGGGCCGCGTCAACAAGGAACTCGAGGCGTTCTCGTACACCGTGTCGCATGACCTGCGCGCGCCGATGCGCCACATCGCCGGCTACGTCGACCTCGTGCTCGACGGCGAACAGCTCGGCGAGCGCTCGAAGCGCTACCTCGCCCACGTGAAAGACGCCGCCGCGTACGCCGGCCAGCTGGTCGATGCGCTGCTGGAGTTCTCGCGCATGGGCCGCTCAGCGCTGCGCCGGGTGGACGTGAAGCTCGCAACGCTCGTCGAGGACCTGGTGCGCGAGTTCGATGCACCGCAGCCGGGGCGCATCCGCTGGCACGTCGAAGGCCCGTTCGCCACGCTGTGGGGCGACGCGCTGCTGCTGCAGGTGGCGGTGCGCAACCTGGTCGGCAACGCCGTCAAGTACAGCCGCAAATGCGAGACACCCGAGATCACGCTGCGCGCCGTGAGCACCCCGGAAGGCGACGGGCTGTCGGTCAGCGACAACGGCGTGGGCTTCGAGATGAAGTACGCGAACAAGCTCTTCGGCGTGTTCCAGCGGCTGCACCAGGTCGAGGAGTTCGAAGGCACGGGCATCGGCCTGGCCAGCGTGCGCCGCATCGTCGAGCGCCACGGCGGCACGGTCAGCGCCGAAGGCGCACCCGGTCGCGGCGCGACCTTCACGCTCCTCCTTCCACGCCGCGAGACGCTGTTGTCACCCTCCCCTCCCCGTTAAGCCCATGCTCAAGCCCATCCTCCTCGTCGAAGACGACCCGCGTGACCTCGAACTCACCCTGGTGGCACTCGAACGCAGCCAGCTCGCCAACGAGGTCATCGTGGTGCGCGACGGCGCGGCGGCGCTCGACTACCTGAACCGCGAAGGCAGCCACGCCGACCGCGTGGAAGGCAACCCCGCGGTGATCCTGCTCGACCTCAAGCTACCCAAGGTGAACGGCCTCGAAGTGCTGAAGACGGTGCGTGCCACCGAGGGCCTGCGCAGCGTGCCGGTGGTGATGCTGACCTCGTCGCACGAAGAGTCCGACGTGCTGCGCAGCTACGAGCTGGGCGTCAACGCCTACGTGGTGAAGCCGGTGGAGTTCAAGCAGTTCGTCACCGCGATTGCCGACCTCGGTGTGTTCTGGGCGGTGCTCAACGAGCCGCCACCCGGTTCGCTCAAGGTGGGTCGGCGGCATGAGTGAGGCGGCGGCCACCGGCACCTGCGGGCCAGACCGCCGACTGAGCGTGCTGCTGCTGGAGGACTCGGCCTTCGACGCCGAGATCCTGCAGGAGTGGCTCAAACGCGTCTACCCGCACGTGCGCGTGACCTGGGTCGACGACGAGGCGAACTTCACGGCCTCGCTCGACCGCTTCCGTTACGACGTGATCCTGTCGGACTACCAGATGCCGCGCTACTCAGGCGGCCAGGCGCTCGACCTGGTGCGACAGCGCCACCCGCACCTGCCGTTCATCTTCGTCTCGGGCGTGATCGGCGAAGACAACGCGGTCGACATGCTCAAGCGTGGCGCGACCGACTACGTGATCAAGAACCGCCTGTCGCGCCTGCCGGTGGCGATCGACCGCGCGCTGGAAGAAGTGCGCCTGCGCGACGCCCGCGAGGCGGTGGAAGCACAGCTGCGCGACGCCGATGCGCTTTATGCGCGCGTGGTGGACTCGCTGCGCAACTACGCGGTGATCCTGCTCGACGGCGCCGGCATCGTGCGCTCGTGGAACCTCGCCGCCCAAGCCATCTTCGGCCACCGTCGCGAAGACATGCTCGGCCGCTCGATCGACCTCATCTACACCCCCGACGACCGCGAGCACGGCGTCTGGCGTCGCGAGCTGGAGACGGCCTTCGCGCTCGGCCATGCGCAGAACGACCGCTGGCTGGTGCGTGCCGACGGCAGCCGGCTGCGCGGCGAAGGGGTGATCACCGCGCTCTACAACACGCAGGGCGACCACACCGGCTTCTCGATGCTGGTGCACGACGCCACCGCCGCGTGGCGCGACGCGCAGGCACTGCGCGAGGCGAAGGAAGAAGCCGAACGCGCCAACCGCGCGAAAGACCGTTTCCTCGCGGTGCTGTCGCACGAGCTGCGCACGCCGCTCGCGCCCATCGCCGCGGCCGCGCAGCTGCTGGAGCGCACCGCCACCGTACCCGACAAGCTGGCCCACCTGCTGCCGATGATCCGGCGCAACGTGGCGCTCGAAGCGCGGCTGATCGACGACCTGCTCGACCTCACCGCCATCGGCGCCGGCAAGGTCAACCTGCGCCTGCAGCCGGTCGACGTGCACAAGCTCATCCACGCGGTGGCCGAGATGCTCGAAGGCGACTTCCAGCGCGGCGGGCTGCAGCTCGACCTGCACCTCGACGCCCCCGAGAGCGTGGTGCAGGGCGACGAGGCGCGCATCCAGCAGGTGCTGTGGAACATCATGCGCAACGCGGTCAAGTTCACCCCGAGCGGCGGGCGCGTCGAGGTGCGCTCACGGCTCGTCGGCGGCGAACTGGAGGTGAGCTGCACCGACACCGGCATCGGCATCCACACCGATGCACTGCCGCGCATCTTCCTTGCCTTCGAGCAGGCCGATGCCGACGTGTCGCGCCGCTTCGGCGGGCTGGGACTGGGGTTGGCCATCGCGCACGGGCTGGTCACCCGGCACCAGGGCAGCCTGCAGGCGCACAGCGATGGGCGCGACCGGGGCGCGGTGTTCACACTGCGCTTGCCCACCACGCAGGCGAGCAGCGCGCAGGCCGAGGCCCCCGAGGCGCACGAGGCCTCCTCACGGCCGCCGCAGTCGGTGCGCCTGCTGCTGGTCGAAGACAACCGCGACGCGGCCGATGCGCTCGGGCTCTCGCTGCACCACCTGGGCTACCGCGTCACGCACGCCTACAGCTGCGAAGAAGCGCTGACGCTGGCCGCCACGCCGCCCGGCTTCGACGTGGTGGTGACCGACCTCGGCCTGCCCGACGGCAGCGGCATCGACATCGGCCGACGCCTGCACGGCCGGCTGCCGGTGATCGCGCTCAGCGGCTACGGCACGCAAGGCGACATGCGGCAGTCGAGCGACGCGGGGTTTGCGGCCCACCTGGTGAAGCCGGTGGCCACGGCGGCGGTGCATGCGGCGGTGCAGGCTGCGCTCGAGGCGCGGCAGGCGCCAGCGCCGATCAAGCCGCCATGAGCTTGGGCGCGGCGACGGGGGCGAGGAAGGACGGCGGCGGCTCGCTGCGGGTCGCGTCGTCAAGCGGCCGCGGCTTCTCGACGCCGTAGCCCTGCACGTAATCGACGCCCAGGCCGCGCAACATCTCGATGGTGGCGTCGTTCTGCACGAACTCGGCCACGGTGCGCAGGCCCATGCGGTGCGCGATGTTGTGGATGGCCTCGACCATCGCGAAGTCGACGGCATCGCGGGCCATGTCCTTCACGAAGGCGCCGTCGATCTTCACGTAGTCGACCGGCAGGCGCTTGAGGTAGGTGAACGAGGACATGCCGGCGCCGAAGTCGTCGAGCGCAAAACGGCAGCCCAGCTCGCGCAGGCCGTTGATCATCTGCACCGCCACGTCGAAGCTCGCCACGGCGGCGGTCTCGGTGATCTCGAAGCAGATCAGCTCGGGCGACACACGGTGCTTGCGCAGCTGCTGGCGCACGAAGTCGACCAGCGTCGGGTCGGCCATCGAGGCGCCCGACAGGTTGATCGAGAAACGCGCCGGCAGCTTGTAGTGGCGCGCAAAGCCCGCGTGCATCTCCAGCGCCTTCGAGATCACCCAGCGGTCGATCGAGGGCATGAGGCCGTAGCGTTCGGCCGCCGGGATGAAGGCGATGGGCGCCACGATCTTGCCTTCGTCGTCGCGCAGACGGATCAGCACCTCGACGCTCTCGTGGCTGCTGGCGTCTTGCTGGATGGAGGCGATGCGCTGCGCGTAGAGCACGAAGCGGTCTTCGGTCAGCGCCTTCTGCAGCCGCGAGTACCAGTCGAGCTCGTCGTTTCGGGTGGCCACCGCGGTGTCGGCCTCGTCGTAGACGTGCACACGGTTGCGGCCGGCTTCCTTGGCCACGTAGCACGACGAGTCGGCCACGCGCAGCAGGTCGGAGCGGGTGTACTGATGGGCCTTGAAGGGCACCACGCCCACGCTCACCGTGAGCTGGAAGGAACGGCCTTCCCACGCGAATTGCAGTTCGCTGATGCGCCGGCGCATGGCTTCGGCCACACGCAGCGCGGGCTCCATCGGACAGGCTTCGAGGAGCACGGCGAACTCGTCGCCGCCCAGGCGGGCCAGCGTGTCCTGCTTGCGGATCTCCTGCATCAGCAGCGCCGTCACCTGCTTGAGCAGTTGGTCGCCGGCCATGTGGCCGCAGGTGTCGTTGACGACCTTGAACTGGTCGAGGTCGAGGAACATCACGACGCCGGTCTCGTTGAGGTCTTGCGTGGTGATGGCGGCGTCCAGGCGCATCTCGAACGCCGCGCGGTTGAGCAGGCCGGTGAGCAGGTCGTGGTTGGCCTGATACGACATCTCGGCGGCCAGCTTCTTGGCCGGGCTCACGTCGTGCAGCACCAGCACCGCGCCGACGGCGATGCCGTTGCGATTGAGGATGGGCGCGGCCGAGTCTTCGATCGAGCGGTGCGCGCCGTCGCGCTGCACCAGCACCGAGTCGCGCGCCGGGCGCGGCTGCGCGCCGGGGCGCGCGAACTCGTTGAGGCCGAGACCCAGGCGCTCGCGCGTGTGGGTGTGGGTGAGGCAGATCACGTCCGACACGGGCTTGCCGATCGCCTGCGCCGCGGGCCAGCCGGTCATCGCCTCGGCGGCGGGGTTGAGGTAGGTGATGCGGCCGAGGTGGTTGGTGGTGGCCACGCCATCGACGATGGAGCGCAGCGTCACCTCCAGCATTTCCTTCTCGTGGTAGACGCGCAGCTCGGCCTGTTCCTTCAGCGCCATGGTACGGCGCAGGCGCAGCGACTGGCGCGACAGCACCATCGTCATGACGATGATCAGCAGCGCGCCGAAGGTGGCGGTGGCCAGCGTCTTGGTGCGCAGCGCGTAGTAGCCTGCCATCGAGGTCGACGCCGGCACCGCGACCAGCGCGTAGAGGTCATGCCCCGGGATCGGCGTGACGGACCTGAAGCGCACGACGCCGTCGATGCTGCTGGCGGTGGGCACCATGCTGCGGTCGCTGCGGTTGACGGCGCGCACCACCTGCTCGCCGTCGATCTGGTCGCCGGCGCTGTGGCGCTCGTTGGCCAGGCGCGAGCGGAAGATGCCATCGGCACCGACCACGCCGACCGCGGTGTCCTGGCTCTCGTTGACGACGAAGCCTTCGGTCAGCAACGCGGCGTCGAAGGCCAGCAACACCGCACCGGCGAACTTGCCGTTGGGGTGCTGCAGCTGCTTGCCGCCGGGTACCAGCCAGCGCTTGAGCGCGTCGGAATACACCGGCTGCGCGATGGAGAGGTCGGTGCGAGTCCACGAACCCTGGAAATGCTGGCGGTCGGCCACGTGCTTGGCACCTGCCGGGACCGCGCCCTGCGCTTCGGTCATGCCGAGCACGTGGCCAGTCTGGTCGGCCAGCGCCATCGACAGTCGACCCGCGGGCACCAGGAGGCCGCTCTTTTCCATCGCCACCAGGTCGGCGCCGCCGTTGTTCTCCTGGTAGTGCTTGACGAGCGAGGCGGTCTGGTTGAGCTGGTCGAACAAGCGCTGCACGCGGTCGCTCAAACGCTGCGAGGCGTTGTCGACCTCGCTGTAGGCGAGCTGTACGGTGGTGGTGTAGGCACGCTCCAGCATCCACCAGGTGCCACCGCCCAGCGCAGCCAGCAGCGCACCGGCCACGCTGGCGGCGGTGACATGCAGGCGGGTGGTGGCGGGCAGGGCCCGCCAGCGGACGAGGACGTGTCGAAACATGGGCGCAGGGCCTGAAAGGAGTTCAACCGGGATATCGGGTCAGCCGGCCCAGCCTTGAGCGGGGCCGGGCAAAAGGCAAGCGACGGCGGCACAAACCGCCGCAAAGCGTGAAGAGGTTGACACACACGCCCGCCCGCGCCCACCCGATCGCCCCAGGATGGGGCCGACGCGGGGCTGACAGGCAGAACACGCGGAGTCCGCGTGGCCGACTTCAGGCCCGGCTGCGGTAGGCCTCGCGCAGCTTCTGCTTGTAGAGCTTGCCGTTGTCGAGCCGCGGCAGTTCGTCGACGAAATCGACGCTCTTCGGGCATTTGAAATGCGCGAGCTGGCTGCGGCAGTGGGCGATCAGCGCCTGCGCCAGCTCAGGCGACGACGGGTGCTGCCTGTGCAGCATCACCACCGCCTTCACTTCCTCGCCCCACTCCTCGTTGGGCACGCCGATCACGCCCGCGTCGGCGACCGCCGGGTGCGTGAGCAGCACCGCCTCCACTTCGGCGGGATAGATGTTCACGCCACCCGAGATGATGAGGTGGGCGCTGCGGTCGGTGAGGAAGAGGAAACCGTCGTCGTCGAGGTACCCCATGTCGCCCAGCGTGTAGTGCGAGCCGGCGTAGGCCTTGGCGGTCTTGGTGGGGTCTTTGTAGTAGCTGAAGCGGCCTTCGTCGGGCGCACGCAGGTACACCGTGCCCACCTCGCCTGCCGGCATCTCGCGTCCGTCTTCACCGAGGATGCGCACGTGCCCCGGCTCGGGCTGGCCCACTGTGCCGGGCTTGGCGAGCCAGGTGGGCGAATCCACCATGCAGCCCATGCCCTCGGTGGCCGCGTAGTACTCGTGCACGATGGGCCCGAGCCATTCGATCAGGCGGCGCTTCACCGTCACCGGGCACGGCGCCGCGCCATGCAGCACGTAGCGCAGCGGGCGCAGGTCGTGCCGCGTGCGCACCGCCTCGGGCAGCGCGAGCATGCGGTGGAACATCGTCGGCACCATGTGCGTGTGCGTCACGCGGTGCCGCTCGATGAGCGCCAGCGCACGCTCGGCATCCCAGCCGTCCATCATGACCACCGCGGCGCCGAACATGTTGGGCACGGCCAGCGAGAAGCTGAGCGGCGCCGCGTGGTAGAGCGGCCCGGTGCACAGGTGCACGCTCTCGCCCGGCGTGTAGGCTGCGGCGTCGCCGGTGGGGCTGCCGGCCGTCGCCGCACGCAGCACGCCCTTGGGCCGGCCGGTCGTGCCCGAGGTGTAGAGCATCGAGGTGCCGAGCTGCGGGTCAGTGACGTCTTCGGTGGCGTGGCCGGCGAGGGCCTGTTCGTAATCGTCGAAGCCCGGCACCGGGCCGCCGATCGCGAAACGTGCGCAGCCTGTCTTCTCGGCAAGCTCCTGCGCGATGCCGGCAAAGCGTGCGTCGAAGAACAGTGCCTTGGCATCGCAGTCGTTGACGATGTAGGCCGCTTCGTCGGCCGTCAGGTGCCAGTTGACCGGCGTGATGCGCAGGCCGGCGCGGCGCGATGCCCAGAACACCTCGGCGAACTCGACACGGTTGCTGCACAGGAGCGCAATGCCGTCGCCAGCCTGGACATCACACGCACGCAAGGCGCGCACGAGCTGGTTGCAGCGGGCATTCAGTTCGGCAAAGCTGCGTGATCCATGCTCGCTCAGGATGGCAGGGGCGTCGGGCATCAGCCGGGCCCACAGGGCCACCGACATGCCGCGCATCATGGCCACTGCCAGGGCTTGCTGCAGCTGGGTGGCATCGACGGCAGAGGCAACTGCGTTCATGCGATGAGTGACTCCTTGCGAAGACTCATTCTTTGCCTCGACGGCCCGCCCGCCTCATCGGGGCATACCCTGGAAAAAAGATGGGGCCGAAGCCCCATCACAAGCATGCAGCCGGACTCTCACCCCGGCACCGCCTAGAAAACGCTCAGAAGTTGTGGCTCAGGCCCGCCTGGATCGCGCGGCTGGTTCCGTTGGCCGTCGGTGCGAAACCGGATGCCAGGAAGCTCCAGCTGCCGCCGTTGTTGTTCTTGATCTGCACTGCGTTGGCATACAGCGCGGTGCGCTTGGACAAGTGATACGAGTAGCCGAGGCCGATCTGCTTGGGGTCGACGTTGGAGATGCCCTTGTCGTTCTTCTCCTGGTACGAGGCCTTGAGGGTGTTGACACCGATGGCCCACGAGAAGCCCACCAGCCAGTCGTCAACCGTGCGATCGAGTTCGACGGGGCCGGCGGTCGGGCCGAAGCGGTCCATCACCTGGCGCTGGTAGAAGAACATCGGCTTGAAGCCGCCGAACGCATACGACGCGCCGAGCGACCAGACCTTGAGGTTGTTGTCGGGCGCCACCGTCGAGGCCGACAGGCCGGCGCTGCCCTGCAGCGGACCCTTGGTGACGCCGTAGGCGCCGCTCACCAGCAGCGGGCCGCGGCGGTAGCCCGAGCCCACGCCGGTGTAGCGCGCGCCGGAGCCCTCGGCGGCGGCCACCTGCGCGTAGCCATACAAGCCCGGTACCCAGGTGGGCGGGATGTAGTAGCCGACCATGTTGCTGGCGCGCACGAGCGTCGGCATCAGCGTCGTCTGCGTGTAGAACACCTGGAAGTTCACCGCGCTCGCCACCCCGGCGCTGAAGAACGGGTCCATGTAGGTGGTGGGCACGAAGGTCGAGGTGTAGTCGCGGCCGAAGCGCACTTCGCCGAAGGGCGTGTGCAGGCTGACGGTCGACTTGCGGTTCCACGTGTGCCCGCCTGCCACCGTGGTACCGGCCGGCGTGTTGTTGGTGTTGGTGGTGGCCGCAGTGCCGGTGTCGCTGCTCGCCTGGCCTTCCATCACGAAGCTCGCGAAGTAGCCGCCACCCAGGTCTTCACGGCCGGTGAAGCCGATCTTGGTGACGTACATGCCACCGTCACGCACCTGCCACAGCGAACCGCGGCCGGTGGCACTGGCGCGTGTCACGTTGCCGTCCACGCCGCCGTACAACACCACGCCCGGCGTGGGCGGCACCTGCGCCATCACACTCGAGCACGCCGCCAATGCGGCCAAGGCCACCACCGATCGCTTCATCACGTTGTCTCCAGTCCTTGTTCATCCCACCTCGCTGTGCGCGTTGGCGGGTGCCGTCACTACGCTGTGATCCCGGTCGCTCGGTGCCGTCTTGGGCGCGCACCTTAGTAGACAAATGGTCTACAAATCGACCTGGCAGCTCAAGCGAGGGGAATCCCTCCACTGCAGTGCATCAAGCAGAACATCGCCTGAGGCGAAGCCGTCAACGCCCGGTGGATGCGCGCTTTCGGGTGGCCCGGGGCGTGGGCGTCTTCGGGTTCTTCCTGGGCGGAACCGACAAGGTCATGTCGCTTGCCGACAACGCCGCGGGTTTGCCCTTCGTCGTCCTGCCCGAAGCGTGGTGCGCGCCGAAGCGGCGTGCCAGCGCGGCCCAGCCGCCGAGCACGAATTCGCTCCAGACATCTGCGCTCATCTCGGGCGAGAACCCGAAGCGGCGCAGCCCGCGCGCTGCAGCCGCGGGTGCGTTGATGGTGATGACGGCGATCACCTGTGCCACCTCGGGCGGCACCTCGTAGGTCCGGATCGACTTCTCGACGAAGAAGCGTGTGCTCTCCATGCGCTCGATGCGATCGCGCTCCTGCAGCAACTCGATCGCCGAACGATCGCTGAACAGCTCGCGCAGGATGGCCCCGCGTTCGTGCAGGTACTCGAAGGCCTGGCGCGTGGACACACGCACCACCCGCTCGAACGGCGCATCGGGCGCGAACGCGGCGAGGCCGCGCCCCCGCAACACACCGAACTCGCGTTCGAGCAGCGCTTTCAACAGCTCGTCACGACTCGAGAAGTGTCGGTAGATGAGCGCCTTGCTGATGCCGGCGGCCGCCGCCACCTCGTCGAGCGTGCAATGCGCGAGCCCACGGCCGAGGATCAGGCCGGTGGCGCTGTCCATGATCTGCGTGCGCCGCTCCAGCGCGGTGAGGCGCAGTTTCGGTGCGGCGCGCGGTGCCGCCTTGCGGACCATGCCGGCGTCAGGCCGCGCGGTTCGTGGCCTGCAGCAGCTCGATCAGGTGGCCATCAGGGTCTTTCGCAAAACCGACGACCGCGTTGCCCAGGCCCGGCACCGGCGCCGGCTCGCGCACCACCTCCAGGCCTTCGTCGCGAAAGCGCTGTGCGACCGCCGTCGGGTCGGGCACGTAGAAGACGAGCTTGATGCCGTTGCTGCCATAGTGGCGCTCGGAGCCGTCGGTCCAGTGCATCAGCACGATGGCCGAGCCGCGGCTGCCTTCCAGGCCGAGCACGATCTCGTCCATGTAGGGCAGTCTGAAGGTCTGCAGTTGCTTCATGCCCAGCACCCGCATGTAGAAATCGGCCGAACGCTGCAGGTCACGCACACCGATTCCGATGGCGCCCAGGGTGCCGTTCGACGTGACGTTCGGGGCGGCGGATGTCTCGGTGCTCATGGAAGTCTCCCAGGGGTGGTTGAAGTCGGGCGGCAATCTAGCACCCGCCCCAAACGCGGGCGTTGCGTCCAGCCGAACGAGAGCTTTTGCACAGAGCACGGACACCTTTCATGCGAGTGTCACAAGAGCACCCATGTGCACACCCTCAACTCGGTGGAAGAACCCACAACACGGCGTTTTCTGACATCCGTTACACGCCTGAGATGTCTATGCTTTCGCCCATGGATGACATCAACGCCTCGCTGAACAAGCTGAGCCTTCTGCAGATGGTCTTCGCGTGGACCTTCGTCGCCTGCTACGCGCTGGCGCTCGGAGGCATGCTCGAAGCCCGCGGCAGCCGGCGTGCTGCCGCGACGGCGGTGCTCGCAGCGGTGCTCTTCTGCGCCTTCGCCGACAACTGGGTGCATGGCGCGCTGCTGGTGATGTTTGCCGTGGCCGGCATGGGCCTCTTCGTCGCCGCGGCCTGGGTGCTGGCGCGCCTGGCGGACTGGTTCGTGCGTCGTGGCACGCCTGCCGAGCCGGCACCCGTGGCGCCCCCTCGGCCGAAGCCGCAGCCGCTCGGCGTCATGCTGCGCGCCCTGTGGCGCTGGGAAGCCTGAAGAGACCACGAGAACTTCCCGTTAGCCCACAAAAAAGGGCAGGTGCGAGGCACCTGCCCTTTTGCATGAAGCCGAAGCGAATTACTTCTTGGCTTCTTCCTTCTTCTCGGCCTTCTTTTCAGCCTTCTTCTCGGCCTTCTTGGCGGCGCTGGCAGCCGGCTTGGCTTCGGCGGGCTTGGCGTCCTTGGCAGGAGCGGCACCAGCGTGCGAAGCAGCCTGGGCGCCGACGGCGGTCAGGGCGAAAGCGGCAACGATCAGGGAAGAGAGAAGCTTGCTCATAGGTATTTCCTTGGGTGGTTGATACACAGACACTGGCTCGCCATTCCGCAACGGCTCGCCGTGTCGGAATCAGCCCCACGCCAATGAACCGGATGAAGCTGACACCAGCCACAACGGCGGCTGGCCTCATCCGTTGACAGGGCCGGCGCGCATTCTCACGCCAATCGTGACGCGATTGCTACCATCCGCGCTCGCTTCCGTGGGCGCCATGCAACTGACCGAAACGATTCGCCACACCTTGCTGCTGCTGGCGCTCCCCGCGGGAGCCGCGTGGTCGGCGCCTTACCTCCCGGCCTCTGACGCCGACCTGCTGGAAACCCTGAGTACCCGCGCCGCCGACCCTCGTGCGCGTGAGATGCGCGAGTTGCGGGCCAGCCTGTCGCGAAACCCGACCGACGCCGCGCTGGCCGTTCGGCTGGCCCGCCGTTACTACGAAGAAGTGGCCGCCGAAGGCGACCCGCGCTACATCGGCTACGCCCAGGCAGCGCTCGCCCCGTGGTGGAAGCAACCCGCCCCGCCGCCCGCCGTGCGGGTAATGCGTGCCGTGCTGCTGCAGTTCAACCACCACTTCGACGCGGCGCTGGCCGACCTCTCCGCCGCCGCTGCACAAGACCCCACCCTGGCCGACGCGTGGAGCTGGCAGGCCGCCATCCACCTCGTGCGCGGCGACTACCCCGCCGCCCGCAGCGCCTGCGAGCGCCTGGCCGAGCGGGTCACGCCTCTCATCGGCACGGCGTGCCTGGCCAGCGTCGATTCGGTCAACGGCCGCGCCGCGGCCGCAGCCGATGCCCTGCAGAAGGCACTCGCGGCACACCCCACGGCTGCACCCGACGAGCAACTGTGGGCCTTGACCCGCCTGGCCGAAACCGAAGAGCGCCGTGGCCGCCACGCCGAGGCCGAGGTGGCCTACCGGCGCGCCCTCGCCCTCAAACTCACCGACGGCTACCTGCTTGCCGCCTACGCCGATTTCCTGCTCGACCGCCAGCGCCCCGCCGAGGTGCTGACGCTTCTCGACGGCAAGGGCCGATCCGACCTGCTGCTGCTGCGCCTCACGCTGGCCGCCAAGGCCCTGCAACACCCCTCGCTGAAAGCCTGGCAGGCCGATCTCTCGGCCCGCTTCGACGCCGCCCGGCGTCGTGGCGACGCCACGCACGAGAAGGAGGAATCGCGCTTCGCGCTCGGCGTGCTGGGCGACCCGGCGCGTGCGCTCGATCTGGCCCGTCGCAACTACGCCGTGCAGCGCGAGCCGGCCGATGCCCGTGCCCTGCTCGAAGCCGCCATCGCCGCACGCGAGCCCACGGCCGCCGAGCCGGTGCTGCAGTGGATGGCCAGCTCGCGCATCGAAAGTGTGGTGCTGCAATCGCTGGCCGACCGGCTGAAGGGCGTGCGATGAAGCCGTTTGCGCGCTGGCTGTGCGCCCTGCTGGTGGCCCTGTGCGGCGGTGCCGTTCACGCCCACAAGCCGTCCGACAGCTACCTCATGATCCGCACGGATTCACAAGGCTTCAGCGGCCAGTGGGACATCGCCCTGCGCGACCTCGACTTCGCGATCGGCCTCGATGCCGATGGCGACGGCCGCATCACCTGGGGCGAAACCCGCGCCAAACACCCCGAGATCGCCGCCTATGCGCTGGCCCGCCTCTCGCTGCAGGCCGACGGCCAGCCCTGCCGGCTGGACGTGCCGCAACAGCTGGTCGACCGCCACACCGACGGCGCCTACAGCGTGCTGCAGCTGGCGATCCGCTGCCCCGTGCCGGCGCCCACGCGCCTGACACTCGACTACCGGCTCTTCGCTGAACTCGACCCGCAGCACCGCGGCCTGCTGAACCTCACCACCCCCGCCGGCGCGCGCAGCGCCGTCTTCGGCCCCGAGGCGGCGCGGCAAAGCTTCGAAGCTCGCCACGATCACCCGCTGGTCGCAATTCATCGACTACGCCCGCGAAGGCGTGTGGCACATCTGGATCGGCTTCGACCACATCCTCTTTCTCGTGTCGCTGCTGCTGCCCGCGGTGCTGCTGTGGCGCAAGCCGCGCTGGGAGCCGGCGAAGAGCTTCCGCGCCTCGTTCTGGGACGTGGCCAAGATCGTGACCGCCTTCACCGTGGCGCACTCGATCACGCTGTCGCTCGCCACGCTCGGGTGGATCTCGCTGCCGTCGCGCTGGGTCGAGTCGGCCATCGCGGCCTCGGTGGTGCTGGCCGCGCTCAACAACCTGCGCCCGGTGGTCGAAGGCCGGCGCTGGCTGGTCGCCTTCTGCTTCGGGCTCATCCACGGCTTCGGCTTTGCGAGCGTGCTGCAAGACCTCGGCCTGCCGGCCGACGCGCTGCTGCTGGCACTCGTCGGCTTCAACCTCGGCGTCGAAGCCGGGCAGCTTGCGATCGTGGCACTCTTCCTGCCGGTCGCGTTTGCCTTGCGCCGGCATTGGATCTACCGCCGCGTGATCTTTCTCGGCGGCTCGCTCCTGATCGCACTGCTTGCGGGGGTGTGGTTCATCGAGCGTGTGGGCGATCTGAAGCCGCTGCCGTTCTAGTCTTGAACTAGCGCCTGAACCACAGCGCGCCCGGCCGCGTGAAGACGAGCGCCATCGCCGCGAAGTCGAGCAGCGAGGACAGCGCGTAGCCGATGGTCTCGGTCAGCGTGAGCGGCTCCCCATCGCCCACCGGCATGAGCATCAGCAGAAGCGCGACGACGGCCAGCGCGAGGTAGACGATTCGGGCCCAGTTGTGGCCGCGGTAGATCATCACGTTGAGCCATGCACTGAGGGCGAGCGCCCCGAAGGTGATGCCGGCCAGCACCGCATCGACCGCCGGCGCATGCTCGGACGGGTCGCCCTCGGCGCGCAGTGCATACACCGACAGCGCAGCACCGAGGGTGAAGCTCAGCCACAGCAGCACCGAGGCCCAGCGCACCTGGGGCGGCCGTTCGCTGAGCGCGCGTTCGGCCTCCACATCGCGCAAGTCGGTGGTCGGGGGTGCGTAGCGTCGGTCTTCCTGCATGCACCGACGATACACAAGCACGAGGCCGGGACGGCCGCGCTCAGCGCTTCGAGTTGAGCCACGCCACGATGTCGCGCTCGACCTCGTCGCGGTTGGTCTCGTTCAGGATCTCATGCCGCGCACCGGGGTAGAACTTGTGCTGCACATCGGTGAGGCCGTTGCGCTGGTAGTTGGCCAGCAGGATCTTCAGGCCCGCGGTGTTGCCGCCCACCGGGTCCTGGTCACCGGAGACGACGTAGATCGGCATGCCCTTCGGGATGCGCGCTTCGTTGACGGGGTTCCAGAGATCACGCAGACCGGTGAAGAAATCGGCCACCAGCTCGTTGCTGAACGCGAAGCCGCAGGTCGGGTCGTCGGTGTATTTCTTCACCTCGGCCACATCGCGGCTCAGCCACTCGAATCCGGCTTTGCCGGTAAAGGGCTTGTTGAACGACTCGAAAACCGAGGCGAACACCGGCGAGGGCCCGAGCGGGTCTTTCTTCGCCAGGTCGCGCACCGCGGCCACAGTCTGGTCGGCGTTGGCCAGCACGCCGTTGCTGCCCGAGAGCACCACGCCGGCGACCGCGTTGCCGTAGCGCTGCACGTAGTCCTGCGCGATGAACGAGCCCATGCTGTGCCCGAGCAGGTAGACCTTGAGCCCCGGGTGCTGCCGCTTGATGTGGTCGGTGAGCGCCTTCTCGTCGCTCACGAACTTGTTCCACGCGTCCGGGCCGGCATCGCCCAGCGCCTTGGTGCGCACGCGGGTGTTGGCATGGCCGCGGTGGTCGTCGGCGTAGACCAGCCAGCCATCGCGGTTGAGGTGGCGCGCAAACCGGTCGTAGCGGGCACTGTGCTCAGCGGCGCCGTGAATGATCTGCACCACGCCTTTGGGCGTGCCGCTCACCGCCAGCCAGCGGCGCACGAACAGCGGCGTGCCGTCGGCCATCGGCAGCGTGAAGCTGGGTACGGGGGTGGGCCCGAGCGTGCCGCAGGCGGGCAGGCCCAGCGCGCCAACGCTGGCCAGGGCAATGAGGTGGCGGCGGGATTTCATCATTCGGTGTCTCCTGGGGTGGACGGCCTGTGCGGCGCATGGGCGGGGTGAAAACGACACAAACGAAAACATTTGCCTTCAATGCGCGCCTTACGTTTTTTCGTTTTGAATCGAATCCGCTCGTTTCTATGCCAGCTGGCCGTGGCGCACAAGAGGAATGACATGTGCTTGACGACAGCCGGGAGCACCGTGTTAGCCCGCCTTCAACCCGAGATTGATGCGCAGGACAATCACAACTGCACACAAGTGCACATTCAGGGAGCGTTCAGGGAGATGGACAAACTGCTGCTGAGCTACGCGCACCTGATGGCGACCTGCCTCGCACTCGGGGTGATCATGACGACCGACCTGCGGCTCCTGGCCAAGATGGCGCGCTACCGCTGCATCATCCGGCCGCCCCGCCGTTTCGAGATGCAGGTGATCGCGTTGGCGCTCCTCGCGCTGTGCGTGTCGGGCGCGGGGTCGATCGCCCTCGGTCTGTCGACCTCACCCGAGTACCTCGACAACCCCAAGCTGCAGGCCAAGCTACTGCTGGTGGCCCTCTTGTGCGCCAACGCCTTCGTGCTACACCGCATCACCTTCCCGCGCCTGGCCAAGCCGCACCGCGTGTCGGGCTGGACCTGGCGCGACCACCTCAGCGTGGCGCTGCCGGTGGCCTTGTCGAACACGCTGTGGCTGTACTGCGCGTTTCTCGGCGTGGCGCGCAGCTGGAACAACACCCGCTCGATGGCCGAGGTGCTGCTGCCGGCGCTGGTGCTGTATGGGCTGGCCGCCGCGGGCATCCTGGCCGCGCTGCGGGTGGCCGCACGCGACGAGCCGCAGACGCCGCCCGACTGGATCGACTCGATGAAGGCACGCCTGAGCGACCACGCGCCGCTCGGTGGTTATCGCGCCCCCTTCGAAGACTCGCAGCAGCCCGGGCCGGGCTGAGCTGCGAGGCCGGGCTCAGGCGGAGCGGCGCGGGCGTTGCTTGTCGGCCAGGCGCTGCGCGTCGGCGCGCTTGGCACGCGTGGCATCGCGCCGGTAGGTCGCTTCGGCGTCTTCGCGCAACTTGATCGCACGCGCAAGCGCATCCTCGAAACGCTGCACGGTGTAGGTGTTCTCGTTGCCGATGTAGATCGTGCTGCGGCGCGGCACCATGCCGTAGCGCGGCAAGGACACCGACAGGTTGCACTCGCGCACCTTGGCCCCCGGGCGCTGCCGCACGATCGGGCCGGAGATGCCCACGGGCAGGTCGGTGGTCTTGTTCTCGCTCGGCTTGCGTTGCAGGCGCGAAGGGGCCGGCAGTTTGGCGATGCGCTTGAGCAGCTCCTCGGTGGCGGCCTTCAGCGACGCCGCAGCACCGCTGCCGTCGGTGGTGCCGTCAGAGAAGAGCTTGGTGCCGCCGTAGCGGAGTTGCCAGCCGTGCGTGGCACGGTGATCGATGCGCTGAATGCCCTGCGGGACTTTGAAGCGCTTGCCCGAAAAAATAACGACGTCTCTGGTCTTCATGAGGTTCCAAATGCTTCTTAGGTGAACCTCCCTGCGTTGGCTAGTGTAGGGAGGGCAACGCACGAACGGTGTATCGGTCCGATCAAATGCCCTGACATGTGTGGGTCATTCGCCGCATCGGTGCGCGCATGCCGTTTGCCCCTGCCCGAATGTCGCCGCGGCGACGATCTCTGCCAACGACACACCGGCCCATGCCGCGCGGCCCGCGCGAGTGGCCACACTCACTTCACGAGTCAGCATCTCCCTGGCGAACGCAGATGTGACCGTTTGCAAGTTCAATGGCGATGACAAAACTTCTGGAGCTGGGCATCTACAGAATCAGCAGCGCACGGAAGTCGTTGACGTTGGTGTAGGTCGGCCCAGTCACGACCAGATCGTCGAGTGCGGAGAAGAAGCTCCACGCATCATGCGACGCGAGGTACTCGTCGGGCTTGCGGCCGAGGGCCATCGCCCGCGCGAGCGTGTCGGGCGTGACGATCCCGCCGGCGTTGCTCTCGATGCCGTCGATGCCGTCGGTGTCGCCTGCCAGTACCCACACCCCCGGCTCGCCTTGCAGCGCGACGGCGCAGCCGAGCAGGAACTCGGTGGCACGCCCGCCGCGCCCGCGCGAGTGTTGGCCGACGGTGACGGTGGTCTCGCCACCGCTCAAGAGGACACACGGCCTGGTGAAGGGTTCGCCATGCCGCGCCACCGCGCGGGCGAGGGCCGCGTGCACCTTGCCGACCTCGCGTGACTCGCCTTCGATCTCGTCGCTCAACACATGCGACGTGACACCGGCCGCACGCGCCACCTGCGCGGCCGCCTGCAGGCTCGCCTGGGGTGTGGCGATCATCGCGAGCGTGTTGCGCGCAAGGCGCTCGTCACCGGGCTTGGGCGTTTCGAAAGCGCCGGTGCGCAGGCCTGCCGCGGCGACCGCCGGCACGTCGATGCCATAGCGCTGCAAGATGCCGAGCGCCTCGCGGCAGGTGCTGGGGTCGGCGACCGTCGGGCCGCTGGCGACCACGCTCGGGTCGTCGCCGGGCACGTCAGAGATGAGCAGCGAGACCACCTGCGCCGGCGCGCACATCGCCGCCAGGCGCCCGCCCTTGATTGCCGACAGGTGCTTGCGCACGCAGTTCATCTCGGTGATGTTGGCGCCGCTCTTGAGCAGGGCCTGGTTGATGCGCTGCTTGTCTTCGAGCGTGAGGCCTTCGGCCGGCATGCTCAGCAGCGCCGAGCCGCCGCCGGAGATGAGGCACAGCACCAGGTCGTCGGGCGTCAGGCCCTGCGTCAGCGCGGCGATGCGACGTGCCGCCTGAGCGCCGGCTTCGTCGGGCACCGGGTGTGCCGCTTCGACGACCTCGATGCGGCCGGGCCGGGCCTTGTAGGCCGGCGGCACATGGTCGTAGCGCGTGACGACCAGGCCCGAGATCGGCTTGTCGGTCGGCCACAGCGCATCCACCGCCGCGGCCATCGCCCCGCCCGCCTTGCCGGCACCGATCACCACCGTGCGGCCTTTCGGCGGCGGCGGCAGGTGCGGCGCGATCACGCGCTCAGGCTGCGCCGCGGCAATGGCGGCATCGAAGAGGGAGCGGAGGAACGCGCGCGGGTCGAGGCTCATGCCGGGATTCTGAACCTCAGGCGTCGGGCATCACCGTGTGGTCAGCCATCAGCTCCAGGGCCTTCACGAGCGCCGAATGGTCGAGCTCGGCCCCGCCGTGCGCCGCCACCGCCTGCATCAGCTGGGCTGCGCCCGCCGTCTGCGGCAGCGCGACACCCAGCGTGCGCGCGCCCTGCAGCGCGAGGTTCAGGTCCTTCTGGTGCAGGCCGATGCGAAAGCCGGGGTTGAAGGTGCGCTTGATCATGCGCTCGCCATGCACTTCGAGGATGCGGCTGGCCGCAAAGCCGCCCATCAGCGCCTGGCGCACCTTGGCCGGGTCGGCCCCAGCCTTGCTCGCGAAGACCAGCGCCTCGCTCACGGCAGCGATGTTGAGCGCCACGATGATCTGGTTGGCGACCTTGGTCGTCTGGCCGTCGCCCACGCCACCGACGAGCGTGATGTTCTTGCCCATCTTCTCGAAGAGCGGCTTCACGCGCTCGAAGGCCGATTCCTTGCCACCGCACATGATGGTGAGCGACGCTGCCTTCGCGCCGACCTCGCCGCCCGACACCGGCGCGTCGACGTAGTCGCAGCCGAGCGCTTCGATCTTCCTGGCGAACTCTTTCGTGTCCATCGGCGAGATCGAAAGCTTCATGTCGACCACGAGCTTGCCCTTGGAGAGGCCGGCAGCCACGCCCTTCTCGCCGAAGAGCACCTTCGCCACGTCGGGCGTGTCGGGCAGCATGAGGATCACGACCTCGGCGGATTGCGCGACCGTCGCCGCATCGGGGCAGTTGATCGCCTTCTCGGCGATCTCGCCCGGCGGCTGGCTGCGCGTGTGGACGAAGAGCTCGTGGCCTGCGGCGATGAGGTGGCCGCACATGGGCGCGCCCATGATGCCCAGGCCGATGAATCCAACCTTCATGGTGATGTCCTCGAATCGAAATCAGTAGGAGCCGGAGCCCGCATCGCTGGGCGCACGGCCCGCCTTCATCTTGCCGACCACCGCCTGCGCGCCAGCCGCCATCAGCCGCGCATCGGAGCCGACGGTGACGAACTGGAATCCCTTGGCGATGCGCGCGAGTGCCACCTCGGGCGCGCCGTTGTGGATGCCCGCCACCACGCCATGCGCTTTGGCCCGCGCGAGGATGTGGTCGATGGCTTGCGCGGCTTTCGGGTCCACCTCGTCGAAGGTCGGCTTGCAGCCGAGCGCGAGCGACAGGTCGGAGGGGCCGATGTAGATCGCGTCCAACCCCTCCACGCTCAGGATGTCGTCGAGGTTGTCGAGTGCCTGCGCCGTCTCGATCATCGCGAAGCGCACGATGGTGTCGTTGGCATGCTGCGGGTAGTCGGCGCCGCCGTAGAGCAGTGCACGCACCGGGCCGAAGCTGCGCGTGCCCTTGGGCGCGTAGCTGGTGTAGGCCACGAGCTTCTGCGCGTCTTCGCGCGTGCTGACCATCGGGCAGATCACGCCGTAGGCCCCCGCATCGAGCGTCTTCATCAGGATGCCGGGCTCGAGCCAGGGCACACGCACCAGCGGCACCGTGGGGGTGGTGGAGATGGCCTGCAGCATGACGACCATCGCCTGGTAGTCGACCACGCCGTGCTGCAGGTCGATGGTGAGCGTGTCCCAGCCCTGGTGGGCCATGGTCTCGGCGGAGAAGCTGTTGGGGATGGCGAGCCAGCCGTTGACGGCGGCCTCGCCGGCTTGCCACATCGTGCGCAGGCGGTTTTCTCTCATGGGTGTCCTTCGGTTGTCTCTTGTGTTCGTGTCGTGGGCCGTCAGTCGAGCTTCACGTTGCCCTCGGCCACCACCTTGGCCCACTTGGCCCGCTCGCGCTCGAAGAAGGGGCCGAAATCGGCCGGCGCGATGAGCGCCAC